>JBEAUK010000074.1:0-11279 GCA_041161465.1 Planctomycetota bacterium | reverse complement strand
CCCCCAGCGAGCCCCCGGAGACCCCGCGCAGCCATGCCGCGGGAGGCTGGCTGTCGCGCGCGCAACGCCATTCCGCGCGGGCGCTTTCGCGCGTTGGGCTCACGCGAGACCGCCGGCTCCTGCTGTGGGCCGCCTTCACGGGAATCGCCCTCGCGGTCATCGCCCTCGCATTTATCCGACCCATCCAGTGGCTTGAGCACGGCGCCATCGAATGGGCGCGCGACAACCCGAGCCAGGTGCCTGTGGCGGTCGCGATTGTTCCTGTGCTCGGCGCGCTCCTGTGCGGCGCGATTCAATCCATCTTCAAGGTCAAGCTGCGCGCGCACGGCGTCTCGAGCGTCCTCTACGCGATCCACCGAAAGCGCGCCCAGATTCCACCCATCCTCGCGGTGCGCACCTGGCTTGGCTCGACCGCCACGATCTCGAGCGGCGGCTCGGCCGGACCCGAGGGTCCGATCGTCACCATCGGTGCGACGCTTGGCTCGACGATCGCGCGGTTCCTCCGTGCCGATCCGCAGACCACCACCACGCTCGTCGGCTGCGGCGCGGCGGCCGGCATCGCTGCGGTGTTCAACGCACCGATCACCGGCATCTTCTTCGTCCTCGAGGTCCTGCTGCGCGACTTCTCGCTGCGGACCTTCACGCCGATCGTGATCGCATCGGTGTTCGCGGCGGCAACCGTGCAGACCTTGATCGGCACCCAAGAGCCGCTCTTCGGCGTCGGCGCCGAGCTCTTCGCGGGCACAGGCGAAGGCCTCACCATCTCGACAGTGCCGGCCTTCGCGCTCCTCGGCATCGTCTGCGGCATCGCGAGCGTCTTCTTCGTCCGCACGCTGCAGGCATCCGAAGTCGCGTTCGCGAAGCTGCCGGTTGCCCGGTGGATGCTTCCCGCGACGGGCGCAGCGATCCTCGCGCTTCTCGGTGTCCTCCATGTCGCGCTCGCCAAGGACATGCCGAACTTCGGCGAGGGATTGCTGCCGTCCTTCTACGGAAACGGCTACCCCGTGGCGCGCGCGGTGCTCGAGCCGTCGTTCTATGCACGCGACACCGCGCTGGTCGTCGCGGCGCTCCTCATCGGACTCGCCGTGGTGAAGTGCGTTGCGACAAGCCTCACGCTCGGCTCGGGCGGCATCGGCGGACTGTTTGCGCCGGCGCTTCTCGTCGGCGCGCTCGTGGGCGGCGCGTTCGGGAGCCTCGGCGAGTTCGTGCCGATCGTCGCCGATGTCGGCCCCGCGCGACTCGCGCTCGCCGGCATGGCTGGGCTCGTCGCCGGAACGACGCACGCGCCGCTCGCTGGCGCGATGCTCGTCTACGAGCTCTCGCGCGAACCATCGATTCTCCTGCCCGTGATCCTCGTCGCGGCGCTCGGCACCATCGTCGCGCGCCTCCTCGAGCGACATAGCCTCTACACCGCCGAACTTGCGGCGCTCGGCGTGCGGCTCGGCTCCGCGTCCGACCTGTCGGCGCTGCGGCGACTCCGCGTGAGCGATGTGCAACTCCGTGCGGCGGTGACCGTGCGCGGCTCGGCTCCCGCAAACTCACTCATCGAACTCGCGCGGGGAAGCGAGGAGTTCGTCGTCCTCGACGACTCTGGCGCACTCGAGGGCATGATCGGCGCGCGCGACCTGCGCATCGCGCTCGTCAACCAAGAGGCGCTCCCGCTCCTCCAGGTGCGCGACATCGCCCGCACGGGCCTGCGCGCGATCGACCGCGACCTGCCTCTCGATCACGCGCTCGATCGCATCGATCGCGGCCCGCTGCCCGTGCGCGACGAGAAGGGCGCGATCATCGGCGTCCTCACCCGCGGGCGCGTGATGCGGGCGTGGCGACGCCACATGGAGCAGGATCAATGAGCGAGCAGCGGCTGCGATTCCCCCGCTCGCGTCGCCTGCGCGGCGCTGGAGTCTTCAAGGCCATTCTCGACGCACGCGTTCGTGCCGAGTGCCCTGCCTTTGCGCTGCACGCTGCGCCCTCGACTGCGGCCGAGACACGCATCGGCATCTCGATCGGACGCCGCATCGGCACGGCGTCCCGCCGGAACCGCCTCAAGCGGCTGCTGCGCGAGGCGTTTCGCCTCACCCAGGCGTCCCACCCGAAGGATGCACCCGCGCCCTACGACATCTTGCTGGTGGTCCGGCCCCATGAGGAGTTGCCGCTCGCCGAGTACGAGCGTCACCTGCTGGCGGCGCTCGAGCATGTGCACGGCGTCTGGCGCAAGCGCTCGGCACGGCGCACCGAGAAGCCTGACCCACGGACCGAGGAGTCGCCATGACGGACCACGGCCTCGAGCGTCCGTCGCTTGCAGCGCGATTCTTCATCCTCGGTGTGCGCGGCTACCAGCGAACGCTCGGTCCGCTGCTCGGCGGACAGTGCCGCTTCTCGCCAAGTTGCTCCTTCTACTCGATCGAAGCGTTCGAGCGCCACGGAGCGTGGCGCGGGCTCTTGCTCACGCTGCGTCGCCTCGGCAGATGCCAGCCTTGGGGCGGGCACGGAGACGACCCCGTGCCGCGCGATTGAGCGCCGGCGGCCGGCTTGGCGACCGCTGCGATCCGGCTCGGAGACCGCGGAGGCTCAAGCCTCGCGGACGCGGTTCTTCAGGTGCCCGACGCGCGAGATCTTCACCTCGACGGTGTCGCCATCCTTCAGGAAGAGCGGCGGCTTGCGGCCTGCACCCACGCCGGCGGGCGTGCCCGTCAGCACGATGGTGCCTGCGAGAAGGGTCATGCCCTTCGAGAGCTCGGCGACGAGGTACCGCACGCCGAACACCATGAGGCCGGTGCTCGCGTGCTGGACGCGCTCGCCGTTCAAGATCGTCTCGATCTCGAGATCCTGCGGATCCGGCACCGCCGACGCGGGCACGAGATCGCTCATCGGACAGAAGGTGTCGAAGCTCTTGCCGCGGCAGAACTGCCCGCCCGAGCCGGTCTTCTGCCACCAGCGCGCGCTCACATCGTTCGCGACGCGGTAGCCTGCGATCACCGAGAGCGCGTCGGCCTCGCTCACATCGCGGCAATCGCGCGCGATCTCGAAGGCGAGCTCGCCTTCGTAGTCGACCTGCGGGCCACCGTGCCGACAGACCGGCGGGATCACGATCGTGTCGCCGTTGCCGCACGCGGACGCGGGATTCTTCATGAACACCATCGGCAACTCGTCCGTCTTGCCGCCCATCTCGGCGGCGTGGTCGGCGTAGTTGCGGCCAATGGCGAGGATCGCTGGAGGAATGCGCATGGCGGCGAGTGTACCGCAGGACATCGCTTCACTCGCACGCTACTTGCGCTGCGCCTCGCTGCGGTTGCTCTCCTCAGCCTCCGCCGCGCGACGCTTCGCGCGCTCGGCAAGCTGGCGTCGAGCCTCCTCGATGCCGGGCGGCTCGGGCAGGAGCTCCTCGAACTTCATGCCGGTCGAGGCCAGCTTGTTCGTCTGGTACTCCATCTGCAGCGGCGCCTTCACGCGGTCGTAGACGAGCGCGCGCAGGTCCTCGGGAGCCTTGCGGTAGATGACGAGGCGGTCGAGGAGCGGCTGCTGGGTATCGAGCAGAACCTTGGTGAGCACCGCGGGAATCGACTCGTCGAGCTGGCCGATGAGGTCCTTCATGCGGCCTTCGCCGAACTTGTTCACGAAGTCGTTGAACCGCACCTCGCGGAAGTAGCGCGTGAGGTCGCGCGCGAAATCGAGCGCTTCCTTCAGCACCTTCTCGTTCTCGAGCAGCAATCCCTCGCGGAAGCCGCGCTCGAGCACCGAATACACATCGCTGCGGGCGACCTCCGGCTGCATCTCGTACTCGCCGAAGGTGACGCGCTGTACGAACTGGTCGATCGGCAGCGAATAGTCGCTGTTCGGGATCACCGCGCCCGAGCCATAGAGACGATCGAGGCGATCGAGGATCTCCTGCGCGCCCGCCACATCGCCCGAACGGTAGAGCTCGCGCACGGCCTGCTTCATGAAGTTCTGGTGGAAGTTCATGAAGGTCTCGCCGCCGGCGCCACGCGTGTCGTAGTGCTTGGTGTAGAGCGTGTCGAAGTACCGGTCGATCACCTTGATCCAGCGCGGATCGTTGAGGCGCGTGACATTGTCGCCGCTGAACGGATCGAACCCAACCAGGCCCGAGCGCGCGAGCGCCTGCATCGCCTGGATCTCGGTGCGGTCGTTGTTGATGATCTTGGCGACATCGAGTTCGTCGGTGATTCGGTGCTCGCCGAGCTGCGAGCCGCGCCGTGCCCAGTAGAGCGCATGCGCCGCGGGGTGCCGCCAGTCGAGCGGACCCGTGTCGCGCGTGAACTCGTACATCATCTGCGGATCCATGTTGTAGGAATCCAACAGCACGCGCTTGCGCAGGAAGTTCACGAGGGCGACTGCCGCAACCTGCCGATCCTTGTTGCCGAAGGTCGCGTCGAACACGCCGACCAAGGTCGCCGCGTCCTCGTCCATCGCTCGCATGCCGAGCATGCGCGCGTACGGCGAAGCCTGCCGCGCAGCCCATTCCCCGTAGAGGAGGAGGAAACGCTTGTCGACCGCGAACTCGTAGCGCGGCCCGAGCGGCTTCAGCTTCTCCTGCAGCTCCTCGACGAACGCCTTCGTCTCCGGCGTCTGCGCGTACACGCCCTCGAGGGTGTCGGGGGCGTCGGCGATCGCCTTGATCCACGCCTTGCGCTCCTCGTAGTCGTACGGTGGCACGCCCAGCACCAACTGCCATTCGCGCGCGAACTGCCGCTTGTAGTAGAGGTGCGCGTCGTCGGCGAGGCCGTCGATCTTGTGCGAGAACCAGAACGCCAGCTCCTTGCAGAGCTCGAGGTCGTTCGGGTTGTAGCGGATGCCACGCTCGCGGACGAGCGAGATGCCGTTGTTCACCCACGCCCAGCGCTCCTCGGGCGTGTTGGTCATCACCGAGATGTTGTAGGCGAGGTTGTGACCGTGGAACGACCAGACCTCTGGGAAGCGTGGCTGCAGCTTGGTGATCAGGTCGGAGTCGGCCATCACCTCGTAGAGGAGGCCCTTCTCCTTCTGGATCGTCACCTTGATCCACAAGTAGTCGACGATCAGGCCGCGGAGCGCGCCGATGGCGGTGCCGATCGCGACGATCGGCGGCGCGCCCTCGACGGACTCGTCGGTGTAGCGCAGCTGGTCGCGGTCCGCGATCTCGATCAACTTCGGCTGCAGCAGTCCGGCCGCCGCCACGCTGCCCGCGAGTGCCACCACGGCGCCAAGCTGGACAAGTCGGTCGCTCATGTCAGCCTCCCTGCCCGCTGTAGATGGCGAGTTCCTTGCGACGGAAGATCACGAAACCGAGGACGAGCAGCACGCCGCTCCAGGCGACGCCGATCAGCGCGAGCGTGCGGATCACGACCTCCCACGGCACCAGCCGGCCTTCGACGAGCGGACCGCTCGCACGCGCCTCGCCGAACGCACGCACGGAGAACTCCGTGCCGCTCGCGATGCCGCGGATCACGGACTCGATCGCCTTGAGCACGCCGGAATCGGTGCGGATGCGGTACTCGTCGATGCTCGTCGCGAGGTACGGCGCGATCGAGCCGGCGGAGAACACGGTGAAGACCACCAGGCACGCGACCGGGAAGCTCAGGAACGACGACAGCGTCACCGCGAGCATGGCGACGAACGAGAGCTTGAGCAGATTGACCATCTGCGCGCGGACGAGGTTCGGACCGAAGTCGTCGACCTTGAACAGAAGCTCGAGTCCATCCGGATCGAAGCCGATGGACGAGTCGCTCGGATAGAACTGCTGTCCACCTGGCGGCGCGTTCGGATCGAAGCGGACGCTCGCGATGCGGATCACGAGCGTCCCGTTCGCGCTGATCGCGCTCGCGGGGACCGTGATGACATTCGACTGCGCCGCGACGAACTGGCGATCGAGCCACGGCGCATCGGCGCCCTCGCCGAGAATGAAGATCACGGGATAGACCGCGTGCGGATCGCTCTCGCCGGCGTAGAACTTGTAGCGAAGCGTGAGGTTCGCCTTCGCCTCGCGTGCGGCGTCGAGCCCCTTGAACTCGTAGGCGCGCTCCTGTCCGGGCGGAATCGAGCGCTGCGCCTTGAGATACTCCTCGGCGACGGCGCGGGCGAGCGACTTCTTCACCTCGAGCTCGGTACGGCGGCCTTCCTCGATGTCTGCGCGCGCGTTCGGGTCGGAGCGAATCGCCTCGGTGACCGCGAGCTCGATCTCCTCCGGCGGCAGGTACTTGTAGACAGGAACGCCGCCCGCGCGCGCCACGAGCACCTCGTCGCGGACCGCGGCGCGGTCGTAGCCATCGATCGCCGGGCGGGCGCGCATCTGCGCGAGGAACGCCACCATGGCAAGCGTGCAGACGGTGAGGATCGCGGCGTTCAGCGCCACGAGGCCGAGCCACTTGCCCGCGAGCCACGAGAGGCGCGAGACGGGCTTGGTGAGCGTCATCCACGCCTGGCGGTCGCGGATCTCGAAGGCCACGGTCGCGCAGCCGAAGAAGACCGTCAGGAACGCACAGACGAGGTACATCGCGTCGAGCGAGCGTGCGAGGAATGTCTGCACCTGGTAGCGAAGCGGCGAGGTCGGATCGATCCACTGCGGGAGCAACGGGATCGCGATGATCGCCACCGCCGCGAAGACGACGGCGATCCGCAGGCGCATCGCCTCGCGGATCACGCCGCTCGCGACCGCGAACATCGGCGTCGCGCGGTCGAGCACGATCATGAGCGCGCGGATCAGGAGCGCGAAGGCGAAGAGGAACGCAGGGATCGACGCCAGGCTCGCGGCGAGATCGCTCCGGTCGCGCGAGAGCGCGGCGAATCCGAGCAACGAACTCGCCACGACGACGCCGAGCAGAGGGATCGCGAGGCCGGTAAAGCAGGCGAAGTTGACGATCGCGATCGCAAGCAGTCCGAGGACGAGCGGCAGCCGCGAGTCGTCCACGAACGAGACCGGGAGCCAGGGAGGAAGCTTGGTGCGTACAAGCATCGTCGTCGCCTCGGCGACCTGGTCGATCTTGCCCGATTCGTTGAACATCCGCTGGAAGCGGGTCGCGAACGCCTGATCGCCGAGCTTGAGCCCGCCGACATCGAGCGTGCCCTGCTCGGCAAGCTGCTTCGCGATCGGATCGCTTGCCTTGAGATCGAGCGCGCGAAGCACGGGCGGAACGGCCTGCATGAGGCGCTCGATCCGCGCACTCGCGCGATAGGTCACGACCGTCGCGACGCCGATCACGGCCGACAGCGCCACCGCCACCGCGATGCGGAACCAGCGGCTCTCACCGAGTGACGTGAGCACCTGCCGATACGCGTCGACGAGGCTCACTTCTTTTTCCCCCCGTCGTCCTGTCCTTCGCCGCCAAGCAGCGAGTCGATGATGCTCTGGTCGGGCTGATTGCCGCCGGCATCCTTGCGTACCTGCGGAGGCGCTGCCTTGGGCGCAGCGGCCGGCGCGGCACCCTGCGCCTTCGATGGATCGACGAGCGCATCGAGCATCGTCGTGTCGGCTCCCTGCGGCACGGCGGGGCCGCGGCTGGGCTCACGCAGGACAGCCTTCGGAGCCGGCGCCGGCTGGTCGCCCGCGCGCACGAGATCGTCGACGACGGAAGCTCCGTCGCCCGGAGTCTCGGCCTGAAGGAACGACGCGATGCGACCGCCCGACTGCGCGCCGCTCGTCGCAAGCTGCTCGGCGCGTGCGCGCTCGACGATGTCGAGGAACAGCGACTCCAGCGTCTGCCGCGGCGACTCGACCGACTCGATGCCGACGCCCTGCGCCGACTGCAGTGCGCGGTCGACGGCCGCGATCGCGCCTTCGCTCAGGCGCGGGGTGCGCAGCAGGGTGTGCTGCGTGTCCGCGAGGAGTTCGTCGCTCGTTCCCGCGGCGCGGATCCTGCCGCCGTAGAGGATCACCATCCGGTCGCAGACATCCTCGACATCCGCGAGGAGGTGCGAGGTCAAGAGGATGGTCTTGCCGCGACGGCCGAGCTCGAGGATGAGGTCCTTCACCTGGCGTGTGCCGAGGGGGTCGAGGCCCGAGGTGGGCTCGTCGAGGATCAACAGCTCTGGATCGTTCACCAGCGCCTGCGCGAGGCCGAGGCGACGCGCCATGCCCTTCGAGAACTCGCCAGCCGGACGGTGCGCCACGCCCTCGAGACCGACCATCTCGAGCAGCTCCGCCGTGCGGCGGTTGCGCGTGCGGCGATCGAGGCCGAACAACTTGCCGTAGTAGTCGAGCGTCTCGGTCGGGTTGAGGAAGCGGTAGAGATAGGTCTCTTCCGGCAGGTATCCGATCTTGCGCTTGACCGCGACATCGCTCGGATCGCGCCCGAAGACCACAAGTTTCCCGCGCGTCTTGTGCAGGAGACCGAGGATCATCTTGATCGTCGTCGACTTGCCCGAACCGTTCGGCCCGAGCAGGCCGAAGATCTCGTGGCGATCGATGTGGAAATCGATCCCATCGACGGCCTTCGCGGTCGAGCGGAGCCAGAAGTCGGTGAAGGTCTTCGTCAGGCCGACGGCGTCGACGATGCAGTCGCTGGAACCTTGCTGTGCGTTCGCCATGCTTGATCCTCGCATGCGTTGCGGCGCATGCCGTCCTTCATGCCGCCCTACGGCAGCCCGCTGAGAGTGGTTCAGTTCTTGCCGATTGCGCCGCTCGCGTCCCGCTTCAGGACGCGACCCGCCTTGTCGATCGAAATCTGCTCGGAGTTCGGAGCGAAGAAGGTCCCGGCGTCGCGCGCCGCCTGCTCCGCCTTCTGTCGAGCGATCTCTGCGTTGCGCCGCGCCTGCATGATCTCGTTCGAGCTCGTCAGGCGAAGGGCTATGCCGCCGAGGTCGTCTGGACCGGCGTAGATCTCGGCGAGCGGATCCTCCATCACCTGGCGAACCGCGTCGATCCACAGCTGACGCACGATCTGCGCGCCGGACTCGCGGAAGCTCGGCGCAAGGCTCTCGAGGCGACGCAGGTCGCGCTCGAGTCCGGCGCGCAACGCGGCCTCCGACGCCTTGGCGCGCGCGATGATCTGCGCCACATCGCCACCGACATCCGGCGCCTCCATGCGCTTGCCGAGCTCGACGAGCTTCGCCTCCGCCTCGGCGGTGCGTCCCGAACCGAGGAGCTCCTCGTACTCGCGGATCTTCTTCAGGAGCTCGGCGTAGACCTCGCCGCCGGCGACGGCCGTCAGCTCGCGCGCTGCGTCCTGACGCGCGCGCTCGACGGTCGACTTCGCGTTTTCGCGGCCGGTCTGCACATCTCGGTAGCGGTTCTCGACCGCAAACGGCGCCATGCGCTCGCTCGTGGTGACGCTGGTCAGTCGGATGCCGACATTCAGCCGATCGAGCGTCCGCTGCGCGCGCTCCGCGACCGCGGGACCGAGCAGGTCGCGCGAATCGGTGAACTCGGCGAGCGTGAGGCCGCTCGCGGCCTCGACCGCCGCCTGGCGCACGGCCGCCTTCACGAACTCGACCGTGTCGGTCGGGCTGATCGCCTCGAGGTAGCGCACCGCATCGACGATCTCGTAGGAGAACTCGAGCTGCGCGTGCGCGATGTCGCCGTCCTTGGTGAGCAGCGATCCATCGCCGATGCCCACTCCGCCCGGCTTGAGACCGGCGTCGGGCGTCGCGCTGTCGATGAGTTCCTGCAGCGTCTTCTGCCGCATGTCGCCCTGCTGGCGCGATGCCGGCCAGAACTCCTGCGTCATCGGCACGCCCTTCGTGCTCTGCGAGAACACGATGAGGTCGCCGATCGGATACGGCCAGAACGGCTGGAATCCAGGCTCAAGCTGCTGCTCGCCGTCCTTGCCGGCGATCGCGCCGAACAGGGTGCGGACGCCGGTGTCGCCCTCGTTCACCGACTTGAAGCCGGAAAGGAGGAACGCCACGACGAGCACGACGATGCCGAGCTGAAGGATTCGATACGAGAGCTTGAGCGCCTCGCCAAGCGAGTTCGTCGCCGGATCGAGCGCCTCGCGCAGCGTTTCCTCGCCCTGTCCCGCGCCGACATCGAAGCGCGCGCTTGCGGCGCGGCGCGGCGTCGGCGGAACGCCCTCGGGCGTCTCGCCGAGTGGATCGTTCGGGTCAGTCGTCATCGAGACTTCTCCGTGGCGGGAGCGGACTTCTTCTCTCCACCGGGCTGCGGGATGCCCTCGGCGTTGACCGGCGCGTCGAGATCAAGCAGGTGGAACGGCGCACGCGTGGTGTCGCCGATGTAGGTCGTCGAGCCACGGAGACCGGCCTTGAGCGCATCGAGCCACGCGAGGAAGGTCGCGAGATCCGAGTGCTCCTTCATCTTCTCGTAGTAGGCGGTCGCCTCCTCGCTGCCCTTGCCTTCGATGCGCGAGGCCCACTGCGTGGCGAACGCGACGATCGTGTCGGCCTGGCTCTTCGCCTGGCTCTTGATCGCCTCGGCCTGCGAGGCGGCCTTCGCGGCCTCGAGCTCGCGCAGGGTGTTCTGCACCTCGGCCATGCGCGAAAGCACGCTCACCGTCGTCTTCTGCGGCAGCACGACCTGCGAGAGACCGACCGAGACCGGCTCGACGCCGACCTTCTTCGCGCCCTCGACGCCGGCGAGGATCGCCTTCTCTGCGTCACCGAGCCGCGCGTTCGGGCCGACGAGCTCGTCGAACTTGAAGCCGGAGACGGCCTTCACCGCACCGGCGAGCGTCTGCTCGAGGTCGGCTCCGGCCTTCGGCAGCGAGCCGCCGTAGCTCTGGAGGAACGCCTGCGCCTGCTGGTCGGTGTCGTTGACCTTCCAGAAGAGGTACGCCCGCACGACGACCTGAAGGCCATCGCTCGTCTGCACGGTCTGCAGCGGGCTCTCCACGATCTGCATGCGGCGGTCGATCTTGGTGACCGTGTCGATGAAGAACGGGTACTTGAAGTGCAGACCCGCGCTCCGCTCGACGCCCGCCGGCACGCCGAAGCGCGTGCGGATCGCGAACTCGTGGAAGTTCACGGTGTAGGTCGTGCTGTAGAGGACGAGGACCAGCAGGATTGCGAATCCAAGTGCGAATGCCGAAGTGCGCTTGTTCATGACTGTCTTCCGTCTGTCTCAGGCGGGCGGCCGATGGTCGCCCGCGTCGTTCGTTCCGATTTCGAAGGCGCCGCGCGGCGTTCAGCCGCCCCCGCCGCCACCATCGTTCTTCTTCTCCATGTACTCGCCGAGGTTCAGGCCGGAGCTCGCCTCCTGCATCTCGATGTCGAGCTTCACGCGGTCGGCGTCCGGCAGCAGCATGTACTTGACGCGGACGCTCGCGAGCGCCTGCCCAAGCACCTCCATGGTCTTGCGGGCCTTGTAGAGCTCGGGGTCGACGCTCCACGCC
>JBEAUK010000159.1:0-30305 GCA_041161465.1 Planctomycetota bacterium | reverse complement strand
GCGGTCTTGTTCGCGATCGACCAGTGCACGGGCTTGAGCGCGCGCACGACGACGCCTTGGTCGATGAGGTCGGCGAAGACCTCGAGCACCTTGCCCTCGTAGGCGGGCATGAGCGTGTAGTACGGATCGGCATAGTCGGCGAGCGTGAGCAGGCGCTTCATCTGCTCGGCCTGCAGGCCGATGAACTTGGTCGCGGCGGTCGCGCACTCGCGCCGGATCGCCATGTGGCGCTGCTCGGGCGTCAGCGTCTCGAGCTTCGCGGTCTTTCCCTTCTCGTGCAGCTCGGTCATCACCTTGTGCTCGATCGGCAGGCCGTGGGTGTCCCAGCCCGGCACGAAGCGCACGCGGCGGCCCTCCATCAGCGCCCCGCGGACGACGAAGTCCTTGAGGACCTTGTTGAGCATGTGACCCATGTGGATCGGGCCGTTGGCGTACGGCGGGCCGTCGTGGAAGACAAACGGCTCGGCCGACTCGCGGACGACCTGGATCCGGTTGAAGACGCGCGCGTCCTCCCAGCGCTTGAGCGACTGCGGCTCCGCCTGAATCAGGTTCGCCTTCATGGCGAAACTGGTCTTGGGGAGGTTGAGCGAGTCCTTGTAGGGGTTCTTGTCGCCCTGCTTCGTGCTCGCCTGCTGAGAGGCCGGTTGCTGCGCGTCGGACATGGGTGGCTCGATGATGACCGCGGCGGATTGCCACGGGAGCGCGCAAGTCTACCCGTATTTTCAGGCGGTCGCGGCTGCGGCCGCTCCCTCTGGCGCGAGCAGCACCGGAGTCCGCAGATACACGCGTCAGCCGCTCGCTGTCGCGCGAGCAGCACCAGAGGCCGCCGCCGCAAGCGGCGGCCGCTCAAGTCACGGATGTTCGCCGGGCTTCACGACCTCATCGAGATACTTCTGGAAGTCCCCCATCTTGTACGAGATGAAGCACAGCGCATGGTGCAGCGCGAAGTACTCGGGGTCGGTCATGTCCTTGTCGACATCCGACCGCAGGCGGTTGAGTTCGGCGATGACGACTTCAGCCTTGATCTTCATGGCGCGCTCCCTCAGTGCTTGTGGTTCGGATCGGAGTGATCGTGGCCGTGATCATGTGAATGGTCGTGTGAGTGGTCGTGCGCCCCATGCGAATGGTCGTGGGCCTGTGCCACGCTCGACTCGAGCCGCGCGATCGTGCCGGCGAGCGCAAGACCGATGAGAAGCGCCGCCGAGAGGCCGACGCGGTCGTGGCGGTGGAACTGCAGTTCAGGCAGGAGATCGCTCGAAGCGATGCAGATGAATGTTCCGGCGCTGAACGCAAGGGCGTACGGCAGGATCTCCGCGCCACCCTCGGCGACGCCGAACCAGACGACCGCGGCGCCGATCGGCACAACCAGCGAGAAGAGCAGGTTGACGAAGTGGGCGAATCCGGCTGGACGACCCGCTGCGCGCACGAGCGTCGTGACGGTCAATCCGTCGAAAGGCTTGTGAAGCAGGATCACGAGGAAGGTCGAGAGACCCGCGATCATGCCGCCGTGATCATGCGCGGTGGCGGCGATCACCGCTGCGCCGAGCGCGACGCCTTCGAGGATGCTGTGGAGCGTGAGGCCGATCGCGGCGCCGATCCATCCAAGCTGGGTTTGCTTGCCCTTGCCGCGCGGCGCGTGCGTATGCCCGCCCTTCGCGTGACCGTGGCTGTCGCAGCCGTCCTCGCAGCAGTCATGGTGACCGGCCTGTTCGGGCGTCTCATGCTGGTGGAAGTGGAAGAACCGCTCGAGCAGGAACATCGCCACGAACCCGAGCACGAGCGCCAGCATCACGCCATCGAGCGCCCCATGGAGCAGCCCGTGGGAGAGGCCGCCGGCGGAACCGGCTGGCGAGGTCTCGAGCGCGATGATGATGGCGTGGGTCAGGAGATGGAAGAGACCGACGCCGAGCATCGTGCCGCCGACGAAACTCAGCGCGAACTGGAGCTTGCGGTGCGTCAGCTTGAGGCTCGCGGCCAGGGCGCCGCCGGCGAGCGACGCGAGGCCGACGAGCACGCAGTAGACGATGATGAGCCAGCCTGGCGAGATCGAGCTCGAGGCGGCGGGATCGTGAGCAAGGAGGGCGGGAATTGGCATTGAGGCGGAGAGGATAGCGGGCTGAGGCCGCTCAATCCCGCATCTCCCGATCCCGCGCCTCCGCCGCGCCAGAGCAAGCAGAGGCCTGCGAAGCTGGGCGAAGCCTCGGTTCGCAGGCCAGGTGCCAGCGCTCAAAGATCCACTTGAAAACGACAGGGCCCGCGCATGCGGGCCCTGTCGTTTTCAAGTGGAGTGGATGAGGATCGAACTCACAACCTCCTCGATGCGACCGAGGCGCTCTCCCAATTGAGCTACCACCCCATGGGAGGGTCGAAATCATAGCACGATCCCCGCCCGCTGCAAAGTGAGTCGGAGAGACCGTTTTTTGCGTCGAAAGCCCTTCTCGCCGCCCCTTCTCTCCCTTCTACTGCGGCTCCGTGGCCGAGATCCCCGCCATCTTCGACACCGCGAACCCCCGCGACACGAGTTGGGCCGATCCTGCGAAGAACCCCCACTTCGCGACGCCCGCGATGCGGCAATACGCGAGGTTCAAGCAGGCGCACCCCGACTGCATTCTGTTCTTCCGGCTCGGCGACTTCTACGAGATGTTCGGCCGGGACGCGGTGCTGGTGCACAAGCTGCTCTCGATCACGCTGACAGAGCGCAGCAAGGGACTGCCGATGGCAGGCGTCCCGTTCCACTCGGCCGAGGGCTACATCCGCCGACTCGTCGCGATGGGTCACCGCGTCGCCGTGTGCGAGCAGATGCAGGATCCGAAGGATGCGAAGGGCGTCATCGAGCGCGCTGTCACGCGCGTCCTGACGCCAGGCACGCTGGTCGACGAGACGCTGCTCGAGGCGGGAAGCGCGAACCGCGTGGTGGCGATCTCGATCGACGGCGCGGAGGCGCACCTCGCAGCGATCGAGGTGTCGACCGGCGCCTTCACCGTGCACGCCTGTCCGATCGCACTGCTCGGCGACGAGATCGCACGCCTCGCGCCGAGCGAGATCGTGCACCCCGAGGAGCGCGATGGATCGGTGAACCCTGAGTTCACGCGGCTTTCCGCACGCGGGCTCGCGCTGACGGCGCGGCAAGGCTGGTACTTCCGCGCGGAGGACGCCTACGACGCGCTCACCGCACAGTTCGGCGTGCGCTCGCTCGAGGGTTTCGGCTTCGCGAAGGGCGAGCCCGCGATCGCGGCGGCCGGCGCGATCCTGCGCTACGCGCTTGAGACACAGGCGACCGACCAGGCGACGGGCCGGATCCCCCACCTCCTCCCGCCCCGGCGCGTCGTGCGTGGCGAGCATCTCGGCGTCGACGCGACGACGCTGCGCGCGCTCGAGATCGAGCGCACCCTGCGAACGGGCGCAACCGAAGGAAGCCTCCTCTCGATCTTCGACGGCGCAGCGACCCCGATGGGCCGCCGCCTCGTGCGCGATTGGCTCTGCTATCCGCTTGCGAAGAAGTCCGCGATCGACGCGCGCCTCGACCGCGTGGCGGCGCTCACGGCCGACGAGCGCTTCGCAGACGCAGTGCTCGCGCAGCTCGGCGAACTGCAGGATGTCGCGCGCATCGCGGGCCGCGCAGCGCTTGGCCGCGCGACGCCACGCGATTTCCTCGCCCTCGCGCGGTCGCTCGCTGCGATTCGACCGCTCGCCGAGACGCTTGCCCCAAGCGCCGCGTTCGCCGCCGACTGCGCCGAACTCGCGCGCGTCGCGCCGGTGCTCGCGCCGCTCGCCGAACACCTCGCGCGCGCCATCAAGCGCGACGCGCCCACGCATCTTCGCGAGGGCGGCGTCTTCGCCGACGGCTACGACCTCGAGCTCGACGAGACGCGCCTCCTCCAGCGCGACTCGAGCGCATGGCTCGCGAAGTACCAGGACGAGCTCGTCGCCTCGACGGGAATCGCCTCGCTCAAGGTCGGCTACAACTCGGTGTTCGGCTACTACATCGAGCTTTCCGCCGCGAACAGCGCCAAGGCCCCCGCCGCCTTCACCCGCAAGCAGACGCTGCGCAACGCCGAGCGCTACATCACGCCCGAACTCAAGGAGTTCGAGGAAAAGGTGCTGCGAGCCGATGCGCGCGCCATCGATCGCGAGAAGGAACTGTGGACGCGGCTCCTCGCAGAGGTCGCGTCGCACCTCGCCGCCATCGTGGCGTTCGGCGAGCGTGCGGGCGAGCTCGACGCGCTCTCATGCCTCGCGGGAATCGCGCGGCGGCAGCGTTGGACGCGCCCGACGATCACGGAAACCGCGGGAATCCGCATCGAAGGCGGCCGCCACCCCGTGCTCGACCGCACGCTGGCGTCGAGCTTCGTGCCGAACGACACCGAACTCGGCGGCCGTGGCGAATCGTCGCCGACGCTCGCGCTCATCACGGGCCCGAACATGGCGGGCAAGAGCACCTACATCCGCCAGGTCGCGCTCATCGCGCTCCTTGCGCATGTCGGAAGCTTCGTGCCCGCGACGAAGGCCGAGCTCGGCGTCCTCGACGCGATCCTGACCCGCATCGGCAGCGCCGACGAGATCCACTCTGGTCAGTCGACCTTCATGGTCGAGATGACCGAGACCGCGAACATCCTGCACCACGCGACGGCGAGGAGCCTCGTGGTCCTCGACGAAATCGGCCGCGGCACCAGCACGCTCGACGGCCTGAGCCTCGCGTGGGCGATCACCGAGACGCTCGCCTCGCGCGGCGCGTGCTCGCTGTTCGCGACGCACTACCACGAGCTCACGCAACTCGCCGACACACTCCCGCGCGTCACGAACCTGCATGTCTCGGTGCGCGAGTGGAACGACGAGGTGGTCTTCCTCCACAAGATCGTCCCCGGCCGCACCGACCGGAGCTACGGCATCCATGTCGCGCGCCTCGCGGGCCTGCCGCGCGAGACGGTGACGCGGGCCAAGGAAGTGCTCGAGCTGCTCGGCACGGTCGAGGTCGCGGACGCGCTCTCAGGCCGCGTGCAGAAGGTCGCGGCGGCGCCGCGGAGGGCGTCGCAGCAGGCTGCACCGCAGCTCTCGCTCTTCGCCGAGCATGTCGAGCATCCCGTGGTCGGGGAACTACGCAAGGTCGACATCAACGCGCTGACGCCGCTCGCGGCGTTCGACCTTCTACGACGCCTCGCCGACTCGGCCCGAGGCTAAAACGGCGGGCTGAAACGGTGCACGGCACGTGCCAGTCAGTGCCAGGCACTGCATGGCACGTGCCGTGCAACACCCCAGGCGCAAAGGCTGGATGCGGCTTTCGAGAGTTTCCGAGCACCCTCGGCCAGAACGGCCCAGTCGACTCATGCGCCGAAAAACGGTGCCTGGCACGTGCCAGTCAGTGCCTGGCACTGCACGGCACGTGCCGTGCACCTGTCGGGTCCGCGCAGACAGCGCCAAAGGCGGCTCCCGCAAGCAGCCGCCCATCAATCCCCGTGCTTCTGACGAAGCCGCGGCGACAGCCGCAGCATCCACTGCACGCGTTCGAACTCGTTCAGCCACTCCTGCATCACCGCCGCGGTCTCGTCGGCCGGAATCTCCGCCCACGGCAACTCGCACGCAGCGCCCAGCTGCCGCCGCGCAAGCCCGCGATAGCGCGCCAGCACGCGGTCGCCGAGGATCGAGCACACCTCGCCGTCCTCCGCCGCGAACACTGCCGTCGGCACGCGACCGCCGCCGCAGATCCGCACGCGCGTCGAGAACTCCGACTCCTCGTCGCGGTCGACCCATCGCAGGTCGATCATCGGGCACGCCTCCGCGATCCGCGCGATCAGCGGACCCTGCTGCACGCAGTCGCCGCACCAGGTGCCGCTGACGACCAGCACCGGCATGTGCCGCGTGAAGCTCGCAAGCAAGCTGCGCTGCAGCCCGGAGAGCGTCACACGGTCGTAGACCGCCTGCCAGCCGCCCGCGCGCGCGGGATCGGACGCGAGGTAGGCGGCGTAGGGCTTTGCGCGGGCAAACACGGTCTCGAAGAGTTCGCGCTCGATCATGTGGCCAATCCAACTTGCGGAGACGGAGCAGCCTCGCCCGAGCATCCATCGCTCGAACAGGGCCGATTCCAAGAAGCGAAGCGTACACTTGAAGCCCATGCGCGGCACGACCCTCCTCAGCCTCCTGCTTCTCCTCGCAGCGCCCTCGGCTGCGTCGCTCGAGGCGCGTGCGCAGGATGGCGACTCGCGGGAGCAGCCCCCCGCCGAGCCGACGCCGCCGCCGCAACCGCTCGTGCTGCTCGCCGACGCTTCTCCGATCGAGTCCGAAGCGCTCAACCGCCTCGCGTCCTCCCGCGCGTGGACCTCGCGCGCACTCGCCGCGATGCGCCTTGAGCGCTACGACTGCCCCGCCAGCGCGGGTCGGCTCATCTCACTGACGCGCGACCCCTCGTGGCGCGTACGAGCCTATGCGTTCGCGGTGCTCGCTCGCCGAGGCATCGTGATTCCCGCCGACATCCTCGAAGGCGAGCGCGACGCGCGCGTCGTTCGCACGATCCTTCGTGGACGCTACGAGATCCCCCTCGCCACCATCGACGCGCAGATCGCCAACATCGAGCGTTCGCAGCGGCCGATTGAGTCGATGGTCGCGCTCGAGGTCCTGGCCGCACTCGACCGAGGGAGCGACGACGCCCTCGCCGACTCTCACGAAAACAACTCTCCCGAAGACAAGTCTCCCGAAGATAAAGAGATCCGCGAGCGCATGGACGAACTCCTCGGCCGCGTCGTCCTCCGCATGAGCCGAACCGAGGCAGGCTCGCTGTCGCCGCGCCTTGCCGCCATCACCGCAGGCCCTGACTCTGGCCGCGACTACCGCTGGCGCGAGTGGTACCGCAAGGGAAAGAACAAGCCCGGCTTCGAACCCGCCGCGATCGTGCCGAGCGCGCCTGCGGGCGAGCGCCTCGTGCCGCCGAACAAGGTCGCGGAGCTCGACGCCGCTGGCTTCATCGCATTCGAGGGATACCTCGCGAGCGTCGCCGATCGCCCGATGGATCTCGCGCTCCTCATCGACTGCACCGCGAGCATGTGGCGCGAACTCTCAGACGCCCAGTCGAGCGCCGACGATCTCGTCGAGTTCCTCGGCAGCGTCACGGGCGGCGTGCGCATCGCGATCATCGGCTACCGCGACCGGACCGACGCATGGGAGACGAAGGCGTGGGACTTCACCCGCAGCATCGACGAGGCACGGAGCCGCCTCTGGTCGCTCTCGGCCGAGGGCGGCGGCGACGAGCCTGAAAGCGTTCACGCCGCCATGAAGACGGCGCTCGGCCGCTTCAGTTGGCTTCCCGACGCGCGCCCTCCGTCACCGCAACCGATCCGCGCGCTTGTCCTCGTCGGTGACGCGCCGCCACATCCGGGCGAGGGAACGCTCTGCGTCGAACTCGCCAAAAAGGCGTTCGCCCGCGGCGTGCGCACCTACGGCATCGTCGCGCGCGACCAGGAAGCAAACCTGAAGGAAGAGGGATCCGAACGCGCGAAACCGCCCACGGACGCGGAGAAGGACGAGAGGAAGGGCGACAAGAAGCCTCGCGGGAAGAAGGACGGCGAGGGCTCCGATCCTGACAGTCCCGTCGGCCGCAACGGTCAGAAGCAGGTCGAGCCACCGAAGGCCCCGCCTCCGGCCATGCGCAAGAAGCCGAGCCACACCTGGTTCCCCGAGATCGCCGAGGCTGGCGGCGGGCGCGCCGAGATCATCAAGGACGACGACTCGCTCGTCGCGGAGATCGCCGAACTCACGATCGCGGACAAGTACCGCGCCGAGTTCCGCGACTTCTTCGCTGCCTTCCGCGTGCTGTGCCGTTGAGGCCGCGCGGCGCGTTCAGCGGCGCCACTCGGTCGGAAGCGCCTCGCCCTTCACGAGCGCGTAGCAGCGCTCGAGCAGTTCGCGGATGCCCTCGCCGGTCGCGGCCGAGATCACCACCGGGTGCTCGTCCTTGCCGAGACCGATCTCGGTGGCAAGGCGCCGCACCCGCTTGGCGCGCTCCTCCGCGGGAACGAGGTCGACCTTGGAGAACACGACGATCTCCGGCTTCTCCGCCAGCGTCGGCGAGAAGGCGTGCAGTTCCTCGCGGATCGTGCGGTAGTTCTCGACGGGCCGCGAGCCGTCGAGCGGCGCGAGGTCCACGAGATGCACGATTGCCTTCGTCCGCTCGATGTGGCGCAGGAAGTCGTGGCCGAGACCGGCACCCTCGCTCGCGCCCTCGATGAGGCCGGGGATGTCCGCAAGCACGATGCGCCGGTCGCCGGGGAGTTCCGCGATCCCGAGCTGCGGCTTGCGCGTGGTGAACGGATAGTCGCCCACCTTCGCGTTCGCGCGCGTCGACTTTCCGAGCAGCGTCGACTTGCCGGCATTCGGCAGGCCGACGAACCCGATGTCCGCGATCAGCTTGAGTTCGATCCGCAGCGTGCGCTCGACCTGCGGTCCGCCGGGCGTCGACTCGAGCGGCGTCTGGTGCGTCGCGCTCTTGAAGCGCTCGTTGCCCCAGCCTCCGCGGCCGCCGTAGGCGACGATGACCTGCTGGCCTTCCTCGATGATGTCGGCGACGAACTCGTCCGTCTCCGCGTCGTGGACGACCGATCCGAGCGGAACCCGCACCAGAAGGTCGGGGGCGTCCGCGCCGTGGCAACTCTTCTTCGAGCCGTTTTCGCCGTTCTTCGCGAAGAGATGCGGCCGATGCTGAAACTCGACGAGCGTGTCGAGGTGCGAGTCACCCACGAGGATCACATGCCCGCCACGGCCTCCATCGCCACCGTCGGGTCCACCCTTCATGATGGACTTCTCGCGGCGGAGGTGGACGGCGCCATCGCCGCCCTTGCCGCTGCGCACATGGATGATGGCTTCGTCGACGAGCATCGCTGGAAGTGCCGGGAGACAGTGTCGGCGCATGCAGCGCCGAAAGCAAACGCCGCGCGCAGGCGCACGCGGCGTTGGAATGATCGATCAGAGCCAGGTCATGGCGCCAAGGCGCCCGATCCGCTCACGAAACATACGAGTAGCGCGGCATGTTCGGGTCGCTCGGCACGATGTGCACGCGGCCACCCTTGAACACGACCTTGCCCTCGGCTTCGGCCATGAGCGTGAAGTCCGCGCCCATGTGAACGAGATAGCCCGGCTTCCAGACGGTGCCGCACTGACGGACGATGATCGAACCGGCCTTCGCCGTCTCGCCGCCGTAGAGCTTGATGCCACGGAACTGCGGGTTGGAATCGCGTCCGTTCTTGGTTGAGCCTTGACCCTTCTTGTGTGCCACGACGGAATCTCCTAGCCGAAACTCGATTTCACAACCGACTGGACATCGGGGCGGCGACACCGCCTCGCGAACAGTCCTGAGTCGGGAGAGGATACAGAACCGTTAGCGGAAAATCCACTCGCGGGTCACCATGGGGTGGGTCTGGGTTCCCGAGGGGCGGGGATCGCCAGCGACCAGATAATCAATGCGCGCGGTCTTGCGCAGGGTCACCGTCTCGCCCGTCTTGGGGTTCTGGCGCTTCTCGGTCTCCTTGGAGAGCCCCTGCACCATGACCGTCAGTTCGGTCGGGTCGAGGTCGTCGGCGCGGAAGACCACCAGCCCGCTCTTCGCATGCGACTTGCCCTGCAGAACCATGCCCAGGATCTCGAACTGATCCTCGAGCAGCGCGTCGCCGAGGAACTCCTTGAGTTCACGGTTGACGCGGGTCGGTACGCCTTCGCCCTGGCGGACGATGCGGCCATCGTCGACGAGAAGCTCGATCCGCGGCGCAAATCGCTGATCCTTGCCCGTGTTGTTCACCACGCCGTAGGTGAAGTACCAGAAGTGGTTGCCCGTCTCAGGATCCTTCCAGAGACGCAGCTCGCTCGGGGTGAAGTCCAGCTCCTTCGAGTCGAGGACCGGAGCCGCGACGGCAGCGCTGCTCGGAAGCGGCGTTGCGACGGTCAGGACCGAAAGCGGCATGACCGCGACTGCGGAGAGGGACAGAACCGAACGAAGGATGCGGACGCTGCGCATGAAGGACTCCGAAGTTGGCCGAGCCTTGCGCTTGGCCGAGCGGGGATTGTAGCGACTTCCCACGCGAAGACGCCGAACGCCTCCGCGTGGGGCGGGGTCAAACCGCAGCGCCACGACGCCAAAGCAGGATCGATTCCGCGGGGTTGGCGCACCCGACCCGTCGCGGTTGGGATAGGCTCCAAACAAGTTCTACGCGCCCTACCGGCGCCCGTCCCGAGATTCCCAGAATGACCGCGTCGCCGCCGAGGTACGAAGTCGTCCAAGTCCATCCCGAGCGGACCAGCGACGCTATGTCGGCGCTCCTCGGGGCAGGCCCGGCGGCGGCTGCGCGGTTCGTGCAACAGGCGAAGAGCGCGGCGATCAGGCTCGACCTCATCTGGTGCGTGGCGGACCCATCGGGACGCTACCGCCTGGCCGTGCTCGCCGTTCCCAGCGTGGGCCGAACCGCCATGCTGGTCGCCTCGCACGCGCGGACCTCGGAAGATGTGGAGAACCTCGGGCGCGCCGTGGCGGTCGCAGCGGAAGGCTGCCGCAGCGAGGCGGACCTCGCGCAGGCGCTGGTCGACCCGGCACTTCCCCTCGATGTCGCCTCGTTCGAGGCGGGTGGACTGCGCCGTATGGCGACGCTCGACTATCTCGAGCGGGCCCTGCCCCGCTCGGGAACGCTTTCCCTGCCCGAAGTCCCCGCCGGATGGACGATCGAGCCGGCGGCGCCACGCGAGTCGCTCGACGGCAGCGACCCCGCGGCACTGGGGCCGAGCCGGCGCGCCGAACTGATCGCGCTCCTCGAATCGACCTATGTCGACACGATGGACTGCCCCGGCCTCGCAGGCATGCGTGCGACCTCGGATGTCCTCGACGGCCACTTCGGCTCCGGCGCGCGCCGCCGCCACTGGTTCATCGCGCGCGAGAACGGAGCCGCACGCGGCGTGTGCCTGCTCAACACCTCGCCGGACGGCACCAGTGCAGAGCTCGCCTACTTCGGCGTGGCGCCATCGGCGCGCGGCCGTGGAATCGCGCGCGTCCTGCTCGCGGCGGGGCTGCATGCGTGCAGTGCTGCGCGCATCGCGACCGTGACGCTCGCCGTCGACTCGCGCAACACGCCTGCGAAAATGCTCTATGAAACGCACGGCTTCCGCAAGACGATCTCACGCATCGCGCTCGTGAAGCCGTTGCGCTCCTGACACGCGCGCGACTCGAGCGACCTGCGCATCTCGGCGTGGCGCGACGCTCGCACGAACGCAACGCGCATCGTTTGTCAAGCGCCTTCGCCCGCGAGCCGATCCAAAATCTTTTCGCAAGCCCGCCATCCGCTCCGTGGTCTTCCGCCGTTTATCCACAAGAATCGCGCGTGGTGCGCCGAGACCGTTCGAGAAATCGCAAACCGCTAGTTTCACGGCAGTTCCGCAGCGAAGTCGCGAATTCGTTCTTCATGCGGCTTGAACACTTCTGAAGTCGCAGTAAAGTTCGCATCGCTCGCAGGGACGCGGGCCTCCGCAGCCATGTCGTGGCGGAGCCGAGATGGATCGTTGCGATCTCCCGTCCCAGTGGTTCCGCGGGCGTGGCCGCGAAGCGTTTCGCTTCCGGCCTGCTGCCTCGCCTCCCATCTGGCCGTGTGCTCGCAAAGCGCGCCTTGCGCGCCATGCGATCTGTCGTCGGTGGTGGATTTCTCAACCTTCACACACCCGTGCGTGGCAGGTCTCGCGACCCGCCCACAGCTGTTCTTGTGGCATCGCAATCTCCGAACCTGCCTCCTGGCGACTCGTCCCGCCACTCGCAGTTTCATTCGACCGCCCACGCACCCAGCGTCTCACTTCCCCCGATGCCGAACGACCGAGCACCGATCGAAATCCTCGAGCAGCCAGAGAAGGCTGCGAGCGAGCGCCGTTTGGCCTCGCAGGGCCGCGGCACCCAGCGGCGAGACCTTGAGGAAGGCCTCGCGGAAGGGGTGCGCTCGGCGCTCTGCGCGGCGATCGGCCCTCACCGCTACGGACTCTGGTTCGACAACGGCTCCGCCCTGAGCGTCCGTGACGGCGCCATCGAGGTCCGCGCCGCGAACACCTATGTGTCGGACTGGATCAACCGCCACTTCCGCGAGGCGCTCGAGTCGGTCGCCTCCGACGCCATCGGCACGGAGGCGCGCGTGGTGGTGTCGATCGCCGAGGCCTGCGAAGTCGCCCATGCCGCCGCCGACGCCGCATCGCGTGGTGCAGAGCGCCGGCGCCGTGGCGAGTCCCCTGCCGTGGACGCCGGCAGTCGCCCGGCGACTCGCGGCGGGCGAGTCGGATCGACCGCGGACGCACCTGCGTCGCGCCCCTCCCGCTCGCAGTCCTTCCGTCGGCTCGAGGACTTCGTGGTCGGCGAGTCAAACCGCCTCGCGTTCGCGGCAAGCGAGCAGTTCGGCGACGGTTCCGCCGAAGCACCCTCCATTCTGTTCATCCACGGCGAATGCGGCGTGGGAAAGACGCACCTGATCCAGGGCATCTGCCGTCGCCGGCTCGAGCGCGCGCCGCGGCAGGTGATCCGATACGTCACCGCCGAGCAGTTCACGAACGAGTACATCGCTTCCGTTCGCGCGGGCACGCTTGACGACTTCCGCAAGCGTCTCCGCCGCGTCGATCTCCTCGCGATCGACGACATCCACTTCTTTGCGAACAAGACGGCAACGCAGGCGGAGTTCCTGCACACGATCGATGCGATCGACCTCACGGGCGCGCGCATCGCCCTGGTCTCGGACGAGCACCCGCGGCACATCCGGCGATTCAGCCAGTCGCTGGTGAGCCGTTTCCTGTCCGGAATGGTCGTCAAGATCGAGCGCCCCGATCGCTCGACCCGCGTCGAGCTGGTTCGCCGACTGGCCCGCGACCGAGGTCTCGACCTCACCACCGCCGCCGAGGATGCCGTGGCGGGACGCTGCGCAGGGTCGATCCGCGAGGTCGAGGGCGCGATCACCCGCCTTGGCGCGCTCGTGGAGCTTGACGGACTCCGCGGACAGATCGGTCCAGGCACCGTGGAGCGCCTGCTCGGCGACGAGGCGAATCTCGCGACGGGCGCCCAGCCGATCCGGCTTGGGAAGATCGTCGAGGGCGTGTGCGAGCGACTCCGGGTGAGCCGCGAGGACCTGCTCGGCAGCGGGCGACATGCGCGAACTGTGGTCGCTCGAGGGATGGTGGCCCACCTTGCCCGCGAACTGACCACCCACAGCTACCCGGAGATCGCGCGGGCGCTCGGTCGCGACACCCACTCCGCCGTGCACACCGCCGCCAAGCGCCTTCGCGCCATGATCGATGCCGACGAGCGCATCTCCTCGGGCGGCGAGAGCGTCCGCGAGGTCGTGGATCAACTCCGACACGACCTCGCCCGCGTCGGCCGCGAACGCAACCCCTGAACAGGCCTTCGATGGCCGGGCAAGCGCCTCGCGGATGACGCCTCCGCCGGTTGGGGATTGATTCCCGACCGGCGGTGTTTCTTCCACTCTCGGGCGAACGGCTACACTCGCGGACATGCCTCAACGGCCCGTGCATCGACTCCAAACCGCTGCGCTCCTCGCGTGCCTCTCGGTCGCCCAGTTCGCGACCGGAAACGCGCTCGCGCAGTATGGCCCCGTCGATCCGTACGAGTCGTCGGTTCGCGTGCTCCGCGAAGGCATTCAGTCCCGCAACGACGGGCTCCAGCACGCGGCGATGGTCGCGCTGCGCGAGCTCCGCGACCCGACGACGCGAAGCCTTCTTGAGAAGCTGCTGCGCTGCGACGATTGGTCGCTGCGCGTCGACAGCGTGCTCGGGCTCGCCGAGATCGACTCGGCACGCAAGATCGATCCTGCGCTCATCGCGGCGCTTCCGCGCGAGGCCGACCGTGAGCTTGCGATCTCCGCCGTGCTGGCCCTCGAGCTCGCGGACCAGGATCGCATCAAGACGATGCTCGGGTGGGATGACATGGGGGCGAGCCAGCGCGTGCTGCTTGCAGGCGAACTCCGCCGCCTCGGTGGCGAGCCGGATCGCGCAGAGCTCATCAAGCTTCTCGACTCGAAGACGCCAGAGGTCGCAGGCCTCGCGCTCGCGATCTTGCTTGATCTCGGCGCACCCGAGGCAAATGAAGCCGTGGAGCGCGTCCGCACGATGATCGCCGAACTGCCTCCGCGCAGCCGCTCGGCCGCCATCGCGCAGATCGCAGACGCTGCCTCGATCGACGGCCTCAAGGGCGCCGCCCCGTTCGTCGCCTCGCTTCTCGCACTGCCCGATCTCGCAGGCGACGCGCGTTCTCGCGCGCTCGGGTCGCTTCTCGTGCTCGACGCGGAAGTGGGCTACCCGGTGCTCGCCAAGGCGGTCGAGGCGGATCGCTCGCAGGTCTCGCTGATGCGCCATTCCGCGATCCTCCTCGCAAGCGGTGCGCGCGCCCCCGCCGCCGAGTGGAACCGTCTCCGCAACGGCGACTCGCTGATCGAGACGATCGCGGATGCGGGCGTCCTGCTCGCAGCCTCGGATGACGCAACCGCCTACCGCAAGCTCGTCGGCCTGAAGCATCGCATCACCCTGCGCGCAGCGCTTGAAGGCGCGCGGCGGCTCGGCTCGTCAGCCGACCGCGCGCTTGGCCTCGAGTGCCTGCAGCTCTTCGAGAACGACCAGCGGTCGCTCGGTCCGCTGCTTGAGCCCGTCATGCGCGCGCTTGCTCGGCTTGCCGTCGTCGCGCCCGAGGAACTGCGACCCGCCCTCGAGCGCGCCGCGAATCGTTCGGATGCGCAGGAGCCGCTGCTCCTCGTACTCGCCGCCGCGGGCACGCCCGAGTCGGCGAAGGTCGCTGCGAGCGCGTCAGGAAAGACCTCGCGCCTCGGAGAAGCTCTGATCACGGTGGTTCGCGCACGAACCGCCGACGAACTCACGCCCGACGAGCTCGGCATCCTCGGAAACATCGCGGGTGGCGCCGTGCCGATCGACCCCGCTGTGCGCGTGCAGGCATCGTGGCTCTGGCTTCGACATGCGAAGCGCCTCGAGGGCGCGGTCGAGGTCATCGCTGCGGCCACCGAAGGCGGTGACTCCGCGACGGAAGTCGGATCCGATGAAGCGGTCGGAGGCGGCGCACGATGAGCGATCCGATGCTCATTGGTCCAACCCCGCCGAATCGCGCCGAGTGGAAGGCGATGCAAGACCTCATGGTCTCGATGAGGCACGATGCGCGCGCGGTCGAGGCCGAACTCGAGCGCAGCGTTTCTTCGATCGTCGAGCGCCCGCTCGCGATCGCGTTCTCATCGACCGGTTCCGCCATCGAAGCCAGCCTCGAGGCGCTTGGCATCACGCGCGGTGTCGAGGTGGTGGTTCCGGCGCTCGGCCCGGTCGTGCTCGGCTCGGCGCTCTCCCGCGTCGGCGCGCGCGTGCTCTACGCCGATGTCGACTCGAAGTCGATGAACCTGCGCGGACTGCACGCCGGCGCCCGCCTTGGAAGCCAGACGCGGGCGATCGTCGGCTGCGCGCTGCACGGTCAGTCCGCGGGTCTTGACGAGCTCGCCGCGCTCGCCGCGCGCAACGAGATTCCGTTGCTTGAGATCCTCGTCGGCGGGCTCGGCGGGCGGATCGGGCGCGATCCGGTCGGGCGCTTCGGCCGCATCGCGGTCGTCTCGCTTGGCGAGCGCGACTCGACGATCGGTTCGGGCGGCGCCGTCTGCGTCACGAACGACGACAGCCTTGCCCACTCGCTGCGACTCGCGCGCAACCTCGGCGTGCTCGACGCCCGGAACGATTGGGAGCGGATTGGCGGCGTGCCTCATGTGGAACGCGTCGGCCTCGATGCGCGGATCGGCATGATGTCCGCTGCGCTCGCCTGCACTCGACTCGGGAGCTTCGACGAGACCTGTAGCGCGCTCGAGGAAGTCTTCCACGGCTACCTGCGACGCCTCGCGATGCATCCCGATCTCGTGCTTCCGGCGCCCTGCGCCGACGGCACCGTGCGTTGGTCGCACTTCCCCGTGCGCCTCGGGGAGCGCTACTCCCGCGACGACCGAGACTCGATCATCCAAGGCTTGCTCCGCCATGACATCGCGGCGCTGACGCCGGCCGTGGTGCTTCCGCTTGAACCGGCGTTCGCCGACCATCACTCGCCGGGCGACTTCCCCGTCGCCGAACGCGCCGCGGACCGGCTGATCGCACTGCCCTTCTCGCCGGCGATCCGCGATCGCGAGATCGATCTCATCTGCCAGACGCTGCAGGTCATGATCGAGCGTCAGTCGATCATGCGATAAGCGCTCGCAATCTGCGGGCTTTCGCGGGGGTCGATGCCGACACGGATGCCGCAAGGCCAGTAGCGGATGCCCGAAGCGGGCACCGCTCGAGACTCGTCACTCCCACTCGATGGTGGCCGGCGGCTTCGACGAGATGTCATAGACGACGCGGTTGACGCCCTTGACCTCGTTGATGATGCGGTTCGAGATCGTCGCAAGCACGTCGTAGGGAATGCGCGACCAATCAGCCGTCATGAAGTCCTGCGTGTCGACGGCGCGAATCGCGACGGTCGAGTCGTAGGTTCGGCCGTCGCCCATCACGCCGACAGACTTCACCGGAAGAAGCACGGCGAACACCTGGCTCGTCGAGCGATACAAGTTCGCGGAGACGATCTCCTCAAGGAGGATGCGGTCGCACTCGCGGAGCACATCGAGCTTCTCGCGGGTGATGTCGCCGATCACGCGCACGGCGAGGCCGGGACCCGGGAACGGGTGACGCCAAACCATCTGTTGCGGCAGGCCGAGCACCTCACCGAGCGCACGGACCTCGTCCTTGAAGAGGAGTCGCATCGGCTCGACGAGTTCGAAGCCGAGTTGCTCGGGAAGGCCGCCCACGTTGTGGTGCAGCTTGATGTTCGCGCTCGTGCCGGCGTGACCGTGGCCAGACTCGATCACATCGGGATACAGCGTTCCCTGCGCGAGGAAGCGCACATCGCCGGGAATCGACTTCGCCGCTTCCTTGAAGACATCGATGAAGCGGTGTCCGATGCGGCGGCGCTTCTCCTGCGGCTCGACGATTCCCGCGAGATCGCCAAGGAACTCGCGGCTCGCATCGACGACACGGAGGTCGACGTCGAAGTGGTCGCGGAAGGTCGTCTCGACGAGGTCGCGCTCGTTCTTCCGAAGCAACCCGTTGTCGACGAAGATGCAGACGAGCTGCTTGCCGATCGCCTTGGCAAGCAGCGCAGCGACGACGGAGCTGTCGACGCCGCCCGAAAGCCCGCAGATCACCTTTGAGTCGCCGACGCGGGCGCGGATCCGCGCGCATTCAGCGTCGACGAAGTCGGACATCTTCCATGAGCCGGCGCAGCCGCAGGCCTTGAACAGGAAGTTGGCGAGCATGTCGCCGCCCTGCGGGGTGTGGGTCACCTCGGGGTGGAACTGGACGCCGTAGAAACGACGCGCGCTGTCGCGCACCGCGGCGAACGGGCAGGTTCCCGTGCTCGCAAGCACCTCGAAGCCGGCCGGCACCTTCGTGACCTGGTCCCCGTGGCTCATCCAGACCGTCGCGTGCGCGTCGACGCCAGCGAACAGGTCCGTCGTTTCCTTCACATCGATCCTGGCGCGCCCGAACTCACGGTGGCTCGCGCTCTCGACCTTGCCGCCGAGGAGGTGGCTCATCAGCTGCATGCCGTAGCAGATGCCGAAGACCGGAATACCGAGCGTGAAGATCGCCGGGTCGCAGGTCGGCGCCCCCTTCTCGAAGACGCTGGCAGGTCCGCCGGAGAAGATGATGCCCTTCGGCGCAAGGCGCTTGATCTCGTCGACCGAGATCGAGGGCGACACGAGCAAGCTGAACACGCCGCTTTCACGGACGCGTCGCGCGATCAGCTGCGCGGTCTGGCTTCCGAAGTCAAGGATGAGGACCGTTTCGGTGCCGGGTGGTGGCGTGTCGACCATGGTGAGGGGGCAGAATGTAGCACCGTTGGTGCTGACGCGCCCACACCGAAATCCCGAGTGAAAGAGCCGCTTTGAGCCCCCTCGCGAGGGTCAGGCGCCCATCGCGAGGCGCTCGCCGACGACCGGCGGAAGCCCGACGGCCAACGACCGGCGAAGGACCTCAGCCACGTCGTACTCGACGCGCTGCAGCTCGAGCAGATTCCGTCCAAGGTCAAGCACCGCGTAGCTCGCGCGCGGATCGCGATCGCGCGGCTGGCCAACGGAACCTGGATTGATGATCGAACGCCCAGTCTTGGGGAGTTCGACCACGACACCGTGCTCCTGGACATGCAGGTCGTGCTCCTCGACATCGGTGACCCCGATGGCGTCCCGAGCGGACTTCACGCCCGTCGTGAAGCACGACGGCACATGCGTGTGCCCGACGAGGCAGAAGCGCTCTCCGAACCAACCGAACGCCTCGGCGGCATCCTGCTTGGTCCGAAGGTAGGTCATGCCGTCCTCGGTCGGGACCGGCGAGTCATGGACTCCAAGCACCGTCTCCGAGATCGCGAACGACGAAGGCAGCGAGCCGACGAACGCAAGCGAATCCGGCGACATGGTGCGCCGCGCGAAGGCGATGCCCGCGCGCGCGACGGGATTCCAGGTCTTGGTGACTTCGGGATGGAGGAGCGCGTCCTCATGGTTGCCGCGGATACTCAAGCGGCAGTTCGATCGGACAAGCGCGAGGCACTCGGCTGGCTCGGGGCCGTAGCCCACGATGTCGCCGAGGCAGAAGATCGCATCGACATTGCGGATCTCGCAGTCGCGCAGCACCTGCTCAAGTGCAACGCGGTTGCCATGGATGTCGGAGATGATCGCAAGTCTTGGCACGCTGATCCTCAGCTCGGACTCGTTCCCGTCGGCTGCCCACGCTCCGCGCGCCGGCCGTCCGGTCGATGCCGTGGGATTCAACGGATCCGCCGGGCATCTCGGCCAGATCCGCAACGAACAACGCAAACGCCCTCAACCACCATTCCGGCGGCCAAATGACACGGCCGCACCACGATGTCCTCGCTCACAACCCGCTGGACTCGTCCACCTTCGGATGTATCGGCGTCAATGCCAGTTTCCTCTTCGGCAGAAAGCCTCGAAACTCACCCTTCGAAGCCGCTGCGCCCTACCGCTGGCATAGCCCGTACGAACCTCACCGGAGAAGACTCATATCGGGCTTGCCCTCATTCACGGAACCCCCGTGGTTTGGAGCGCAAATCGTCCACTTTCGTCGAGTCACGCAGACTTCGGCCGAAACGCCCCCTCCGCATCGCGCGCGACCATGCCACGCAACTCGAGCTCGAGCGCCGCGGTCGCGATTCGCGGAACCGTCCATTCGAGCTCGCGCTCGAGTTCATCGAAGCCCGCTCTCCCAAGCCGCCGTACCGACGAGAGGACCGTGGCCGCGTCGTGAGAGCATGTCGGCGCAGCTGCAACGGCATCGCTTCGAGCCGTGGTCGAAGGAGGGCGACGCCGAGCTGGCGCGCGCGCTGCCTGCGCCGCGCGATGCACGGCGCGCGCGCGATGCGCGGCCTCCTGCGCGCCGGCAACCAGCGTGCGTGCCTCGGCGAGCAGTTCGATCACATCGTCGGCGCTCGTCACGAGACACGCCCATCCCTCGCGAATCGCGCGATGACAGCCGGCCGACAGCGGACTCGTCACCGGCCCCGGCATGCAGGCGGCCTCGCGCGAGAGGTCGTCGACGGCGATCCGAGCGGTGAGCAAGGCGCCCGAGCGCGAGGCGGCCTCGACGACCACCGTGACGAGCGACAACGCCGCGATGACGCGATTTCTTCGCGGAAAGAGATCGGGCCGTGCGGTCACAAACGACGGCTGCTCGGTCAGCAGCGCACCACCGCCTTCGACGAGCGAATCGAACAAGCCCGCGTGCTCACTGGGATACGGATGCGAGAATCCCGTCGCCAACACCGCGATCGACCGCCCGCCGGCACGAAGCGCGCCGCGATGCGCCTCCGCGTCGATTCCGCGCGCACCGCCCGATACGACCGTGACACCACGCTCCGCCAGCGCCACCGCAAGCGCGCCCGCCTGCAGGCAGCCGTACGCGGTGGCACGGCGCGAACCGACGATGGCGACGGCGGGCTCGGGGTCGGCCACAAGCTCGCCGCGCACGAACAGGAGCTCGGGCGGATCCGGCGACGCCCGCAGGAGCTCGGGGTAGTTGGCGTCGGAGAGGAGACGGAACTCCGCACCCATTCGCCGCGCGGTCTCCCGCTCCGTCTCGAGCAAACCCCCCGCCGCACGAGCCGCCGAGAGGATCCGCCCCGCCTCCGCGTGATCGGTGCGCAACGCCGCAGCGACCACGGATGGATCAGCCTCGAGCGCACGCACGAACTCGCCGCACGCAAGACGCAACTGGCGAAGCCGACCGAGGCCGACTCCCGGGACGAGCAGGAATCGAAGCGCCGCGTCGATCTCCGCCTCGCGATCGACCGGAGGCATGGCATCGCCCGCGTCCCCAAGGGGACACTCTGTTGTCTGTTGAACATCACGCACGACGCAAGACTACCGATGCCACGAGGGCATCAGCCGATTTCTGCATGTTTTGCAGAAGACTTTTTCCGCGTCGCGCGCGGCGATCAGCCGCGGCCAGCGGTCGAGATCCAGCGGTCCTCGCTGAGGCCGTGGAACAGGCTCAGCGCATCAAGCGCACGATCGTTCGCCGAAGGAAGCGATGGCTCGTCCTCGCCTTCAGGCTCGACCTCGCCAGGCAGCGCCTCGGTCTCTGCGCGTGCGACGGACTCGACGACGCTACCGCCATCGATCGTCGCGACGGACTCAGCCCCGGGGAGCACGGCGGCATCCAGATCGCCGGAAACAGGCGGCTTCAGCTCGACGATCGCTGCGCTCGCCTCGGATGCGCGCGTCATGTCGGCCATGCAGACAGCCTCGGCGTCCGCGGAGAGAACAGCGTCCGGCATCTCAACCGCCTCGCCGTCCACACATGCGAACGAATCGTCTTCCGACGCGTCGACTTCGTGTTCCTCGTCAGCGTCGTCGGAGTCCTCCGCGTCGTCGGTTTCGTCGGACTCCTCGGCATCGAGCTCGACTTCATACTCGACCTCGGCGACTTCCTCGATCGAAGGGACTTCCTCGATCGAAGATACTTCCACGACTTCCTCGACCAGCGCTGCGTCGGCGATGGATTCCGCCGCTGCGACTGCTTCGATCGCCTCAGGTTCCTGAAGACCCTCAGGTTCCCGAAGCACCTCGGAATCCCCAAGTCCCTCGAACTCCCCAACTCCCTCGAACTCCTCGACTTCTTCAATCTCGTCAGCAACCGCCGCCTCGGCGTCGATCGCGCTGAACGCATCATCGAGACGCGACGACGGCGCCGTCTCCTCAAGCACGACGACAGCCGCTTGCTCCGCGGATTGCGTCTCGTACTCCTCGCCCGAGGCGTCGGAATCATCGACCACCAGCGTGCTCGTCGCTGCAACAGCAGGAAGCGCCGCGATCGCGGCCGTCGGCACCGGATCAGGCGACGGCTCGGTCGCCGCGCGCGCCGCGCCGCGACGCGACGATGGCGCGCTCGGCGAGAGCATCAGCCCGACGAACACGAGGAACGCACCGCACGCGAGCACCCAGAGGCGCCGCGGCCCGGTCGCGAGACGAGAAAGCAGCGTGTCGGGATACGCCGGCGGATTCGGCAGGATCGCGGGCTCGGAGTCCTCGATCCACTGCGTCACGGTCGCGTTGAGCGTCGGGACAAGCAGCATCGAGCGCTCATCCTTCGGCATGAGGTTCAACTGGCTCGCCGCGAGCCTGCCGACGAGCTGCTCGTCGCCGTGCTCGAGGTCGTTGAGGAATCGGTCGTACGCAGCGAGCTGCCGGATCGACTGATCCTCGAGCGCGCGATGGATCTCGAGCGTATTGCGGAGCTCCTGCAGGTCACGCTGCGCGGGGATGAGCACGCCCGCGACAAGAAGCAGCAATCCAGCGATGACGAAGGGCCATCCGGGGTCGATTCGGAACAACGGAGTCGGCTTCGCCACGGCGGGCGCGCCATCCTGCTCGGGAGCGGTCTGCATCGGATCGGTTATCGACACAATCGGTCGGGATCCTACAGATTCCAAGGCGCGACAGCGGACCAAAATGCCAACGGCCGCGGGGTGCGCCCGCGGCCGTCGGAAATCAGTCTGCGACCCAGCGTCAGACCAGCTTGGGGAAGCTCGGCTGGCCGGCTTCGTTCGGCTTGGCCGCGAGGTCCTTCACGACCTTGACGAGGTCCTTCACATGCTGGGCGCTCTCGGCGAAGAGCTTCTGCTCGTCGGCGTTCATCTTGATCTCGACGATCTTCTCCATGCCGCCCTTGCCGAGGACGCACGGGACGCCGACGAAGTAGCCGGCACCCTTGGCGCCCGGGGCGACGCCGAAGGCGTCCTCGCAGTACGCGGCGCACGGAAGGATGCGCTTCTTGTCCTTGATGATGGCCTCGGCCATCTGGATGACGCCCGACGCCGGGGCGTAGTAGGCCGAGGTGCCCATGAGCTGGACGATCTCGCCGCCACCGACCTTGGCGCGCTGGACGCACTTGTCGATCGTCTCCTTCGGGAGGAGCTGGTCGATCGGGATGCCGTGGACGCTCGTGAAGCGCGGGAGCGGCACCATGTCGTCGCCGTGGCCGCCGAGGAGCAGCGCCTGGATGTCCTCGATCGAGCAGCCGAGCTCCAACGAGAGGAACGCGCGGAAGCGCGCCACATCGAGGCAGCCGGCTTGGCCGAGCACGCGGTGCGCGGGGAAGCCCGAGCTCTTCCACGCGGTGTAGACCATCGCGTCGAGCGGGTTCGAGAGGACGATGATGATCGAGTTCGGCGCGTTCTGCGCCACCTTCTCGGCGACTTCCGAGACGATCTTCATGTTCGTCACGATCAGGTCGTCGCGGCTCATGCCCGGCTTGCGCGGGAGGCCTGCGGTGATGACGACGATGTCGCTGTCCTTGATGAGCGCGTAGTCGCTGCCGCCCTCGATCTTGCAGTCGAAGCCCTCGATCGGCGCGCTCTCGTAGAGGTCGAGCGCCTTGCCCTTGGCGACGCCGTCGTTGATGTCGATGAGGACGATGTCGCCGAGTTCCCTCGAGGCGGCCCAGACTGCGCAGGCGGCTCCGGTGTTGCCTGCTCCGATGATCGAGATCTTCGCGCGACGCATGTGACGGTGGCTCCAGTGAATGCTTCGATGGTGTGCCCCCCGCCGACGCGGGAGGGGCGGCGATGATAGCGCGGACGACCTTCGGGCTCCGCCGTCCGCGAGGCCATCCGCTCGACCCCCGCTCGACCCCAAAACGGGCGCAGCCGCCCGGAGGGGCGGCTGCGTCGCGGATCCCGCGAAATGCGCCAGAAAGGACTCGAACCTTCGACCTCACCCTTATCAGGGGTGTGCTCTAGCCAGCTGAGCTACTAGCGCGTCATTCCGCTTGCGGCGGACCGTTGAGTATAGCGGCGAAGGAAATCGCCCGCAACCGCTTGATTGAGGGGGTGTTGCACCCCGGATCCGCGGCGAACGCCGCTACCAGGCCGCCAGATCCCCGACCAACGGCTCGACCAGGTCCTTCATCGACACGATTCCGAGCGGCCGATCCGGTCGATCGGCGACGAGCGCCATCTGGGCACGCTCCCGCCGCATGGACTGGATCGCCTCGAGGGCGCTCGTTCCCGGCGCCAGGCTCACGATCGGCCGCACGAGCGCGGAGGTCGTGGCATCCGGCGATGCGAAGTGATCGACGGCCACGACCACTCCACTGACGCGCCCCGTCGCGTCGACCACCGGAAGACGGCTCGCCCCGGACTGCAGGAACACGCGCGCGCGCTCCGCCGGCGATGCTCCGATCGAGATCGATGCGACATCACGCCACACGCGCATCTCCTGACCGACGGTGATGCCGCGCATGGTGAACACGCGGTCGGCGAAACCGAGCTGTGTCTCGCTGAGCCCCCCGCTGCCTGCACCCTCCGCGAGGAGCGCCGACACGCGTGCACGCGCCTCGAGCAGCTCGGCGTTGCCGCCGCGTCCGAAGATTCTGGATGCGAGCGTGCCGATCCAGGCGACGAGCGGGACGATTCCGGTCGCACAGAGAAGGATGCGGAGCGACATCAGGAGCGTCGCATAGCGAGGCATCCAGCGATCCGCATGCACGCGGAAGAGGTCCTTGGGAAGCACCTCGCCGAACAGAAACACGACGGGAACCAGCACCAGGAGGTCCAGGAGGACCGCCTGCACGGGACCGAAGCCAAGTCCGTCGAAGATCTGCGAGACGCCAAAGCTCGCGAACCACCCCGCGATCGCGTTTGCGACCAGCAGCGTCGAGAGGAGGCGCTTGGGCTTCGCATACTCGCGTGCGAGCCTTGCGCTGTCGTGGTCGCCACGCGCGGCGCGAACCGAAAGCCGCACATGCGACATCGTGTACATGCCCGTCTCGAGCCCTGCGAAGAGCCCTGCGCTGACGATGCCGCCCACCGCGATCGCGCCGAAGCCCAGCGCAGCACCGATCGCCATCTCCGGGGTCGCGGTGCTCATGAACGGAGCCCCTCCCCGCGCAGCGACACAAGCACGCTCTCGATACGCGCACCCGAGACGGCCTCGACCTCGACGACGATGTTGCCGACATCGACCCGGTCGCCTGGCCTCGCGACGCGCGAAAGCCGCTGCATCACGAGCCCGGCGACCGTGCTTGCGCGCGGCGATATGACGCGCGTGCCGAATGCGTCGCCCCAGCGCGAGACGCCCATCTCGCCGCTGACGCGCCATGTGCCCGGAGCAACCTCAAGCGGCGCATCGATCGAGACCTCGCCGATGTCGGCGATGTCGCCGACGATCTCCTCGACGCAGTCCTCGAGCGCGACGATGCCAGCGGTGCCGCCGTACTCGTCGACGGCGATCGCGAGCTTGGTTCCCGTGCGGCGGAAATGCTCGAGCAACTGCTCGAGCGACGCGAGCTCAGGAACGAAGCGCGCCGGCTCCATGCAGTCCGTGCGCGGCGGGCGCTGCGCAGGCAGCAGGTACTTCTTCAGCTGCAGGATGCCGAGAATCTCGTCGACATCACGACCGATGACCGGAAGATGCGTCAGACGAGCCTCCGTCGCGACGCGGCGAACCGCCGCCTCGTCGTCGCTCGAACGCACCGACCACATGTCGACGCGTGGCGTCATGACATCGCGCACGCGCAGGCGCCGCAGGCGCATGACGCCCTCGATCGCCTCGCGCTCGCGCAGATCGATCGCGCCCTCGCGCGCCGACTGCTCGAGCAGCGCCGCGAGTTCGGCGGAATCAACGATCCCGCCGCCCTGCCCGCCCGCAGAGAGCCGGCCGATGGGCGCGAGGACGAAACGGTCGATCGCAGAGGCAAACGGCCCGATCAGGGCGCAGTACACAGCGGTCGGACGGGCCGCGAAGCGCGCTGAACGCACGCGGTCCGCGTTGCCGACCAGCTTCGGCAGGATCTCCGCCGACAGCACCATTCCAAAGAGCGAAACCACCGCGAGCACGACCGAGACGAACAGCGACGACTCGAAGCGCGTGACGAGCACCGAGCTCACGACGAAGTAGCTCGTGCTCACAAGCAGCGCCCCGAGCATGGTGCCGACCAGAAGCACCCGCGGCTGGGAGAGAAGCCCGTCTACGATCACCGCGGCCCGAGGCGAGACGCGCCGAAGCGCAAGTCGCTCCGCCGGCGTCAGCGCGAAGAAAGTGGTCTCGACGAAGCTGAAGAACGCGTACACCGCGAGCAACGGCGGCATCGTCGAGAGCAGCGCGATGTCCGCGATCGTCAGGTCTGGCAGTTCGACGATCCGCCTCATCGGTTCGGCTAGATCGAGCTCCACGCTCATGGCGCTGCGCTCCCGCCGGCCGACTCGCGGTCGAGCTGCTCCATCATGCGCTCGAACGCACGAATGACATTGATCCGCCCGATCACGAGCTCCGCAACGGCTGCATCGAGGGCGCCCGAGCGGGAGTCCGCGAAGAGCCGCGCGATCTCGGCGACCGCGGCGTCCCTGCGCGAAGCAGCCTCGTCGCGCAGTCGGGCGGTCGCCTCCGCATCGCCGGCGCACGCGTCGGCCCGCTCGCGCAGCTCCATCATCTCGAGCAGAAACTCCTGCGGCATGGCGCGGCCATCCACGGCAGGCGCACCTCGAAGCTCAAGCAGCGCCTGGGCGCGCTGGATCGGGTCGGAGAGCACCCGCATCGCGTCGTTCACGCGCGCGCTCTCATCGACCGCGCCGGCTGCGTCGGGATGCGCGACCGCGGCACGCCGCATCCACGCGGCACGCAGGTCGCGAGACGAGAGGTCAAAGCGAGCCTCGACCCCGAGAATCTGGAACGCCTGCGATCGGCGCATGGTTGCTCAAGGCTCCGAGCCGGACACGCGCTCGATCTCTTCGTAGCTCGTGATGCCGTTCGAGACCATCTGGAAACCGTAGCCCTGCAGCGAGGTGAAGAGACCGTTCCTGAGGACATCTCGGATCTGCTGCGGCGTCGGCTGCTTGAGAACGATCTCGCGCAGCATGTCGTTCATCTCGAGCAGCTCGAAGATCGCACGACGGCCGTAGTAGCCGGTGTCGAGGCAGAAGGCGCATCCGCCGGGCTCGAAGATCGTGGTCATTCCCTCGATGCCCTTGCCCATCTTGAGCTGCTGCGCGAGCGTCGGGGCGACCTGCCGACGGCAGGTCGGGCAGAGCACGCGGACGAGGCGCTGCGCAAACACGATGTCGAGGGCGTTCGCAACCAGGTACGGCTCGACGCCGAGGTCGAGCAGGCGGAAGATGGATCCGATCGTGTCGCGGGCGTGCACCGTCGAGAACACGAGGTGACCCGTCATCGCGGCCTGCATCGCGACATTCGCCGTCTCCACATCGCGGATCTCGCCGACGAGGATGACGTCGGGGTCCTGGCGCAGGATCGATCGGAGGAGACCGCCGAAAGTGTGTCCCTGCTTCGAGTCGATCGGGATCTGCGTCGCGCCCTCGATCTGGTACTCGACCGGATCCTCGATCGTGATCGCGTTGCGCTGCTCAAGATCGATCTCGCGGAGGCAGGAGTACAGCGATGTGGTCTTGCCCGAGCCCGTCGGACCGCATGCGAGCACGAGGCCCGCGTCGCGATTGCACACCGCGCGCAGTTTCTCGAACATCCACGGCAGCATGCCGAGTTCGTGAAGGCGACTCGGAGCGTTCGCCGGGTCGAGGACGCGGAGCACGAGCTTCATGCCGTGCACCGCAGGCGTCAGGCTGACGCGGTAGTCGACGCGGCGCGACTTGACCTGCACATTGAAGTGGCCGTCGAGGACTTCCGCCTTGACGCTCTGGTCGAACTGACAGAGCACGCGGACGACGCCGATGATCTTGCGGAAGACGTTGATCGGGAGATCCTCGACCAGCGTCACCATCACGCCATCTACGCGGATTCGAATGTTCGCCTTGTCAGGCTTCGGCTCCATGTGGAGGTCGCTCGCGCGCGAGCGGAAGCACGCAAGGAGGAGCAGCCGCATGATCTGCACGCTCTCGGCCGGGGCATCGCTGTCCTCCGACGCGGCGGCTGCGTGAAGCGTGTTGCCTCGGGCGTCCACGAGCGCGATGTCGGTCTCGCCGAACTGCTTCGAGAGCGCAGCGTCGCAGACCCTGCGGATCGCGGCCTCGTAGCCGGTCGTCACACGGGAGGACGCATCGACCGTTGCAGCGTTCCGAGCTCCCGACGCCGAGGCGACCGCAGCGGCCTTGGCCACGGACTCGGGTGACATAAAGCGGATCTCAAGGTTGCCGATCCGCACCACATCGCCCGAGGTCAGGCTGGCGGTCGTGATCCGAACCCCGTTCAACTTGGTGCCGTTCCGAGAACCGAGATCGGTCACCCACCAGCCGTCCGGGCGGCGTTCGAACACGCAGTGCTTGCGGCTGAGGCCATCGTCGTTGAACTGAATCTGGTTATCAGGATGCCGCCCGACCGAGATCGGGTCGCCGCCGAACTCGATCCGGCGGGTCCAACGGGGGCTGTTGACCTCGAGGAAAGCCATCGCGGAAGTGTAACCTACGAAGAATCCGAATGTTCGTCCGTCTTGACTTCGCAAAAAGGCGGTATGCTACTCGGTTGACCGCACCACTGACCGTCAGTCCCCTGCGCGTCGAGAGTCACAACGGTCACGGAGTAGCAATGCTCGCGTGACGCGAACTGGCCTAGGAGGCCAGACATGTTCAAGATCTTTGTCGGAAATCTCAACTATCGTACGACGCCGGATGCTCTTCGCGAAATCTTTTCTGCGCATGGAGAAGTGCTGGACGTGTTCATTGGTACGGATCGCGAAACGGGCCGCTCGCGCGGATTCGGCTTCGTGACCATGGGTTCGAAGGAAGCGGGCGCAGCCGCGATCGAGAACCTCAACGGTAAGGACTTCGAGGGTCGCGCCCTTGTCGTCAACGAGGCTCAGCCCCGCGCTCCGCGTCCGGGTGGCGGCTTCGGTGGTGGCGGTGGCGGCGGCGGCGGTCGTGGCGGCTTCGGCGGCGGCGGCGGTGGTCGCGGCGGCTTCGGCGGCGGCGGCGGTGGCCGTGGCGGCTTCGGTGGCGGTCGTGGTGGCGACTTCGGCGGTGGCCGTGGTGGCGACTTCGGTGGCCGTGGCGGACGCGATCGCGACAGCGAGCGCGAAGGCCGTCGCGAGCAGCGTCACGACAGCGACTGGTGATCCATTCTGTCGAGCACCCCTGGGTGCAAGACTGAACACCCAAAAACAAAAGCGCGCACGCCTCTGGCGTGCGCGCTTTCTTTTTCGATGCTCCCCTCGATCGCCGGAATCACCACAGATGTGTGCATCGACGGCGATGGCGACTCAACAATCTGCCGGCTAGCCGAAGGAATGAAGCCCGAATGAAATCAGGTTGAAGACCGACTGCGGCCCGAATGCAGCCAAACCGCATCAATCATCGGAAGGCGGCGAGGAATCTCGATCGGACGGACGCCCCTGCTGGTCCTCTGGTCGCCGCGGGAACGGGCGAGGCTGCGTGTCAGACGAACCGCCGCCTGGCGGTCCAAATCCTGACGAACCCGGACGCCCGAATGAGCCGCCAGTGCCAGTACCGCCCGGTGGACCGAAGCTTGGACCACGAGGCCCTCGATTCAATCCGCGGCGCACACCACCTCGAGGAGCACCGGCTCTCCCACCGCCCTGTCGATTGAAGTGTGGACCGAATGGACCCTGGCGAACCTCCTTCGAGGCTTTCGCAGCAGCCGCACCCTTCTTCATCACTTCGTTGATGGTGAGCGTCTTGCCGAGCAGGCGCTTGCCTTGAGTCGCCTTCACGGCAGCACGGCCGATCTCGGGATCGCGAATCATGATGATCGCGAATCCCTTCGGCTTGCCCGTCTTCGCGTCTTCGGCGAGCACGGCGTCCTCGATCGTCGCAAATGGCGCGAACAGCTCGCGGACATGCTCGATTTTTACTCGGGGATCGAGGTTTCCCACATAGATCTTGAACATTGGCACGGCAAAGGCTCCCAGCCCCATCTGGAAGAGAACAGAACAACGCGACTCGAAGCCGATCGGTCGCGGTCCCATGAGCTGGATGCGCCCCCGTCGTGCAAGCGACGCGCATCCAAACTCCGCCTGAGAACATGGCGGACCAGTCGAACTTCTGGGCGAAGGTCACGCGCCCGAACGACTGACGCACGCATCGTACACACGATCGCGAGGTCGTGTGGCGAGAACTGCGTTTGCGACCCGCACGCAAGATGCAAAGCTCGGATGGGGGCCGTCGAACAAGCCACGAAGCGATCCTCGCCCAAGCTCGCCAGAGATGCACCCCTGCCCGCCGTGCTCGTGCCCCCAGCTGCCCCTCGTCGATCATCCGCCTCCGGCCGGCGCGCACCCCCGCGGCCGACGCACGAATCTGCGAGCCAATCCGAGACCGTGCAGAGCTCAACTCAATGGAGCCTCGAGACAGAGCAAGGACTCAAACGACGACTGGAGTAGAGACCAAGAGCGCGGAAAACGAGAAGGGAAAAACAAGAGAGCCTCGCCAGGGGTTACCTGGCGAGGCTCGTAAAGTCGGCGATAACCTACTTTCCCGCTGAGCAGTATCATTGGCGACAATGGCTTAACTTCTGTGTTCGGGATGGGAACAGGTGTGACCCATTGTCTATGGTCACCGACAAATCCGAGGCAGCCCTGTCGGGCAGCCACGGCGAAAGCGCATGTGTTCTGATGAATCGCACCGTACATGAGACTGGCGACTCCGGACCGGACGGCCGACGAGCAGGGCTCGACGGAACCGAACACGGAAACCGGTAGACGCGACAAAGTCTTTGACCGTTAGTACCACTTAGCTGAACGGATTTCTCCGCTTACACATGTGGCCTATCAACCTTGTAGTCTTCAAGGGGTCTCAAAGC
>JBEAUK010000019.1:0-23798 GCA_041161465.1 Planctomycetota bacterium | reverse complement strand
GCCGCGCAGCCGACGACGCGGCCGTCGATGACGGCGACGCCGAAGTCGAGGATCGCCTTCATGATGTCCTCGCGCGAGCGCGGCAGGTTCTCGCCGTGCTGCGCCCAGTAGTCGACGAGATGCACGATCGCGTCGAGATCGTCCATCCGCGCCTGGCGGAACTCGACCTCGCCGCGGCCAGCGGGCACCGCGCGCTCGCGCAGCATGCGCCGCACGCGCTCGATCGCGCTCTCGACCGCCTTCGGGCCCGTGCCGCCCGTCACACCGCGCTTCTCGAGCGTGGCGCTGACGGTGAGCTGGGTGTAGATGTCGCTGTTCGCGCGCGGCGCCTGCTCGCGGATCACTTCGATCGGCAGTTCTTCCAGCGCCGAGTCGGTCTCGATCGCCTTGCGGACGAGCCGGCCGGCCTGGTGGTGCGCCTCGCGGAAGGGGACGCCGAGCCGCACGAGGTAGTCGGCGAGGTCGGTGGCGTTCGTGTAGCCCTCGGCCGCCGCGACGAGCGCGTTCTCGCGGTTGACCTTGATGCCGGCCACCATCGGCGGCAGGACGCGCAGGCACATCGAGAGGTGCCGCATCGAGTCGAAGAGCGGCTCCTTGTCCTCCTGCAGGTCCTTGTTGTAGGCCATCGGCAGGCCCTTCACGGTGACGAGCAGCGTGACGAGGTTGCCGACCTGGCGGCCGGTCTTTCCGCGGAAGAGCTCGAGCGCGTCGGGGTTCTTCTTCTGCGGCATGAGCGAGCTGCCCGATGTGAACGCATCCGGCAGTTCGATGAGCGACGCCTCGCTCGTCGAGTAGAAGATGAGGTCCTCGGCGAATCGCGAGAGGTGCACGGCGCAGAGCGCGCACGCCGACAGCGTCTCGATCACGAAGTCGCGGTCGCTGACGGCGTCGAGCGAGTTCGCGGTCGGCGCGCGGAAGCCGAGGTCCTTCGCGAGCTGCTCGCGGTCGATCGGGTACGCGGTGCCCGCGAGTGCGCCCGAGCCGAGCGGCGACGAGCGCACGCGCTTGAGGGCGTCGGACAGCCGCTCGAGGTCGCGGCGGAACATCTCGACATACGCGAGGCACCAGTGCGCGAACAGGATCGGCTGCGCGCGCTGGAGGTGCGTGTAGCCGGGGAACGGCGTCGTCTTCTCGCGCTCGGCGAGGTCGACGAGCGCGTTCATCGCGGCCTTGAGCTCGCTCTGGCGCATCTTCAGCTGCCGCGCTGTCCAGAGCCGCAGGTCGGTGGCGACCTGGTCGTTGCGGCTGCGGCCCGTGTGGAGCTTCTTGCCGAGGTCGCCGACGCGGGCGATGAGCTGGCGCTCGACCCACGAGTGGACATCCTCGTCGTCGGCTTCCGTGATCGACGAGGGATCCTCCGACGCGAGCGTCAGGATCTCCGCGAGCGCGGCCGCGATCTGCGCCTGCTCGTTCGAGTCGATGACGCCGGCGCGCATGATCGCCTTCGACCACGCGACCGAGCCCTCGATGTCCTCGCGCACCAGCGTGCGGTCGAACGGCAGCGAGTCGTTGAACTCACGGAAGAGCGAGTCGGCCTGGCCTTCGAGGCGTCCTGCCCAGATGGCGGTCGTCATGTCAGTGAACCTTCTGCTTCGAACCCGAAGCGGCGCCGGCGTTCGAAGCCGAGCCAGAGTTGCTTGCGGCGATCTTCTTCGCGTCGGGGTTCAGGCCGAGCAGCGCGCGGATGCGCAGCGGCAGGCTGAAGAGACGGATGAAGCCCTCGCTGTGCTTGTGGTCGTACACCTCGTCCTCGCCGAAGGTGGCGAAGCCGTGGTGGAAGAGCGAGTTCGGCGAGCGGCGGCGCACGGCCTCCGCGCGGCCCTTGTAGCAGCGCACGACGACATCGCCGTCGAGCGACTGCGCGATCGCCTCGAACGAGGCCCACATCGCCTCGCGCGTCGGGCTGAACCAGGTGCCGTTGTAGATGATCTTCGCGAAATCAAGCGCGAGCTTCTCGCGGAAGTGGAGCGTCTCGCGGTCGAGCACGAGCTGCTCGAGGCCGCGCACGGCCTCCATCAGGATCGTGCCGCCCGGGGTCTCGTAGACGCCGCGGCTCTTCATGCCGACGAGGCGGTTCTCGCAGATGTCGACGCGGCCGACGCCGTTCCTGCCGCCGATCTTGTTGAGCTCGGTGAGGAGCGCGACCGGGTCCATCGGCTTGCCGTTGAGCGCGGTGGGGCGTCCCTTCGCGAACGACAACATGACATCCTCGAACTGGTCGGGCGCGTCCTTCGGGCTGACCGAGATCATCCACACATCTTCCGGCGGCGCGTTCCACGGGTCCTCGAGCTCGCCGCCCTCGTGCGAGATGTGCCACATGTTGGCGTCGCGCGAGTAGATCTTCTCGGCGCTCGCCGCGCAGGGGATGTTGCGCTCCTTGAGGTACGCGAGCATCGCCTCGCGGCTCTTGAGGTCCCAGATGCGCCAGGGCGCGATCACGGGAAGCTGCGGCGCGAGCGACGCGTAGGTCGACTCGAAGCGCACCTGGTCATTGCCCTTGCCGGTGCAGCCGTGGCACAGCGCGTCGCAGCCGGTCTTGAGCGCGACCTCGACCTGCGCGCGCGCGATGATCGGGCGCGCGATCGAGGTGCCCATCAGGTAGCGGCCTTCGTAGACCGAGCCCGAGATGCACATGGGGAACACGAACTCCTCCATGAACTGCTTCTTGAGGTCGACGACATGGCACTCCTTCGCGCCCGTGCGGATCGCCTTCTCCTCGATGCCCTCGAGCTCGCGCGCGCCCTGGCCGACATCGGCGACGCAGGCGATGACCTCGCAGCCGTAGGTCTCGACGAGCCACGGGATGATGCAGGAGGTGTCGAGACCGCCGGAGTAGGCGACGCAAACGCGGGTGGGCTTCTTCATCTGGGACATCGGTCTGGGTTCTTTCTCGAGATCTGACTCTGTGCGGGAAGGCGGAAATGGTAGTGATGTTCGCGGGGCAGGCGGTGGGATTTCACGCCTGCATCGAGAGCGTTCGCGGGTTGACGGAAGCTGGCAGCGCGCCGAGCAGCGCGAGGAGCAGCGCGTTTTGCGCGTGCATGCGGTTCTCCGCCTGGTCGAACACGATCGACTGCGGACCATCGATCACCGGATCGACGACTTCCTCGCCGCGGTGTGCGGGAAGGCAGTGCATGAACCTCGCGCGCGCGCCGGCGACCTTCATCAGCTCGGGCGTGACGGCGAGGCGGCGGAGCGACGCGATCTTGTCGGCGGAATCCTGCTGCCCCATCGAGATCCACGCGTCGGTGTAGACGGCGTCGGCGCCCGCGACCGCCGCGGGGTCGTCGGTCAGCGTGATGCGCGCGCCCGTCTTCGCTGCGATTCCAGCGATCTCGGCGGTCAGCGTGGGGCAGGGGCGATGCGCGGCGGGCGTGATCACCGTCATGCGTCCGCCCATGATCGCGGTCAGCTCCATGAGCGAGAGACAGACATTGTTGCCGTCGCCGAGCCACGCGAGGTGACCCGACTCGAGCGCGACGCCATGCTCGACGAGCGTCTGCGCATCGGCGAGCGCCTGGCAGGGATGGGCGATCTCGCTCAGCGCGTTCACGACGGGCGCGTTGCAGGACTGCTTCAGCGCGACCAGAGTGTCGTGCGCGAACACGCGCGCCACGATCACATCGGCCCAGCGCTCGAGGTTGCGGCCGTAGTCGGCGATGGTCTCGCGGGCGCCGATCCGTTCGTTGCGATGGTCGAGGAACGACACGCATCCGCCGAGCTTCTGGAAGCCGATCTCGAACGAGACGCGCGTGCGCAGCGAAGGCTTCTCGAACAGCATCACGAGCGCGCGCTGGGCGAGGACGCCTTGGAACGCGGCGTAGTCGGACTTGAGCGCGCGCGCGAGCGCCACGACGCCGCGGATCTCGCCCGCCGAGAGGTCGGTGAGGCGGAGGATCGAGCGGCCCTTCAGGCCCTCAAGCGAGGAAATGTCGTTCGTGCGTGCCATCGTGCGGGTCTGGTTGTTCGTTCAGGAGATCGCGGGCTCTGCGGCCGGCGCAAGGATGCGGGTGCCGGTGGTGCCGGAGGCGATCGCGGCGGGGTCGCGCCACGAGGCGATCGTGGCGGGGCAGCCGGCGCTGGCCGCCGCCTCGAGCGCGCCCTTCACCTTCGGGATCATGCCGCCGGAGATCGTGCCGTCCGCGATGAGCGCATCGATGCGCGCGGCGTCGAGTTCGGGGATCAGGCGCTTCGACGCATCGAGCACGCCGGGCACATCGGTGAGGAGCACGATGCCCGACGCCGAGACGATGCGCGCGATCGCGCACGCGGCCTCGTCCGCGTTCACATTGAGCGGGTCGCCTTCGGCCGAGAGGCCGATCGAGTTGACGACCGGCATGAGGCCGGCCGCGAGCAGCGTGTGCACCACGGTGCCGTCGCCGCCGATGATCTCCCCGACCTCGCCGGCGTCGAACGCGTATCGAGTGGTGTGACGGCACCTGCAGAGGCCGGCGTCGGAGAGCGTGAGCCCGACGACACGCGCCCCGCGCGCACCGAGGATGCCGAGGAGGCGCACATGCGCGGTTCCCGCCAGCACGCCGACGACCTGGTCGATCGCCTCGCGCGAGGTCACGCGAATGCCCTCGATGCGCGGCGTCTCGATGCCGACGAGCTTGAGCTGGCGGTCGACCTGCGCGCCGCCGCCATGGACGAGCACGACGCCCGCGCGGCCATGCGCGCGCTCGGCTGCATGCAGCGCGACGAGGCCGCGGAAGGCCTCGCCGTACTGGTCGGCCGACTCGAGCAGCGCACCGCCGATCTTCACGACGAGCGGGCCGCGTGCGGTGGCTGAGGCGTGGATTTCCAAGGGATTCGCGGGATGCGGAGCCTTGTTCACGAAACGCCTCCTGCGGGCACCGCGACGCGCGCAGCGACGAGACCAGCGGTCTCCTCGAATCCGAAGCGGATGTTCATGCACTGAACGGCCTGTCCGGCCGCGCCCTTCACGAGGTTGTCGATCGCGCTCTCCACGATGAGATGTGTTCCCATCTCGGTGGTCTCGAGCATGAAGCCGATGTCGCAGTGATTGGTGCGCTCGACCGCCGCGACGCTCGGCCAGCGGCCGGCCTTCAGCACGCGCACGAACGACCGGCCCGCGTACGCCGACTCGAACGCCGCGCGCACGTGCGCCTCGGTGGTGCCGCGGACGAGCTCGAGGTGCACGGTCGCGAGGATCCCGCGGTCGTAGCAGCCGAGGTGCGGCGTGAAGATGGTCGCGATGCCGGCGTGCTCGGCGATCTCGGGGCGGTGGCGGTGCTTGAACACGCCGTAGGCCTGCATCGAGACCTCGCAGAAGAGGCTCTTCACCTCGGCCTTGCGACCTGCGCCCGAGACGCCGCTCACGGCGTCGACGATCGCGGGTCGGGTGGCGTCGACGAGGCCCGCCTCGACGAGCGGGCGGATCGCGAGGATCGAGGCGGTCGGATAGCAGCCAGGCACGGCGATGAGGCGCGCCTCGGCGATGCGCGTGGCGTTGAACTCCGCAAGGCCGTACGCCGCCTCGGCGAGGAGGCCGGCGTGCTCGTGCGCGAAGCCGTAGTTCTTCTCGAACACGGCGCGGTCGGAGAGGCGGAACGCGGCGGAGAGATCGAGGACGACGATCCCGGCATCGACCAGCGCGCGCGCGACTTCGTGCGAGAGCTCGTGCGGCGTGGCGAGGAAGATCGCGTCGAGGTCAAGCGCCGCGGCGCTCGCGACATCGAACGGCTTGATCGGCAGCGCGCCGACCGCGGTGCCTTCGAAGCGCGGGAACAGATCGGCGGCGGTCGGAGTGCCTTCGTCGCTCTTGCGAGAGCTGCCGAACAAGGCGACGACCTCGGCCGACGGATGCGCCGCGAGGATCGCGAGGAGTTCTGCGCCCGCGTAGCCGCTGGCGCCGACGATGGCGGTACGGATCGAAGAGGAAAACTGGGTCGTGTGGTTCACCGGAATCTCTGAAACAGGTGGGAGGGCCTCGGCCGACGCGCGCGACGCGTCACGGCATGTCCGCGAGTTCGCGGAGGTCTCTCGCGATGCGGCGGGCAGAAAGCTCGCTTCTCGCGGCGAGGAAGACGGTGTCATCGCCTGCGATGGTGCCGAGCGCACCTTCGAGCCGCGCGCGGTCGAGCTCGATCGCGAGCGCATTCCCGTGGCCGATCGGGGTCTTGAGGACGACGAGGGTGCCGCCGACATCGATCGACACGAGCTCGCGGCGGAGCACGCGGGCGAGCGAGGCCTCCGTCGAGAGCGCCGTCGTGCTGCTGCCGGGCAGCTGGTAGCCGGATGGCCCCTTGAGGACGCCAAGCTCGGTCAGGTCGCGCGACAGCGTCGCCTGCGTCGCCTCGATGCCTTCGCGCGCAAGCAGCTTGGAGAGCTCCTGCTGGCTGAAGATCTGCCCGGCGGCGATCAGGTTGCGGATGACGGCGTGGCGGCGCGACTTCATGCTCGAGCGAACGGGATGGGTGGTGGATGCAGGGCTCACGGTTGGAGCGGCCTGCCGTGGATGGAAATACAGACCGAAGGAAGATTATACATTCATGCGCATACCTGTCAAGCGCGGTCGGCGCTGAGGAGGAAAGATTGTCCCTGTCGCCGGGCGGGCCGGCGAAACACAACGCGCCCGCCCCTCGGAGGGGCGGGCGCGTGAAGTGGCTTCAAGATGCAGGCGCGGCGTCTTCGCCGGGCGCGCGCCGAAGGCCCGAGACGATCAGGTCTCGGAGCCCGAGTCGCCGTCGCCGTCGTGATCGTCGTCGTCGTGGTCGTGCTCGAACTCCTCGAGCTGCTCGGGGATCGTCGGAAGCACGGGCTTGCCTTCGGCGATCATCTTGCGCTTGTAGGCCTCGACCTTCTGCTTCTCGGGGACGAGGATCATGCCCATGCGGCGGCCGTTGAGGCGCGGCGGAACCTCGACCTTCGCGAGGTCGGCGAGGCGCTGGATGATGTCGTCCATGCGCTCGTCGCCCTTCGAGCGGAACGCCATCTCGCGGCCGCGGAAGTTCTGGATGATCTGGACGCGGTGACCTTCGATGAGGAAGCGGCGCGCCTGCGCGACGCGGATGTCGACATCGTGCGGATCGATCTTCATCGAGCGGCCGAGGCGGACTTCCTTCATTTCGGAAGACTTGCTCTTCGCCTTGTTCGCCTTTTCCTTCTTGGACTGCTCGTACTTGAACTTGCCGAAGTCCATGATCTTGCAGACCGGCGGACGCGCCTCAGGCGAGATCTCCACGAGATCGAGGCCGGCGTCGTAGGCCTGTCGCTTCGCGTCTTCAAGCGGAACGACACCGAGCATCTCGCCCTGCGGGTCGAGAAGGCGGACAGGGGAGATCCGGATGCGGTCGTTGATGCGCGGTCCGAAGTCGCGAGAATCCTGGCGGGGACCACCAAACGGTCGGCGAGGCGGGTAAATGGTTCGAATCCTTTGAAAGGGTCTTGAGGCCGGCGGCGATCAGAGAAGGTGTGAATCCGCCGTGCGCGCCACCTGCGCACGGACGAATGAAGACGCACGATGAAGATCACAAGAAACGGGGCGAGCACCCGCACGGCGCAGCCGACGCACAACAAGACCCGAGGCTTGGGGAAGCCAGGTCGTCATGCGGATCGGGAGGCGGCAGGGTTCGGCATGGCGGAACCATACCACCTCCGAGCAGCGAGGAAAAGGAAAACCGACATTCCTCGGGCGGAAACGGGCGTTTCAGGGCGGGGTGCCGCTATTTCGCGAGACCCGCCTGCACCGTTCCGGGCGCGCCCGAGAGGAGTCGACCCTCGATTTCGCGGACGATTCCGTCGACGAAGGCGTCGAAGGGCATTTCCCCGAGGTTTGCCTCGATGCCCCGCGCGCGGACGCTGACGACGCGGCTTTCCGCGTCGCGCGGGCCGACGACGGCCATGTAGGGGATCTTCTCCTCGGCGGCGACCTTGATCTTGGCCTGCACGCGGTCGTTCGAGTGGTCGACCGTGACGCGCACGCCGCGCGCCTTGAGCGCTGCGAGGAGTTCGTCGGCGTAGGCGGCGCTCTTCTCGCTGATCGGGAGGATGCGCACCTGCTCGGGGTTCAGCCAGCAGGGGAAGGCGCCCGCGAAGTGCTCGATGAGCACGCCGCAGAAGCGTTCCATCGAGCCGAATGGCGCGCGGTGGATCATGACCGGGCGGTGCGGGCGGTTGTCCTGGCCGTTGTAGGTGAGGTCGAAGCGGATCGGCAGGTTGTAGTCGACCTGCACGGTGCCGAGCTGCCACGAGCGGCCGATGACATCCTTGACGACGAAGTCGATCTTCGGGCCGTAGAACGCGGCTTCGCCGGGCTCCTCGCTGAACGGGACGCCAAGCGTCTTCGCGGCGTCGCGGCAGGCCTGCTCGGCCTTGTCCCAGTTCGCGGGGTCGCCGACATACTTCGTCCCGTCCGGGTCGCGCAGGCCGACGCGCACGCGGTACTCGTTCATGCCGAGCGTCGAGAAGATGATCTTGACGAGCGAGAGGCAGCCGAGCACTTCCTCGGCGACCTGGTCCTCGCGCACGAAGAGGTGGGCGTCGTCCTGCGTGAAGCCGCGCACGCGGGTCATGCCGTTCAGTTCGCCCGACTGCTCCCAGCGGTAGACGGTGCCGAACTCGGCGAGGCGCACGGGCATGTCGCGGTAGCTGTGGGGCTCGCTTGCGAAGATCTTCGCGTGGTGCGGGCAGTTCATCGGCTTCAGCAGGAAGCCGTTCACGAGCTTGTCGGCGTCCATCACGCGGTCGGGTGCGATCACCTCGCGGCCGGTGCGCTCGTTCAGTTCGCGCGCGAACTGGGCGCTCACGCCGTCGAGGCGCGCGGTGAGCTCGGCGCACGAGCAGCCCGATTCACAGAGCTTCGCAAGGTCGTCGCCCTCGGGAATCGCGGGGAATTGCGACTCCTTGTAGTAGGGGAAGTGGCCGCTCGTCTTGTAGAGGTCGAGCTTGCCGATGTGCGGCGTGTAGACCTGGTGGTAGCCCTGCTTGCGCAGTTCGGCGCCGATGAAGTTCTGCAGCTCGTTGCGGACGATCGAGCCCTTCGGGGTCCAGAGGATGAGCCCCTGGCCGACCATCTCGTCGATGTGGAAGAGCCGCAGCTGCTTGCCGAGCGTGCGGTGGTCGCGGCGCTTCGCCTCTTCCTGGAGGCGCACATGCTGCTCGAGCTCTTCCTTCGTGGCGAACGCGGTGCCGTAGACGCGGGTGAGGCGGTCGAGCTTCTCGTCGCCCTTCCAGTAGCTCGAGGCGAGCGACAGCACCTTGAAGGCGCCGATACGGCCGGTCGACGGGACATGCGGGCCGCGGCAGAGGTCTTCCCAGTTCTTGCCTGGTTCGCCGGTCGCGTACCACGAGAGGGCGGTTGAGCCGGCCTCGACCGCGCGCGCGGCGTTGTCGAGCTTGAACTTCGAGCCTTCGCCCTGGAGCTTCTTGAGACCTTCGGCGATCGGAAGCTCGTAGCGGGTGAACGGGCGGTTTTCCGCCACGATCTTGGCCATTTCCGCCTCGACCTTCTCGAAGTCGTCGGCCGACATGATCTTGCCGTCGGGGAACAGCATGTCGTAGTAGAAGCTCGTCTCGAGCGGCGGGCCGTAGACGAGCTGGACCTGCGGGAAGAGCCGCTGGATCGCCTCTGCCATGATGTGCGCGCAGGAGTGGCGCAGAAGGTAGAGCGAGTCGGGGCTCACGGTGCCGTCACGGTTCTTCGCGGTGACGATCGCGAGCTTCGCGTCCTTCTCGATGCGGTAGCCGAGGTCGACGAGCTCGCTGTCCGTGCCGCCGTAGCTCACGCGGGCGCCGAGGGCGCTCTTCGCGAGGCCGGCGCCGATCGACGCTGCGACCTCGCCCGCGGTGGGGGCGTTGGCGAACTCCTTGACGGAACCATCGGGAAGCGTGATCCGGACCATAAGGCGAGCAAGTGTAACTGCCGCGCGAGGGCGGGGGAGCGCGGATACCATGCGGCTTCCACCGATGATTTGCCCCTTCTGCAAGGCCGACGACGACAGCGTGATCGACTCCCGCGAGGCGGACAGCGGGGCGGCGGTCCGGCGTCGGCGCGAGTGCAACCAGTGCAAGCGCCGCTTCACCACCTACGAACGGGTCGAGCGGACCGAGCGGCTGACGGTGGTCAAGCGCGACGGAACGCGGGTGCCGTTCAACGCCGACAACATCCTTCGCGGCATTCTCGCCGCCTGCGGCAAGCGTCCGATCGCGGCCGAGGCGAAGGAAGAGATGGTGCGCCAGATCGAGGACGAGCTCTACCGCGACTTCGAGAAGGAAGTGCCGTCGGTCGAGATCGGCCGGCGCGTGGCGCGAAGGCTGCGTGGGCTCGACGACATCGCGTACATCCGCTTTGCGAGCGAGCACGAGGATTTCCGCACGATCGAGGACATCGCGGCCGAGGTGAAGGCGGTGCAGGAGAGTCCGAAGGATGTTCCGGATCAGCGACGGCTGTTCGACGGGGCGTGATTGAGCGGTCGCGCCTGCGGGCGCTCCCTCTGGTGCTGCTCGCGTTGAGGGTGGCGATGGGCGCGCCAAAGGCCGCCGCCGGAGCGGCGGCCGCTCAAGACCGTCTGGCTCAGATCTCTTCGATTTCCGCGCACTTCTTTCCCGCCAGCGCGTCGAGGCCGTCGCAGAACTTCTTGGTGAGTTCGTCGATCTCTTCCTTCGCGCTCTTGGCGGCGTCCTCGGGGATCGCGTTCTTCTTGTCGGCGACGGCGGCGTCGATCGCCTTGTTCGCGTCGCGGCGCTCGTTGCGCACGGCGACCTTCGATTCCTCGGCGAGCTTCTTCACCTGCGCCACCAGCTGCTTGCGGCGGTCGGAGCTCGGGGCGGGCACATTGATGCGGATCGCGTTGCCCTCGGCCATCGGATTGAGCCCGAGTCCCGAGGTTTCGATGGCGCGGATGATGTCGTGCTTGGCGCCCGGGTCGAACGGCTTCACGAGGAGCTGCGTCGCCTCGGCCACCGAGATCGCCGCGAGTTCGCGCAGGTCGGTGTGCGAGCCGTAGTAGTCGACCTTGATGTACTCGAGGAGCGCGGTGCTCGCGCGGCCTGTGCGGATGCCCCGCAGTTCGCGCTGGAGGTAGTCGGTGGAACGCTGCATGCGCTCCTCGGTTTCGAGGAGGATCGTGTCGAGGTCCATAGGCGCGCGAGTGTAGCAGAGCCCCGCGCGCGGCCACCTGCGCCGAATGCCGAACCGTCGCTTGACCGAATCGCCCGCAGCCGATGCAATAGGGACATGTCCTCGACCAAGGTTCCCCAGCGGCTCGTGCTCAAGATCAGTGGTGAGAGCCTTGCCCCCGCGGGTCAGCTCGGGATCGACACCCAGGAGCTGCGCGTCATCGCCGGCGAGATCTCGCAGGCGTGCGAACTCGGTGGACAGATCGCCGTCGTGGTCGGTGGCGGCAACATCATCCGCGGCGCGCGCATGGCGAAGGACGGCGTGGTCCATCAGTCGACCGCCGACTACATGGGCATGCTCGGCACCGTCATCAACGGCCTCGCGCTGAAGGAAGCGCTCGAGGGAATCGGTCGCCCGGCGCGCGTGATGAGCGCCATCAATGTGCCTGCCGTCGCCGAGCCGTTCATCCGCGGCCGCGCGATCAGGCACCTCGAGAAGGGACGCGTGATCATCCTCGTGGCGGGCACGGGCAACCCGTTCTTCACCACCGACACCTGCGCGAGCCTTCGCGCGATCGAGCTGAACGCGAGCGTCCTGCTCAAGGCCACCAAGGTGGATGGCATCTACACCGCGGATCCCAAGAAGGATCCGTCCGCGAAGCGCTACGAGCGGCTCACCTTCAGCGAGGCGATCGAGAAGCAGCTGGGAGTCATGGACCTCACGGCGCTGACCATGTGCATGGAGCACGACCTGCCCGTGTGCGTCTTCGACTACAAGACCCCCGGAAACATCCGCCGGGTCGTCTCGGGCGAGAAGATCGGCACCACCGTCACGCGCGGCTGACCGCTGGCGCGCTCCCACGGGCGATCCCGGTCCCGCGCGCGATCGCGCCCGCCTGACGCTCTGGGTGATTTCGGTCGCTTCGCACCGATTCTGCGGTTTGAGTGGCGCTTGGGACGCCGCCGCGTGGGCAGTCCGTACAATCCCAGCCCGCAGGATGCGTATTCGGACATGTGGGCTTTGCGCGATCCATGACCCCGAACCGACAGCTTTCGCAGGACGCGACGGACTCCCGTTCGCCCGATGAACTGATCCGCGACGAGCGGCGTCGGATCATCCGCGAGCGGTGGATGCACCTCTTGCTGCTCGGCTTCGCCCTCTCGGTGATCGTGCATGTGCTCCTGATGCTGCGGCTGTGGTGGGTCAAGTTGCCCGAGCACGTCGATCCGGGCGCACCGGTCGTCGAGCTGGCGCTGCAGCAGCTGCCTCCGCCGCTTGAGGTCACGGAGGATGTCGAGCTGCCCGACCCGTCGCCGATGGTGGTGGGCCCGATCACCGCCGAGGTCGACACGATTCCGAGTCTCTCCGACGATGCTGCATCCGACAACCCGACGCTCGACAGCTACGGCGCGATCGAGGCGCCCGGCGTGGGCGCGATCGTCGGCCCGGGCGGCGCCGGTCAGGGCATCGGGATCGGCGGCGGCAAGGGTGGCGGCGGCACGAGCTTCTTCGGCGTCGGCGGCCGCGGCACGAGGTTCGCCTACATCGTCGATGTCTCCGGCTCCATGGAGCAGGAGAACCGCATGGTCACCGCGCTTTCGGAGCTCAAGCGGTCGATCTCCGCGCTTCCCGACTTCGCGCAGTTCTTCGTGGTGCTCTACTCGAATGGCGCGATCTACCCGGATTTCCAGACCAGCTGGCAGCGCGCGAGCCGCGGCAACATTTCCCGCATGAAGAAGTGGATCGACGAGCAGACGCCACGGGGCGGCACCTATCCGCTGCAGGCCTTCGACATGGTCTTCAAGCTGCCGCAGTCGCCCGATGTGATCTTCTTCCTCACCGACGGAGAGATCCCAGGCGACACCACCTACCACCTGCGCGAGTACGCGAGGAACGCCAAGCGAGAGACGATCATCAACACGATCGGCTTCTCGAGCGAGGCCGGCAAGGACACGCTCATCGAGATCGCGAAGGAGCACCGCGGCGTGTTCCGCTTCGTGCCGAGCAACTTCGGCGTGGGAGCGGGGGCCGCGCCGTGATGTCGCAGCGTCCGCTCGTCGCCCTCTCCGCCGTCTCGCTCGTCGCAGCGTGCCTCGCATGCGCCTCCACCGCCTTCGCGCAGGTGACGGTGCAGCTGCGCGGAGGGGCGCCCGATCGCACGGCCTCTGGCGCGACCGCGCTCGATCAGGGACTCGAGGTCCGGCTCGTCGAGCCGGGCAAGCCCGAGACGCGCGAGGTGATTCCGTGGGACGAGGTCCGCGGGATCTCCGATTCCTCGGGCCGCAACCCAGCGACCGACTACCTCGCGATGGCGGAGGATCTCTGGCGCGCGCGCATCCGAGTGGCGCGGCGCGATGCGGCGCTTGCATCTCCGCTGCTCGAGCGCCACTGGGCGCGCCTGCGCGGCGCACGCGGCCCGACCGCGCAGCTCGTGGCCGAAGGCCTGCTGCGCGCGGCGGTGGAGTCGCGCGACCTCAACGGTGCGGTGGGGCCGTGGATCGCGTGTCTCCGTCTCGGCACCGAGGGCACGCCCTCGCGCTTCCCTGCGTTGACGCCGCTCCTCGACGATTCCACCGGTCTACTCCCCGGACTCTCGCCGTTCGTTCCATCGGACATGCGCCCCGCGCTCGCGAAGGCGCTCGACGAAGCCGCTGCCCACGCGACGAGCCTCGGCTCCACGCCGCAGCGGTCGGCCGAGACCGCCGCATCGGTCGCGACGCAGATGAGCCGCTTGCTCGCGATCTCGGGAGCAGGCGCGCTGCCTTCGGGATCGTCGCCAGCCTCGACCGATGCGCCAGCCGTGCGCGTGCTCGCTGCGATCGAGGCGATCGCCGCGGCGACCGACGCCCGCACGCGCGAGCGAGCCGTCGACGAGTTCGACCGCCTCTATCCCGAGGCTCCTGCGTTTCTCTCGGCGTGGCGGCTCGCCGCGATCGGCGCCGGCAGCGCCCGCGCCGCGCGATCTGCTGCGCCCGACGACCGGATGGCGGCGCTGCTCGCAGCCGCGCTCGACAACCTTGCCGTGCCCGCATCGGGTCTCGACAAGACCGGGCTCGTCGATGCGTATGCCATCGAGGTGGCGGAGCAACTCACGCGCGAGGCGGGCGACACCGCCGCAGCGAACGCGCTCGCCGGACTCCGCGAGGAGCGGCTGCGCGACGCAGCGATCAAGATCAGCACGACGCCAGCCGCCTCCGGCGAGGCGTCGACCGAAGGCAGCACCGGCACCACGCAATGAAAGTCGGCGAAACGACCGTGATTCGACCGTGATTCGACCGTGATTCGACCGTGATTCGACACCGAACGGAACTCCCATGCACATGCTCACCCAGGCCATTCTCCTCCAAGCCGACGCCGAGGCCGCAGGCAGCGGAACGCTGCTCAAGTTCATCACGGGCGGCGGCATCATCGGCTACATCATCGTGGTGCTGTCGGTCGTCGCGGTCGCGTTCGTGGTCATCCACTTCGCGCAGATCCGCCGATCGGCGCTGCTTCCGGCCGACCGCGTCAAGGCCGTCCACGAGATGGTCGAGCGCGGCGACCTCGAGGGAGCGCTCGAGTTCTCGACGCTGCCTGCGAACGACTGCTACTACCTGCGCGTGATCGGCGCCGGTCTCAAGCGGTTCCTCCGATCGCCGTTCGGCGCGTTCGAGATCAAGAGCGCGATGGAGGAGGCGGGCGCCGAGGAGACCGCGAAGCTCTATCGCACCATGGATGTGATCGGCACCATCGGCGCCGTGGCGCCGCTGCTTGGCCTTCTCGGCACCGTGCAGGGAATGATCGGCGCGTTCGACACCGTCGCGCAGGGCGCCGCCAACAACGCGACCTACTACGAGCAGCTCGCGTCGAACATCGCGATCGCGCTCATCACGACCTTCCAAGGCCTCGTCGTCGCGATTCCGTGCGTCTCGATCTACGGCTACCTGCGCAACCGCGTCGACGCGCTCTCGGGAGAGTGCGCCGCGAGCGCGGACGAGATCGTCACCTTGGTGGAGCGCAGCGCGCGCAAGGGGTCGAGCTGAGCCCGAGCCCGTCCGCGCGAATGACCGTGAATCCAGCGTGATCTTGCCTACCGCCTGAAACCGAAGAAGCACCGTGCAGTTCCGGAACAGCCGCACATCTCCACGCTCCGTCGCCATCGACATGACGCCGATGATCGACATCGTGTTTCAGCTGCTGATCTTCTTCCTCGTCACGGCGCAGATGGCCGAGCAGACGCGCGCGAAGATGAACCTGCCGCAGGAACGCGGCGAGGACACGACCGAGCGCGAGCAGGCCGGCCTCACGGTGAATGTGCTCGCCGATGGCCGCATCGTGGTGAACGACGCGGAGGTCTCGCTCGAGGCGCTCGACGCGCTCGTCGACGAGGCGATTCAGATCGCAGGTGGCGCCGATCGACTGAAGCCGCTCGTGCGCGCCGATCGCGACTGCGACGCTGCGCGGCTGAACGAGGTCTTCCAGCGCCTCGGCTCGCGCGGCCTGTCGGCGATCCGCCTCGCCACCGAAAGGGGGCGCTGAGATGCGCTTCAACCGTCGTGGCGGATCCGACCGCAAGCCCGAGCTCAATCTCGCGTCGATGATCGACGCGACCTTCCTGCTTCTCTCGTTCTTCATCTTCACGACGGGGCAGGGGCAGACCGAGTCGAAGCTGTCGCCCAACCTCCGCGTCGAGCGGGGCACCGATGCGAAGGATGACCTCGAGCCGCAGGTGCTCGAGGTGCTTCGGGTCGACGGAAAGCCCGTGTTTCGCCTCGGTTCGAGCGACATCGACTCGCGCGAGCAGCTGCTCGCGGCGCTCGAGGCGCTGCCCCAGGAGAAGGGTCTGTTCGTACGGGTCTACGGCGGCATCGAGGTGGGCTCCGCCGCCACCGCCATCCAATGTGCCCGCGATGCGGGTTTCGAGACCGTGACCTATGTCCCCGCGAAGTAACCCGATCCGCATCCTCGCGCTCGTCGCTGCGCTTGCGGCGCCGGCGGTGGCGCGCGCGGACGATCTCCTCGAGTACCTCGAGTCGCGCGGGCTCGACACGCTGGCGGCGCAGCGATTGCAGGATCTCGCGAGAACCGCGACGCCTGAGGACCGCGCCCAGTATCTCGACAGGCTGGCCGATCTCCTCTCGCGTCTTCTCGACGCGACGCCGCAAGGCGCCGAGCAGGACCGCGTGCTCGCGGAGGCCGATGCGCTCGCGGAGTCGCTTGCGACGGCGCGCGGAGACCAGCTTCGGGTCGCTGCGGCGCGCGCGCGCTACAAGGCGGCGGCCCGCGTCGCCGAGGCGATTCGGGCGGGAATTCCAGGCGATGCGCAGGCGGCGGCCGACACCCTCGGCGCACAGGCGGACATCCTCCTCGCAACCGCGGAGCGCGCCGAGAAGCGCGTCACGGAGTTCGATCGCAAGCTCGACCGCGAGGAAGGGATCGGCCGCGATCTGCTCGAGGAGCAGGTGGACCGCGAGCGGTCGCTTGCAGGCCAGTCGCGCTATCTCGCCGCATGGTGCCTGCTCTACCGCGGCACGCTGACGCGCGGACGTGGCGATGTCGATCGCGCGGAGAAGCTCTTCGTCGCGATGCTCGGCGGTCGTGACGGTGCGCTCGCGCCGAACGAGGTCTCCGAGGATCTCCGCGGCGACGAGGCGTTTGCGAGCGCGATCCTCGGGCTTTCGCTCGCGAAGGCGCGGACGGCTGGATTTTCGGAGGCTTCGCGCTGGCTTGCGCTCCTCGATTCGAAGGACACGCACGCGTCCGTGCGCGCGGCGCTGCCGGGCTGGACGATGGTGGCCGCGCTGGACGCGGGCGCCTTCAAGTCGGCGCGCGGCGCGTTCGCCAAGCTCGCGGCGCGCGAGGATGTCGCGAACTGGGCGCGCGTCGCCGCCGCGCGTGCGATCGAGGACGGAGGCACCGATGGCGATGCGCCCACGCTCGTTCGTGAAGCGCTGGCCCAGCTCGCCGCCGCGCGCGAGCTCGGCGCGCTTCGGGCGCTCGTCGAGCGCTACGGCGAGGGAATCCTCGGCGCGGACGCCGCGGGATTCGTGCCTCGCTATGTTCGCGCGGTGCGGCTCTACGACGAGGCGCAGAAGGCGCTCGCCGCGGCTGGCGAGGACGAGGAGAAGCTGAAGTCCGAGGATGTCCGCGGACCATCGCGCGCAGCCGCCGATGCGCTCGAGGCGGCGCTCACCGCGGAAGACGCCGCGAGCTTCGCCGACGCCGCCGTCGCGTGCCGGCTGATGCGCGCGTGGAGTCTTCGCGGCGCGCGGAGCTTCATCGACGCGTCGCGCGTCTTCGACGAGGTCGCCGCCGCCAGCGTTGGCGCGCGCGCCGAGGAGGCCGCGAGGCTCGCCATCGTGTCGCTTGACGATGCGCGTTCGGCATCGCGATCCCGCGACGAGGTCGACGCACTCGACCGTCAGCTCGTGACGCGAATCGACGCGTTCCTCGCGCGATTCCCGGGAAGCAACTTCGCGCCCGATCTCCTCGTGCGCAAGGTGGCGGCGTCGGACTCGCCCGACAACGCGGACATCGACGCGCTGCTCGCCGTGAAGCCCGACAGCAAGCAGTGGCTCTCCTCGCGAAAGCAGGCCGCGTACGCGCTCTATCGATTGTTCCGCGGCGGCAAGGCGCCACGCGCCGAGACCGCCAAGCGGTACTTCGCCGTGCTGTCCGAGCTGCCGCCCGACTCCGTCACCCGCTTGCCGGCGTCGAGCGCTGCGATCGCGCGTCAGGCGCTCGAGGTCGCGCTCGCGAGCGAGGTGCGCGACACGAAGCTCGCCGCAAGCCTGCTCGAGGGCCTGCAGGCCGCGGGGGCGCGGGGCGAGTTCGACATCCGCGAGGCGGACGAGGAACTTGCCTATCGCAGCCTGCAGTTGGCGATCTACTCGAACCGCTGGGCCGATGTCGAGACGGCACTCGCGCCGTTCGAGAAGCCCGAGGCCACCAAGCTGTGGGCCGACGCCGCGTTGCGCCTTGCCGTGCGCGGCGCGGAGGCACGGCGACGCTCCGTGCCGAGCGATGCGCCGGACCGCGCGGGCTTCGTCGCGACGATCGTTCGCGCCTCCGATGCGATCTTCGAGCGCGAGGGCGGCGTGGCGACGGCGCTGGCCGCCAATGCGCCCGACTTCAAGAACCTCGCGCCGATCGCGCGCATCGCGCTCGAGGCGCGCGTCGAGCTCCTCGGGACCTCGAGCGACGCCGATGTCGGAAAGCGTGGACTCTCGATCGCCGAGGCGCTGCTTGCGTCGTCTCCGCGCGACGCGGCGCTCCTGCGTGCAGCGGCCGTCTGCGCCGAGACGGCGGGCGACTACGGGCGCGCGGCGGACCACCTGCGTGCGCTCGTCGGTGGATTGCCGCCTCGCACGGACCCATGGTTCGCGGCCAAGGTCGATCAGATCCGCGTGCTTGCGAAGCTCGATCCCGGTCGCGCGCGTGCGGTTCTGTCGCAGTACCGAACGCTGTACCCCGACCTCGGCCCTGAGCCGATCCGCAACAGGATCCTCGAGATCGAGCGCACGCTGCCGGCCGACGGCGCCGCGCCGAACGGCGGGGGTTCCACATGAACCCGACGCCGGAACACCGGTTCCTCGGGCTCGCTGGCGTCCCCGACGATCGCCAGCTCCTGTCGCTTCCCGCGGAGGGAGCGCTGAAGAGCGGGCAGGTCGAGGCCGCGCTCGAGCGGCGGATCGATGAGATCGCACGACATCCGCTCGCGGGAAGCGTGGAGGCCCGGCGGCTCATCTCGCATCTCGAGGCTGCCGCCGATCGGCTGCAGGCGACGATCGCGCTGGAGGGTCGCGGGCCGCTTCATCCCGGCGCGGCGCGCCGTGCGGCGCACCGCGTCGCGCTCGCCACCAAGGCGGCCGAGAGCGCGACGGCGGTGGTCGTGCCCAAGGCGTTGCGTCGCGTCGGAAGCGGGCTTTCCGCCGAGGACCTCACGGAATTCGACCGACTGGCGCTTGCGGTGCTGGTGGTGAGCGGCGGATGGAACGCGACGAGCGCGAAGCGGCTCTCGATCATCGCGGAAGACCATGGTGTCTCGGTCGCGGATCTCAACCGCGTGGTGCTTGGTCTGACGCGGTTCCTCTCGGAAGGCGAGGGACTTCGTGGCGCGATGGGCGAGGTCGGCGCCGAGGCACGCACCACCTTCCTCGCGACCTCCAGGATCAGCCGCACCGCGGCGACGGAGGGTGCGGTCGAGCGCGTGTTCGAGCGAATCGACTCGGTGCTCCGCGACGAGCTCCGGAGCGACTCGACGGGATCGCAGGTGCGGATCACGATCGTGTTCGCGGTGTTCGCGCTTTCGTGGATCGGCGTGCTCGCGTGGGTGTTCTTCGGGTCGAAGCCGGACACGGCTCCGACCGATGGCACGCAGCCAGCGACGAGCCTCGCGGCGGACGACGCGAGTTCGGCGCCCGAACCTGTCGACGCGCCGCGTGGCGCCAACGGCGAGGCGATCGCGCCGGTCGCGGTCCTCGCGGCGCCCGTCAAGTATCCGCGTCCGCCGGGATTCGTCCCGTCGCCGACGCCACGCGCGATCGTCGAGTCTGCGAGCGCGGGCGCGGCGTGGGTTGCGGATGTCGATGAGGTTGCGCGTGATGCGCGGAGCGCCGGCGGGCGTCCAAGCGCCGACGCCTTGCGCAAGCTTGCCAAGACGCTCTCGCTTGCGTCGGACGCGTGGCCCGCGTCGGGCGCGTATCGCGGCGAGGTCTTGCGCGCGTTCGCGAACGCGGCTCGCGAGGTCCGCGATGCCGACGCGCTGCGCAGCATGATGCAGGCGGTGCCGGGAGGACCGCCGGACGCCGCGCTCGTCAACCTTCCCGCGTGGCAGCGCGGGTGGCGCAATGCCTTCGGCGCGGGTGCGCTGGCGGTCATCGCGCTCGATCCATCGCAGGCCCCCGAGGTCGCGGCCGCGGCGCGCGAGGAGATGCGCCTGCGTTCCCAGCCGATTCCCCGCGGCCCCGTGCGCGATCCGTTCGCGGCGGGCGCGATCGCCGCGCTGTCGGCCGACGCGTTGCCGCTTGCGGAGGCGCTCGCGCTGGGAACGGCCGATCTCGAGCATGCATCGCGCTGGAGCGAGGCGGTCGACGCCGCCTCGAGCTCGAGCGATCTCCGAAACCGCGCCGCGCTCGCCGCCATCGACGCGTCGTTGCGTGCGCCGGGCGCCATCGACAAGCCCGGGCCGCTCGTCGATTTCCTCGCCTACGCGATCCACATCCTCGATTTCACGGGCCGCGGTGAAGAACCCGAGGCGATTCGCAACTCGCTCTCGTCGTGGATGCTCGATGAGAACATTCCGCCCGCGCGCATCTGGGCGCTGACGAGCGTGCTCGACGCCGACCTCGGCATCGCCTGGTACGGCCCCGATCTCGTCCTCGCCACGAATGCCACGCGCGGCGACCGCGCGCAGCTCGTCGAGCGCATGCTGAAGGCGTTCCCGCAGGTCACCGAGACGACCGTCGGCGAGGCGATCATCGTCGACAAGATCCCGCTCGAGGATTGGCAGAAGTCGATCGCGTCGGCGGCAGGGCTCGCGGCGACCGACACCGCCGATCACCTGCGTCGTGCGGCGGTCGCGCTCGCGGCGATGCGCACGGCGCGAGCGTTCGAGCGTGGCGACCTCAAGGCCGCGAAGGCCGCGGGGGAGGCCATGAACGAGCTCCTGCGCCGCGAGGACAAGGAGTGGATCGCTTCGCCCACCGGCGAGCGCGCCGGGCTTCCGGCAGCGGGCGTCGGCGATGGCCAGTTCGCGGACGAGCTGCAGGCAGCGGGGCGCGATGTCGCGCGCAGGGTCAGTCTCATCCGCGCGCTCGGCGCACGGCCCGCGGCGGGAGACCTTGGGCCGATCGATGCGCGCGCGGCCGCGCTCGAGGCGCTGCGCAGCAACCTGGGAGAATCGCGCTCGGCCATGGCCACGGTGCTCGCCGACCGCTACGCGAACGGCACCACCGTGCTTCGCGCCGTGCTTGACCTGATCGTCGAGGGTTCGGTTGCGGTCGATGCGCCGGAGTTCGTCTCGCGCCTCGTCGGGACCCGGGTTGCGGGCGCGGATTGGCGCTCCGAGGCCCGCGAGCGGATCATCGCTCGGATCTTCATCCTCGAGGACAGCCGTGCGCACGCGGTCGATGAATCTGGATCTGACATCGCCGCCGTCGCATCGGACCTCGCGGCCAGCTACGACCCGTCGGCTGCGGCGGGGGCCACGCGGCGCCCGGACCGCGCGCTCGCGCTGCTCGCGGACGCGATGCGCGACGCCGCGCAGCAGCGGTTCCTCGCGGAGCCGTTCCCCGCATCGATCGAGGAGATCGAGCGGCAGCGTGCCGCGCGACGCTCGCTGGCCGAGGGCGTGATGCAGCGTATGTCCGCTGAAACCCCTGCGATCGCGCAGTACGCCGCGATGCTGGTGGCGGCGCGGCAGCCTGCGCTGCAGTCGAAGCTCGGTGAGCACCTGCTCGCAGCGCGCCGCGCGCGTAGCGGCGCGTCGAGCGCGGCTGAGCAGGTCGAGATCGATCTCAACGCGGTGCTGCGGATCCTGAACGAGGGGTTCGCGCCAGAGGCCACGAGGAGGGACGACGCATGAGCGGATTCACGCAGCACGGACGATGTCCGCTTGGCGGTGGCATTCGCGCTGCAACGGCGGTCGTCACGCTGTGCGTCGTCGTCGGCATGGGCGCCGCTGCGCACGGTGTCGCCGAAGCCTCGCCTGTGAAAGTCGCGGAAGTGAGAACCTCGGAGGCGCAATCCTCCATGCAGTCGTCGACGGCGCGATGGCAGGCGCGGCTTGCGAGGCTCGATCCGCTGCGCCCGCTCGAGTATCTCGAGCTTGCCGAGGAAGTCGCCGATGCCGCGCGGGACGAGGACGATCGTGAGCTGGCGCGCAAGCTGTTTGGGCTTGCGGGGGCGCTCGACACCGAGCGGCTTGGTCGCAGCGCGATGCTCGCGATCGCGGCGCTCGCGAACGATGCCTCGTCGCGCGCACGGGCAGAGGCCGCCGCCGAGCTCGTCGGTGGACAGGGCGTCGTGCGCGAGAGCCTTCGCGTCGAGCCGGGGCAGGTCGAGGCGCTGGCGCGAAGCTTCAGCTACTACCGCCGCGGCGATGGCCGTCGCGCGCTGACGGCGCTCCGGCGCAACGGCGCCGACGCGCTGCTCGAGGCGATCGGCGCACGGCTTCCGGGCGGTGCGCAGGGCTACCGCGATGAGTGCGCCGCCATGCGGTCGTCAAGCGTGACGGTGACAGACTCCGAGTTGGTGCGGCGGCAGCTCGAGATCGAGCTCGCGCTGCGGCGCGGCGAGCTCCGCGCGCTTTCGCTCGATGTCGCGCTGCGCGGGGACGAGCCTCTGGTCGAGATCGACCTTGCCGATCCGCAGGCGCTCTGGGGCGTCGATCCGTCGAGGCCGTGGTGGCGCGACGGAGCGTGGCGCGGCAACGGCTGACGCCGCGCGGGGCGGCTTGTTTTCCCATGATTTTCGTCGGACGGCGCATGCCGTGCGCTTCGGTACACTCAGCGCATGTCGTCTGCCCGAGCCGTCGCCCCTGTCTATCACAACATCCTCGAGATGATCGGGAACACCCCGATGCTCGAGATCACCCGCATCGACACCGGCCCTTGCAAGCTGTTCGTGAAGATGGAGTCGATGAATCCGGGTAACTCGATCAAGGACCGCATCGCGGTGACCATGATCGAGGACGCCGAGAAGTCGGGCAAGCTGAAGAAGGGCGGCCGCATCGTCGAGGCGACCGCCGGCAACACCGGCCTCGCGCTTGCGCTCGTGGCGGGGCAGAAGGGCTACCGCCTGACGGTGGTCGTGCCGGACAAGATGAGCGACGAGAAGATCTCGCACCTCCGAGCGATGGGCGCGGAGGTCGTGCTCACGCGCTCCGATGTCGCGAAGGGTCACCCCGAGTACTACCAGGATGTCGCCGAGAAGATCGCGAAGGACGACCCCGACGCGTTCTACGCGAGCCAGTTCACGAACGAGGCGAATCCGCGCGCCCACTACGAGACGACGGGGCCCGAGATCTGGGAGCAGATGGAGGGCAAGATCGACGCGTTCGTCGCGGGCATCGGCTCGGGCGGCACGGTGAGCGGCGTCGGCAAGTACCTGAAGGAGCGCAACCCGAAGTGCGAGATGATCCTCGCCGACCCCGTCGGCTCGATCCTCGCGCCGCTCGTCAACGAGGGCAAGAAGGTCGATCCGGGCTCGTGGCTCGTCGAGGGGATCGGCGAGGACTTCATCCCGTCGATCTGCCATCTCGAGCTCGTGTCGAAGGCGTATGCGATCTCCGACGGCGAGGCGTTCCACACCGCGCGCGAGCTGCTCCGCAAGGAAGGCGTGCTCGCCGGCTCGTCGGTCGGCACGCTGTTCGCGGCCGCGCTGCGCTACTGCCGCGAGCAGAAGGAGCCGAAGCGCGTCGTCACGCTCATCTGCGACAACGGCGCGAAGTACCTCTCGAAGATGTTCAACGACTTCTGGATGGTCGACAACGGCTTCATCCAGCGGCCGACCTACGGCGACCTGCGCGACCTGATCGCGCGGCGCCATCTCGAGCGCGAGGACTTCTGCCTGACGCCCGACCTGCCGATCGTGCAGGCGATCAAGCGCATGCGCATGTACTCGATCTCGCAGATGGCGGTGCTCGACGAGAAGGACAAGGTCGTCGGCATCCTCGACGAGAGCGATGTGCTCATGGCGATCGTGCGCGACCGCGACTACGCGAAGCGCCCCGTCA
>JBEAUK010000106.1:0-29040 GCA_041161465.1 Planctomycetota bacterium | reverse complement strand
CGAGGATCGGGATCCCGAGCTGCTGGAACATGCGCACCGCACGCCGCGCGTCGTCCTGCGCCACGCGCTGCGGCGTGCACACGACCACCGCGCCGGTCAGGGGCAGCAGCTGGCTCATGGTGAGCGGCACGTCGCCGGTGCCCGGCGGCAGGTCGATGACCAGGTAGTCGAGCGCGCCCCAGTCCGTCTGCAGGGCGAGCTGCTTGAAGGCGCCATGCGCCATCGGTCCGCGCCAGATCAGCGGCTTGTCGGGGTCGACGAGCTTGCCGATCGTCATCGCCTTGATGCCGTGCACCTCGAACGGAAGTAGCATGTTGCCGCGCGCCTGCGTGGGCTCGTCCTCGAGGCCGAGCATGGTGGGGGCGCTCGGGCCGTAGATGTCGCCGTCGAGGAGGCCGGTCTTCGCGCCCATGCGCGCCAGTGCGACAGCGAGGTTCAGCGCGATCGTCGACTTGCCGACGCCGCCCTTGCCCGCGCCGACCGCGATCACCTGGCGGACGCCGGGAAGCGGGTTGGCGCCGTCCTTCGTGCGCTCGTTCGCGCGACGCACATCGGCTGTGAAAGTGACATCGACGCCCGAGTGGGGCGCCCCGAGTTCCTGGGCCTTCGCGGCGATGGCTGCCTCGATGTCCCCGCGGATCTTGTCCTTCATGGGGCAGGCTGGGGTGGTGAGTTCGACGGTGACCGCCACACGGTCGCCCTCCACGGAGGTCGCCTTGACCATCCCGAGGGTCACGAGATCCTTGCGAATGTCCGGGTCGAGGACGGTTCGGAGGGCAGCGGTGACATCGGCGGGGGTCAGCGGCATGGAAGGCTCCAGAAAGGCCTCGGAAGCGCCTGTGGCGCCTCCTGGGGCGGGCGAGGGGTAGGGATGGTAGCGAGAAGCGCGCCGCGCCCTCCGCCTTCTGGCGGCTTCTGGCGCAATCTTCTGCATCCCCACGGCGTTTCGCCGACAAACATGGGGCGCCTCGGGCGCTCCTGAAGGGAACCGACCATGCTGATCTCCTGCCCGCTCTCGGTCACGGCCGTCCTCGCAGCGTCGCTCGTGGCATTGCCCGTCTTGCGACCGCACATCGATCCGCCGACCGACACGACCTCTCCGCCCCCGGCGCAGAAGGACGATGTGCTGCGCGGGCCGAAGGTGCCGCAGAAGGGGATCGATTCCGACCGCCAGTTCACCGGCGGCAAGGCTGCGCAGCGCGCGGCCGCGGCCGGCGGCTCGCGCCCGACCATCGAGCAGAACGCGTTCTTCGCCGCACTCGACTCGATGAAGTTCGAGGGCGAACTCAAGAAGTCGGTCGAAGATGCCCGCACCGAATTCGTCGAGCGTGTGAAGGAGTGGGACAAGTCGGCGGGTGAGCAGCGCAGGAAGCTCTTCGAGGAGCGCAAGAAGGCCGCGTCGAACGAGCCGCCATCCGAGGAGTTCAAGAAGAAGATGACCCAGATCGAGGCGAGCCGCCCCAAGCTTGCCGAGCTTCAGCAGCGCGTCTTCGGACTATTGACCGAGGAGCAGGGCGCGAAGCTCAAGGAAGCCTTCGACGCGGAGCTGAAGCGCGTGCGCGACGAGATTGCGCGCAAGACGGAAGCCGAGCGCAAGAAGCAGGCAGCGGACCGCAAGCGCTCCGCGCAGCCTGCGCGCGGTCCTGGCGACTCCAAGCCGACGCCGCCCGCCGAGAAGCCCACCGATGCGCCGCCGGCCGAAGAGCCCATGCAGCCGAAGCCGTGATCGCGGCGCGAAGGTCGATCGAACATGAGAACGGCCCCCGTTTGCGCGGGGGCCGTGTTCGTTGCGTGCATGATGCAGGGCGCCGTGTTGTGGCGATCAGCCTCCGCCGAAGACTCGCACATCGTCGTACTCGTTGACGACATACGGACCACGCGGGTTCACAGAGGCATTCACGATCTCGATGACCGGGTTCGAGGCGCTGCCAGGTCCGTCGATTCGCGAGAAGAAGATGCCGTCCTTGCCGGGCGAGATGAGCACCCACGCGCCACGCGGTGCGCCGGCGTTCGGCGTGCCAGCCGCGCCGTAGCTCACATTGCGGATGATCTGCGCGAGCGTCGCGCTCTGGTTCGCGGGAGGCGTCAGGTTCAGGATGCTGTTGGTGGTCTGCGACTGGGCGAGGTTTCCGAGGCCGATCGAGTTGAGGTACGGACGAACCGGCTGGAAGGCGAACATGCAGTCCGCGATCGACTCGCTCGCCTGCGCGCCAGCGACGAGCGACGAGCCCTGCGGGCGCATCTGGCGCATGTAGATCACCGGCTGACCCCACGCGTCGACGAGGTCGGGCAGGCGGTACGGATCGTTCGCGTACGGATCGCCCGCCGTCGAAGTGAGGTTCTGGCCCTCGACCGGCGCGAGCTCGTCGGCCTTCGGCGAGAAGAACGACTTGTACTGGACGCCGCGGATGCGGGGACCCTCGCCGACCTTCGTCGGGTTGACCTTGATGCTGAAGGTCACGCCGCCACCGCCATTGAAGGTGATGACCGTCCAGCCGCTGTACTGCGCTGCGCCGTAGTTCGGGTCATCCTGTGCGACGGCGCCGCCGCAAAGATGAAGGATCGCGTTCTCGGTGCCGCTGATCTTCGGGTCGGCTGCGAGGATCGCCTCTGGCACGATGCCCGGGTAGAAGCCGAACTGCTGCTGGAAGGTCTCGCACGCCTTGCCGAACTCCTGCAGGAGCTTCTCGGTTTGCGTCTTGCGCGCGCGCTCCTGCACCGCGCTGAGCGCAGGGAGCAGGATGCCGATGAGGAGCGCGATGATGCCGATCACCACGAGCATTTCGGTGAGCGTGAAGCCCACTCGTGCGCGGCCTTGGGAGGCATGGGACGGCGTTCGGACAGCGGGGGTGTCGAGCATGGCGTCAATCCTAGCGAGAGAAGCGGTCTCTACGGAGACGGACGCCCTCATCCGCATCTTTACGGATCGCCCGTGGCTGGAGCCGCCCGAAAGTCCTGAATCGATATTGGACTCGTTGGTTTTCGGCAGCCGAGGCGGCTTACGGAGGGCTGTGCGGGGGTGCGGCGAGCTGTCGGAACGCCTCATAGCCGCCGATCGCGACGGCGGTCGCAAGGTTCAGGCTTCGGACGAAGGGGGTCTCATCGGCCGAGCCGACGGAGGCCGGACCTGCGGGTCGAGCGGCGTCGGTGCCTGGCTGGGGGATCCGAAGGAGACGGTCGGATCCGTAGGTCTCCGCAACCCAGGCCTCGACCTCTGGGCCGACGCCTGACGACTCCTTGCCGAACAGGAGGTAGTCGCCTCGCGCGAAGTTGGCGGAGTAAAGCGACTGCGCGCCTCGGCTCGTGAAGAGCCAGAGTCGGTGCGGGCGCTCGCTGGCAAGGAACTCGCCCCAGGACTGGTGCTCGACGCAGTCGACGAGATGCCAGTAGTCGAGCCCGGCCCGGCGCCGAGCCTTGTCGTCCATCGAGAAACCGATCGGATGCACGATGTGCAGGCGGCAACCAAGCGCGGCCGCAGTGCGTCCGATGTTGCCCGTGTTGTTCGGGATCTCGGGATTGAGCAGGACGAAGTGGAGAAGCGGTGTGCGCCGCGTCGCCCCAGCCTCTGTGGATTCGGATCGTGGTGCGGTCACGCTCACCTCGGTGACGCCCGCATCAGGCGCTCGGCGCTCGTTCAGCGCTCAAGCTCTTCCTTCGAGAGTGGTCGCTGGAATCCAGCGCCCTTCGCGCGATCGGCGCGAGCCTGCGCAACGCACAGGAGGCACCAGACGCCACAGACGACGATCCAGAGAACATTGGAGAAGAGAACGAGCATCATGGGGCGGTACCTCGGACGGAACGGTTCGGGCGAGCAGTCTAACGCACGATCGGCACGAAGTGCGCGAGGCTTGAAAAAGCGCCCCCTGCGGGATTCGAACCTGCGACCTGCGCTTTAGGAAAGCGCTGCTCTATCCAGCTGAGCTAAGAGGGCACCTGAGCCTTGAGTATACAGCGCCAAAGGGGTCAGCCTGCGCGTGGGCCGAGTGCCTCGCGCACCGTCAGGAACGAGGTGAAGCCGTTCCACACGATGAAGACCAGGAGGATCAGCGGGGGGCAGGCGAAGTCGTATGCGGGCTCAAGCTGATCCCAGATCAGGATGGTCGCGAGACCAAGGGTCGCCAGGCCGCCGGCAAGGCCGTGGATCAGGGTGGCGCGCTGCGTGCGCATGACGGCGACGATCGTGGAACCGAGGAACAGGATCGTCGCGAGCCGCAGGATCCAAAGCGACGCGATCCAGAGCGGCACAGTGTTGCCGTCGGCGTCGGTGGTGTCGGCGGTGGTGCCCGAGAGGAAGCCGTAGTAGCCGAAGATCGCCGTCGAGAGGAGCGGAGCCAGCACATCTGGCGCTGAACCGAATCCTCCAGCTGAACGGTTCTCGTGCGTGGAGACGGGCGGTTGCTGCTCGTTCATGGCCGTAGAATACCCGCTCGAATGCTTCCATTGCTCCGGGCGATCTTCAACGAGTGGCCATGGGTGGCTCCGCTCCTCCTCCTCGTCTCGATCGCGATGTCGATCACGACGGTGGTCTTCGTTCTTCTTGATCGACGGTGCCGGTCACAGACCGCGATCTCGTGGGTGCTGCTGGTGATCGCGGCGCCGTTCGTCGGGCCGATCGTCTACTGGACCTTCGGCAAGCCCTGGCTTTCCTCGAAGCGCCAGCGCGCCTACCGCACGGTCGCGGCCGATCGCGCCGAGGTGCGGCGGCGCGAGGAAGCGGCCGGAAGGGGCGCCGAGCGACGCAAGGCGCGCGAGGCGCTGCTTGCGCAGCTGACCCGCGAGCAGCGCCTGATCGCGCGACAGGCGTCGACGATCTCGGGCGATTTCCCGGTGTCGGGAAACGACATCGAGATCTTCGATGACGCAGACCAGCTCTTCACGCGCATGGAAGAGGACATCGATCGCGCGACGCGGCATGTGCACATCGTCTTCTACATCGCGCTCGACGACGAGACGAGCTGCGGCGTGTTCCGTGCCCTCGAGCGCGCGGCGCGGCGCGGCGTCCCGTGCCGGCTGCTGCTCGACGGCCTTGGCTCGCGGCCGTTCCTGAAGAGCGCGCGTCGCGCCGAGCTCGAGAAGGCGGGCGTGAAGGTCGTCGAGGCGCTTCCGGTCGGCATCATCCGGCGGCGCTTCGGCCGCATCGACCTGCGCAACCACCGCAAGATCGTGGTGATCGACGGCGGGATCGGCTACATCGGCAGCCACAACCTCGCGTCCAAGGAGTTCAAGGTCAAGGAGAAGTTCGCGCCTTGGGTGGACGCCACGATGCGCATCGGCGGGCCCGTGGCGAATGACCTCCAGAAGATCTTCGTCGAGGACTGGTTTCTCGAGACCGACGAGGAACTCTGGAGCATGGTGGCGCAGCCGGCGTTCGACGGCGCGCGACCCGCGATCGCGCAGATCCTCGGAACCGGTCCCGCGACCTACGAGAGCGCGATGCCGCAGATGGTGCTGTCGCTCGTCAATCTCGCCGAAGAGGAGATCGTGCTCACGACGCCGTACTTCGTGCCCGACGAGCCCGCGCTTGCGGCGCTGCTGACCGCGGCGCGGCGCGGCGTGCGCACGATTCTCATCATCCCGGCGCGCATCGACTCGCGGCTCGTCCAGATGGCGAGCCAGAAGTTCTTCCAGCGCCTGCTCGACGCGGGTGTCGAGATCTGGTGCTTCGAGGGCGGTCTGCTGCACGCCAAGACCATCGTCGCAGATGGCCGGACGAGCCTCATGACGAGCTCCAACCTCGACCGCCGCAGCTTCGAGCTCAACCTCGAGGCGAGCATGGTGGTCTACGACGCCGAGGTGAGCGCCAAGCTCCGCGAGTTGCAGGGCAGGTACCTGAAGCAGTCCCGGCGGATCTCGGCAAGCGAGTGGTACCGCCGCCCGGCATGGAAGCGCCTGCGCGACAACATCGTCGGCCTGCTGTCGCCGCTCTTGTGACGGCGCGGATCTCGCCGCTGGATGACGCTCACTTTCCGTTCGAACCCCAGCCGGCGAGCACGATCGCGAGGTCGTTTCCGCTCACGACGCCGTCCTCGTCGATGTCGGCGATGGTGGGTGCCGTCGATCCCCATGCAGCGAGCAGCATCGCGAGGTCTTCGCCATTCGCGAACCAGTCGCAGGTCGGATCGGCGGGGAAGGTGCGCGCGAACGGAGGTACGACCGGCGGGTCGCCCGGATTCAGCGGCTGATCGAGCGGTGGAAGCGCGGGCACATCGATCGACGCGTAGGCCGGCTTGCCCTTCGCCGTCACGGCGATGGGCATCCGAATCACCTGGATGCCTGCGGCGCCGATGACGATGACGCGGGCGTGGTATGAGCCCGGCTTCGCGTAGGCGTGCTCGACCGAGTCCTCGAAGACCGGCGCGGAGCCGTCGCCAAAGTCCGTCATGAGGAGCGAATGCTCCGGATCCCAGCCGGCGATGTCGATCGAGACGGCGCGGTTGCGGCCCACCGTCACCGTCGGCGCGTCGTGGTAGGTCGCCTCCGAGAGGAAACTGGCCGCCGCGGCGTCCGGGTCGGCGAGCGTGTGGGAGATCAGCGCCTCTGCCGAGACGATGTAGCGGCCCGCGTCGCCGCCATGGAAATGGCCGGGGCTGACGCACTTTCCGCGCGGGCGCCCTTCGGGCTGGCAGCCGCCGTCATGGGCCAGGTGCCAGCGGATCGACGCCGCGAGCACCCCTGGGTCTGGCGACCACGGCGCAACGATCATCTTGTATCTCGGCATGTCGACGCCGGCCGCTTCGGCGATCTCCGCGGCGAACTGCACGCAGTTCTGCTTGAAGACGTAGTAGATGTCGTCGCCGAGGTCGGAGAGCCGCTTGAGTTCCATGTACTTGAGGAGCGCGGCGTTGTAGCGCGCGCGGGTGAGCGGCCACTCGATGTAGTCGGTCCAGAGTGTCGTCGACTCATCGATGATCCGCCCCTGTGTCAACGGCAGGTAGTGGAAGGTGTTCTTGCCGAACTTCACGATGTTGCCGTTGTCGATGAGGGCGCAGAACGCATGCCCCGACACGTAGAACTCGAACGTGTTCGACGTGTAGACGCGCAGCCCGTATCGCGTCAGGTCGCCGCTGAACTTGACGCCGACGAGTCCGCCGAGCGTGTTGCGCACGTTGATGCCGAACGGGACCGCGTCGTCGTTGCAGCCGCCGTAGGCATAGAAGTCGCCGTCCGCGGTCGGCGTGTAGGACATGGACACCGCGGGCACCCCGCAGTCGGGCGGCTGTGGGCAGGCCGGGCCCACGAGGAAGACGGCGTCGGCCTGAGGATGGTGCTGGAAGTACTTCGTGTAGAGGACTTCGCGGCTGTCCCCGGGCACGAAGCCCACCGACTCGATGCTGACGAGCGGCAATCGCTCGACGGCGAATCCCTCGATGATTCCGTCGAGGCATTGCCACGCGCCATCGTATTGAAGCGACGGGCCGGGCAGATAGACCTCCTGCAGTCCGCCGTTCAGCTGGATCGGATAGCGCGACGCGGGATTGATGCCGTAGCGGATGTCCTGGGCGTGCGCCGCCGAGGCCGCGAGGAGGAGTGCGGGCAGGAGTGCGAAGAGCGGTGCGGTCCGCGGCAGGCGGGACGCGGTGCGTTCGAGGAGACGCTTGGCGAGCTGCATGAGTCTGTTCCCGTGACGAGGTTTGTCCGGGCGCTCCGCGCGAACATCGGTGCGGATGCCCGCACGAACACTGCCACGAAACCCCGCGTCCGACGGGGAGAGGACGCGACAACCGCCGAAACCACGGAATCAAAACGGGCTTGTCAACCGAAGTGATACACGCGGTCGCCGCGCACGCTCCGATCGGGAGCGGGCGGTCGAAGGCGGGAAGACCCAAAAACGCAAAACCCCGCGACGCGGGGCCTTGCTTCCGTCTTCCGGAGTGCCGATGGGCGGACTCGAACCGCCGACCTTCGGGTTATGAATCCAACGCTCTAAACCAGCTGAGCTACATCGGCGAAGGGACGGAGAGTATAGCGTGTCGAGCGAAGCGCTCAAGCGAACGCTTTCCGCCGACGACCGCCGCGATTTTGGGCTGTTTTAGAAGCTGACCGAGATCTGCGCCTGGAGCGTCCACTGACCGTCCTCGCCGGTCGCGTCCTGAAGCCAGTTGTTCTCCGCGCCTTCCTTGGTCCACTGTCCGGCCACGATCGAATCGAACGCGTAGCCGAACGAGCCTTGGAGCTTCGCGCGGTTGCGGCTGAAGTACCAGTTCGCGCCCGCGGTGACCGCCGAGAAGGTGTTCGCGAAGGTCGCGGTCGATTGACCGTCGAGATCGCCGTACTCGTAGCGGGCGACGAGTTCCACCTCGTCCGTGACGAACACGCCGCCGCCGACTTCGAATCCAAGCGGGTTCTGGCCGTTGCCCTGTGGATCGAAGAGGTAGCCGGCACCGTAGAGGTTCGCGCCGCCGAAGTCGATCGTGCTGTCGATCGTCGCCATGAACGCGCTGTTCGAGCTCGGCGTGTTGACCTGATCCCACTCGACCGCGCCGCCGATGCGGAGTCCGAACTCCTCGCCGCGCCACGACTGCTGGTCATTGAACTGGCTCCACGAGCCAGCGAGCTTCCAGTCGACGCGCGCGCCGAGGCCGTACTGGTAGCCAGGCGAGTTGGAGGTGAAGTTTCGGTTCTGCGTGTAGGGGCCGTTGTCGTAGAGCGCCTGCACGCGCAGCGCGTCCGACTCCCATGCGAGCTTGACGCCCTGCGTGTAACCGATGTTGAAGTAGTACGCGACGGTCGAGCGATCGATGAACTGGAGATTTCCTGCGTCGATCTCGAGCGACGCGTTGTAGGTCGACTGGAACTGTCCTGCGGTGAGCGAGAAGCCGTTTCCGAAGTCCTTTGCGACCCACGCATCGGCCAGCACGGGACCGTTCGCAGGGACAAACGGCGCCGTGTAGAACTCGGCGTCGCCCGTGTAGTCGAAGTAGTACGCGACCTTGTAGGTCCACGAGGGGTCGATGATGTTGCCCGCGAGCGTCAGTCGGGTGCGCTTGTTCTGGAAGCCCCATGTGTCGTTGTCGCCGAGGAAGGCCGGCAGCACGCCGTTTCTCGAGTTGAAGGTCCAGCGGACCTGCTCGAGCAGCGAGAGGTTGGCGGAGTAGTTTCCATCGGCGCTTCGGATGAAGAAGCCGCCGTTCGCCGTGTCGTAGCCCGCGGAGGCGCCGTCGCCGCGCAGCGAGGCGCGGGCGTCGGCATCGGCGAGCACATCCGCCACGATGGCGCGGACCTGTTCCGCACGCTCTTCGGTGAGCCAGGCGTCGGACTGCCGGGCGCGGAGCGCGGTGAGCTCGCGTCGCAGCGATTCGAGTTCGCGCGCGACGGAGTCGTCAGGCGCGTTCGCCGGAGCGGACGCCAGGGCGGAAGGCGCGAGAATCGAGACGAGGGCGGGAGCGATCAGCGAGTGGCGCATGGCGCGGCACTGTACCGACTGCGGGGCCCGCAATTGCCGGCGCTCGGCGCCGCAGAGCAGCGGTCACTGTCCGGTGGATCCCCAGCCCGCAAGCACGATCGCGAGGTCGTTGCCGCTCACGACGCCGTCACCATCGATGTCGGCGATGGTCGATTCGGTCGTTCCCCACGCCGCGAGCACGAGCGCGAGATCCTCGCCGTTCGCGACCCAATCGCAGGTCACATCGGCCGGGAAGGTGCGTCCCCACGGAACGGGGGTGAAGGGCGCATCGCCGTTCTCGAACTCGATCGGCGGAACAGGCGGGATGGTGCAGCTTGCGCTGGCGCCCTTCGGGCCCTTCGGCGCGACAGCCGCTGTGAGCGTGCGCTCGGCGACCTGACCGTTCTGCACGGCGATCACGCGGATCGCGTAGCTGTCCGCGCTGGCGTAGGCGTGGGAGAGCGCTGCGCCATCGTGCCGCTTCACGGTGCCGTCGCCGAAGTCGACGAGCACGAAGCTCGCCTCGGGCCGGTCGATCGACAGCGTGAGCGGCGCGTTGACGCGCAGCGACACGGGCTCGAGGCTCTCGAGGTCGTGGCTGAACTCGAGATCGGCGGCGAGCGCGTGCGGATCCTCGATCATGCGCTCGGCGATGATGCCGGCGTCGAACAGCTCGGGGCCGGCGCCGGAGAACTGCTGGCTCGCGCCAAACACATAGCCGCAGCGGGGGAGGATGCCGTGCTCCTCCTCGAGGATGCGACGGCACGAGCGGTTGAACGCGCGCGGCGATTGAACGGAGGCGCCCTCCTCGCCGCTCACCTCGACCGCGCTCGGGATCGGGCAGCCCGCCGCCGTCATCACCTCGATCGCGAAATCGGTGCAGTTGCGGGTGAGCGACCAGTTGCTCGGATGCTCGCGCTCGCGGTCGATGACAGCCTTCGCGGCGTTGAACTCCGCGACGGTGACCGGGAACCACGCGGTGTTCAGCAGCTCGGAGGTGGGTTCGTCGCGGATCTCGCCTGGCGCGAACGGCCAGTACACGCTCGGTTCCATCCCACGCTTCGGCCACTTTCCGTACGCCTCGTGGAATCCCGGATGCTGCGGCCCGTTGCCGGCCATCTTCAGCAGATGCACCCATGCGTGGCCCGAACGCGGGTCGTTCGGGGTGGACCACGCAGTCATGCCGAGCCAGTATCCGGCGTTCTTGCCCTTGATGCGGATACCGACCGCGCCACGGTTGATCAGCGGAAACGCAGACACCTGCAGCTTGAACTTCGCCTCGGTCGCGCACGCGCCGCCGTTGGGCATGCTGCTGCGGAGCAGCGTGGGATACGGGAAGTCGGTGCGCTCGAGCATCCCGACCGGTTCGCCCCAGCAGGGCGGAGTGCCTGGGCCGAGGATCGGCATGCCGTCTCCGTCGCAGTCGCTCACGATGGCGTTGTGCGGAAAGACGAAGACATAGTGCGCGTCTGGGAACTCCTGCAGGTAGAGATTCGCGAGCTGCTGGTCGCTCATCGTCGACGGCCAGTTCTCTGCGGGCGCGAGCTGGTTGAGCGTGCGCGGCGGGAGCATGTCGGCGCCGAAGTTCTCATGGACGCCCGAGGCGATGCGAACATTGAATCGGATGATCCAGCGCCACGACACCGCGTAGTTGCCCCAAGGGGCGTCGCCGACGATCGATTCGAGGACCGGCGCGTTGCACCAGTGGTCCGACGGGATCGCGGGTGGATTGGCGATCCAGACCTGCGCGGGCGCGATGGACGCGGACGCGAGGGAGGCGATTGCGGCAAGCAGACGAACGCCCTGGCGGGCGGCACACCGGTAGAGGGACATGTGCGACTCCTGGGTCTCGAGATGCCGCAACGGCCGCGGCGCGCCAAATCACGATGGAAAGTCGCACGATCTTCGGGCTCGGGCAAGTGGCGGCGTCCAAAAACGGACAAATGCCCAAAACCCTTGGGGTTTCGCGGTGCCCCGCGCGCCTCAACGCCGCAGGATCGCGCGCACGAGCCTCGCGACCTGCCGCTCGCGGCGAGCCTTTGTGCGCAACGAACACTCCCAGACGGTCAGCACCCTCCAGCCTGCGCGTCGGAGTGCCGCAGCGGTTCGCTTGTCGCGCGCGACATTTCGGGCGAATTTCTCGCGCCAGAACGCCTTTCGCGTGGAAGGCTCGCTCGCGAGCCTGCAGCCGTGACGGTGCCAGAAGCAGCCGTGGACGAAGACGACGGTGCGGTGCTTCGGAAGCACGATGTCGGGGCGGCCGGGAAGCGCGCGGTTGTGAAGGCGGAAACGCAGGCCGGCGCGGTGAAGCGCCGAGCGCACGAAGACCTCGGGCTTCGTGTTCTTGCCACGGATCTTGGCCATGAGCGCGCTCCGCTCGGCCTTGGTCATGGTGTCCGCCATCGGGGCGCCTCCGACGAGAGCGCTCAGGCGTTGACGGTCTTCGGGGCGCTGCGCACCCAGCGGCGGCCGAGATCGGTCTGTGCGAACTCGGGCTCGACGCTCGCGATCGCAGCGGCGACGAGACCCATGAACATCGGGTTGGGTCCGAGCGGACGGCTTGTAAGCTCGGGATGGAACTGCCCGCCCACGAAGTACGGGTGCGCCGACTGCGGAAGCTCGAGCACCTGCATGATCGGGAACTTCGGGTGACGGCCGCTGAAGCGCAGCCCGGCTTCCTGGAGCTGCGAGATGTAGGTCGGATCGACCTCGTAGCGGTGGCGGAAACGCTCGCGCATCTCGGTCTTCGAGCCGTAGAGGAAGCTCGCAAGCGATCCTGGCTCAAGCACGACTTCCTGTGCGCCGAGGCGCATGGTGCCGCCCATGATGCCTTCGAGCTTCTTCTGGTCTGGGAGCTCCGAGATCATCGGATGGGCGCAGTTGGGCTCGAACTCGGTCGAGTTGGCGCCGGCGAGTCCGAGGACGCTGCGTCCGTACTCGATGACCGCCATCTGGAAGCCGAGGCAGATGCCGAGGAACGGCACCTTGTTGGTGCGCGCCCACTTCACGCACCGGATCTTGCCCTCGACGCCGCGCTGGCCGAAGCCGCCCGGAACGATGACTGCGTGGACGCCATCGAGCGCCTTGGCGGTGAGCGCGTCGTCGGTCAGGTCGCCCGTGTCGATCCAGCGCGTCTTGATCTCGCAGGAGAGCTGGATCGAGCAGTGCTCGATCGCCTTGTCGATCGACGCGTACGCGTCGCGCAGCGCCGCGTACTTGCCGGTGATGCCAAGCTCGATCTTGTGCTTGCGCGGCGCGAAGATGCGGCGTGAGAAGTCGAGCCACTCGACGCGCGCGACATCCTCCTTCGCCGGGTTCGTGCGGTCGTGGAGGTTGAGGATCGACAGGATCTCGCGGTCGAGGCCGGCGGCGCGCATCGCCTCGGGAATCGCGTAGACGCTCTCGCGGTCGTGCATCGAGAAGATGCGCTTGAGCGGCACGTTCGAGAACATCGCGATCTTCTCCATCACCTTGTCGGTGACGGGGTTCTTGGCGCGGCACGCCACGATGTTCGGCTGGATGCCCGCTTCCATCAGGCGCTTGATGCCGAGCTGCGCGGCCTTCGACTTCTGCTCGCCGAGGATCGAGGGCTCGAGGATGTAGGTGAGCGCGACGAAGCAGGTCGACTCGTCGCCCTCCTCGAACGCGAGCTCGCGCAGCGCCTCGATGTAGAAGCCGTTCTCGTAGTCGCCGGCCGTTCCACCGACCTCGACGAAGACGACATCGGCTTGCTTCCCGTTGTTGCCCGTCATCGCGAGTTCGCGCAGGCGCATCTTCACGACGCCCGTCACATGCGGGATCATCTGCACATCGCGGCCGAGGTAGCCGCCGCGGCGCTCGCGCTCGAGGACCTCGGTGTAGATCTGTCCGGCGGTGACGAAGTTCCGCCGCGTGAGATCCTGGTTGAGGATGCGCTCGTAGGTGCCGAGGTCCATGTCGGTCTCGCACCCGTCCGACAGCACGAACACCTCGCCGTGGCGGTAGGGGTTCAGCGTGCCGGAGTCGATGTTGAGGTAGCCCTCCATCTTGATGGGGGCGACCGACAGTCCCTTGTCCTTGATGAGCTTCGCGAGCGAGCTCGCGAAGATGCCCTTGCCGAGGCCGCTCATCACCGTTCCGATGACGACCACGAACTTCGTGCGGCCGCGTTGGTAGCCCGCGGGCGCGGGCGAATGCCACTCCGTGCTCTCTTCGCTTTTACCGAATTGTGAGAGGAACCCGCAGCCGTCAGGAAGATCGCCGGGGTTGGTTTCCGAGTGGGGCATTCCTGAATGTAGTCAGGAAGCGGTCGGAAATGCAAGTGGGGGCGGTCGCGATCAGCGAGATCGCCACCGCGCGACGAACTCGGCGTACTGCTCGGCGGTGTCGATTCCGTGGCTGGCGACCGTCCGCACCGCGACCGCGATGCCGTGACCGCGCTCGAGGACGCGGAGTTGTTCGAGGCTTTCGGTCTCCTCGAGGGCCGAGGGCGGCCAGGTCAGGAAGGTCTCGAGGAAGGGGGTGCGGTAGACATAGAGCCCCACATGACGCAGGGGCTCCGCCTTGGGGGCGCCACCCTTGGCGGCGTCGCGGTGGAACGGGATCGGGGCACGGGAGAAGTAGAGCGCCCGTCCGCCAAGGCCCAGGACGACCTTGACGAGGTTCGGGTCTGAGACCGACTCGCCGGCGGCAAACGGGGTGGCGACGGTCGCCACCTCGGCCCACGGGGAGCGGTGGAGGAGGTCGACGGCCGCATCGATTGTCTCTGGCTCGATCTCCGGCTCGTCGCCCTGGATGTTCACGAAGACCTCCGCAGACACCGTCTCTGCGACCTCCGCGAGGCGGCTGGTGCCGTTGGGGTGGTCGTCTCGGGTCAGGATGGCCTCTCCGCCCGCGGCCTCGACTGCCGCGACGATTCTCGGGTGGTCGGCCGCCACGATGACGCGGTCGAGCGAAGTCGCCATGCGAGCCTGCTCGAGCACATGCACCACAAGCGGCTTGCCGGTCTCTGCCTTGAGGACCTTCTCGGGCAAACGCGAACTCGCCAGGCGCGCGGGGATCACGCCAACCGTTCGCGGACGGCGCTCCACGCTCACGCCGGCAGATCCTTCACGAGCGCGTCGATTTCCTTCCGACGGACGCGGATGTCGCGATAGGAGATGTCGCGGCGCACGATCGCCGAGCAGATCTCGCCTGCCTCGCGGGCGTAGGTGCCGTTCTTCTCGCTCTTCGCGAGTTCCATCAGCGACAGCATGAGGTCGTACTTGATCGGGAGCTCGCGTTCATTTTCGCCTACGCCGAGCGCGCCGAGCGCCTCGCGGTACTCGCCGACGGCCTCGCCGTGCCAGCCTTCCGCGGCAAAGCAGCGGCCGAGCATGTGGGTCGCGCCGATGCGCAGCTTGGCTTCGTCCTTGCAGGCCTGGAACGCGGCCATCGCGTCCTCGAAGTTGCCGAGCTCGAACTCGATGCGGCCGAGTTCCGCCTTGATCGAGCGGTCGGTCGGGTAGTTCTTCTGCTTCTCGCGCAGCTCGCCGCCCTCGAACTCGAGGAACTCGCGGCGGAGCGCGTCGTACTCCGCCTTCGCCGTTGCGTCGGCCGGGTTCGATTCGGTCTTCTTCTGCGCGGCGTTGACGCGGCGGCGCATCTGCATGATGCGGATCTCGCTTGCGAACATCCGGAATCGGTACTCGCTCAGGCGCTCGAAGCCGGTCATGAAGACCGTATAGGCCTCGTTCTCGCTTTCCTCGGTGGCGCGGCGACGCAGCAGCGTGCCGAGCTTGAGGATCGCCTCCGGGGACATCGGGTTGTCCTCGTAGTCCTTGCGGGCGCGCTCGACATTTCGCGCCTCGGTCTCCTCACTCGCTGCGATCTGGTTCTGCTCCTGGAGCTGCTGCTGCTTGGCGCTGTCCTTCACCATGCTGGTGAAGTTGCCGCCGCCGCCGACGGCCTTGTCGTAGCCGCCTTGCTTGAGCGCGTGACGCGCGGTCAGCTCCTTCAGATCGGCCGAGAGCTGCGTGTCGGTCGGGTCGACGCGCACGGCTTCCTCGACGCAGGCGAATGCCTCTGCATAGGCCTCGACGCTCGTGAAGAGCGTCTTCGCCTTCAGCCACATCGACTTCGATTGCTTCTTCTGCTTGCGGAGAAGGTCGAGGAGCTTCGGCGCGATCCACGAGCCGAACTCGAGTTGACCAGCCTTGCCGGCGGTCTCGAGCATCTTGAACGCGGCGTCCATGTTGAGGACATCGCGCGCCCAGACGTACTCGGCCTGCACGAACTTGTCGATCGGGCTCGGACCCTCGAGCTCCTTGACGTCGTCGCGGCCAGCTGGCTTGCCACCCGACTGGTAGAAGGAGACGGCGAGCTTGTAGAACTCCTCGTGGCGGGGAACGCCGGCCGGGTCGAATCGGAACCCCTTCGCGTACAGCATCAGGGCGTACTCGTAGTTGCCCGTCTGCGCGATGGTCTTCGCGTGGTCGAAGAACTTGCGCGCCTTGTCGGGCTGGGCGACGAACGCGCCGCTGACAGCGCCCGTTGGGGCGGTCGGCGCCGTCTCTGGCTGACCCTGCTCTGGCTGCTTCTTCTTACCGAAGGAAAAGAAACCCAATCCGTGGCTCCTCAGTTGGTTCCCGGGGTCGACCCGGGTGGTTCTGGTGCGACTCGTGACAAACGCGCCGCGCCGTTCCCGAACCGATTGGGAAGGGTACCCGCCTGCAGGGGGCTTGGTCAAACCCTGCGAATCTCCCGTGGGGGGTCGCAGAGTGGCGGCGGCGGTCGCGGCGCGTTTGGGCTTCAGCCCCTACGATGAGCGAATGGCGCGCGACCGCGGCATTGTCGTTCACCCTCATCCTGTCCTTCGCATGAAAGCGAAGCCGGTTGCCACCATCGACGATTTCGTGCGGGAACTGGTGGAGGATATGCGGCGGGTCGCGCGCGAGCTCGACGGCGCTGGAATCGCGGCGCCGCAACTCGGCGAGAGCGTGCGGATCTTCCTGACCTGCGCCCGCGAGGAAGAGCCGGAGCGTGTGTTCATCAATCCGGTGCTTGAGGCGGCCGGGGCGGTCGAGCCGTATGAAGAGGGCTGCCTGAGTCTTCCTGACATCCGCGGCACCATCCTGCGGCCAGGCGCCGCGCGGATTCGCGCGCTTGGGCTCGACGGCAAGGAGTTCGAGCTCGAGAGCGACGGCTTCCCTGCGCGCGTCTGGCAGCACGAGTTCGATCATCTCGAGGGCGTGCTCATCATCGACCGCATGCGTCCGATCGACAAGCTTGCGAACCGTCGTGCGATTCGCGATCTCGAGCGGGCGGGCGGGTAGGCGGCGCGATGCGGCTTGTCTTCCTCGGTGCAGGCGCGTTCGGGGTTCCATCGCTCGATCATCTTGCGCGCGAGCATGACATCGCGCTTGTGGTGACGCAGCCCGATCGGCCAGCCGGCCGCGGCAAGGTGATGACGCCGACGCCGATCGCGGCGCGCGCTGCGGAGCTTGGGCTCCCGGTGATTAAGCCCGCGGATGTCAACGCTCCAGAGGTGGTCGAGCAGGTGCGTGGAGTTGGCGCTGCTGCGTGGATCGTGATCGCCTTCGGGCAAAAGCTGTCGCGCGAACTGGTCGACGGGGTGTTCGCGATCAACCTCCATGGGTCGCTGTTGCCGGCGTATCGCGGTGCGGCACCGATTCAGCGCGCGGTGATGGACGGTTGCGCCCAGACGGGCGTGAGCGTCATCTCGATCGCGGAGCGCATGGATGCGGGGCTCGTCTACGCGACGCGCGCGCGGGCGATCGGGCCGGCCGAGACGGCTGACGAGGTGCACGATGCGTTGTCGCTGCTCGGCCCCGAGGTGCTCTCGAGCGTCCTCGCTGCGCATGCGGGCGGTTGCGCGGTAGGCGTCGCGCAGGACGAGTCGAAGGCGACGCGGGCGCGGAAGTTGTCGAAGGCAGACGGGACGGTCGACCTCGCGGCGCTTGATGCGGGCGCGGCGCGGGCGCGGATCAACGGGCTGAACTCATGGCCCGGCTGCACGGTCGCTGTCGGCGGTCTCGAGGTCAAGCTTCTGCGTGTGCGTGAGGCGGCCGACGGCGGCGGCGAGCCCGGGGTGGTGCGGGCCGACGGGAGCGTCGCGGCGACTTCGGGCGCGATTGAGATTCTTGAGGTGCAGCCGGCGGGCGGCCGGGCCATGCCGTGGCGGGACTTCGTGCGCGGTCGGCCGCAGGTCGTCGGGCAGCGATTGGCGCCGAGGGCGTGAGTCGAGCGAGACGCCGCCGAGCGCCGATAGAAGGCGCTGATGCCGTTCGTTCAGTTGCTGTTCGACTTCGCACGGGAGCAGCTTGGCCTCTTTGGGGGTCCAGGCGGTCGGCGCGTTGCGAAGCGACCGCGGCGCACGAAGCCGGGCACGGGGCGCGCCGCGCCAATCAAGCGAGCGCGACCGCTCGCCATCGCGGTGACGAGTGCACCCGATGCGCCGGGTTGGCGCATGGTCAAGCCGCCGCGCGGGATCGATCACGAGAAGCCGTCGCAGCGGCGGTACGACGCGGTCGTCGTTGAAATGCTGTCGAAGTACGGCCTGACGGTGAAGCGCTGGCGAAGTTCGCTCTCGGGTGTGGCGATCGAGCGGACGTTCCGAGATGGGCGCGTCGAGCGGACGATCGAGTCGCCGTATCCAACGAGTCCGCTGCGGCTTGCGATTTTTCTCCATGAGGTTGGGCATCACGCGATCGGACTCGGGGTGCATAAGCCACGATGCCTCGAGGAGTACCTCGCGTGGCGGTACGCGATCGACCGCATGGACGAGATGGGTTTCCCGACGAAGGGCTCGGTGGCGAGGCGATTCGATCGCTCGATGCGGTACGCGGTGGCAAAGTCGCGCCGGCGGGGGATCCAAAGGCTCCCCCGAGAAGTCGCCGCCTTCGCCGCGTGACCAGACAGGTGCACGGCACGTGCCATGCAGTGCCAGGCACTGCATGGCACGTGCCGTGCACCCGTCCGACTGCCAGCGGGCCGATCGGACACCATGCACGGATCCGTGCAGGAACCGACGGAAATGCGAGTCCGTTCCCGAAATGTCGCCTGGTGCCAGGCAGTGCCTGGCACGTGCCGTGCAGTGCCAGGCACTGGGCGGCACGTGCCGTGCACCCGTCGTGCATGCACCCGTCGTGTACCTGTCGTGTGGCGGCGCACCTGTCGCGTGGCGCTCGTCAGCGCACGATCAGCATCGCATCCCCGTAGCTGTAGAACCGATATCGCTCGCGTACCGCCGTTGCGTACGCCTCGCGCATCAACTCCATGCCGCAGAAACTCCCGACGAGCGCCAGCAGCGTCGATCGCGGCAAGTGGAAGTTCGTCATCAGCGCGTCGGTGAAGCGCCAGCGGAATCCCGGTGAGATCAGGATGCGCGTCACCGCCTCGAACTCGCGGTCCGGCGCCGGGAGCGGATCCGGCAGGCTCTCGAGCGCGCGGACCGTCGTCGTGCCGACCGCGACGATCCTTCGCTTGCCGGCCGCGCGGGCTGGCGCAGACTCCGCGAGCATGTGCAGCACCTCTCTCGGCACCATGAAGCGTTCGGCATGCATGTCATGCGCCTCGACCGTCTCCGTCTCGACCGGCTTGAAGGTGCCTGCGCCGACATCGAGGATCAGTTCATGCCTTCCGACGCCGCGCGCGGCCAGGGATTCGAGCAATTCGCTCGTGAAGTGAAGTCCTGCGGTCGGTGCGGCAACCGACCCGCGCGCACTCGCCTTTGCGTACACCGTCTCGTACTCGGCGCGATCGAGGTCATCGTCGACCTCGATGCGCTGGTCACGGCGCGCCTTGAGGATGTAGGGCGGCAGCGGGGTCTGCCCCGAGCGCTCAAGCACCGTGGCGACATCCCCGCCGAGCGGCCCCGGCACCAGCTTCGCCAGCCATGCGTCGTCGTCGCGCCGCACCAGCTCGATCGCATCTCCGTGGTCGAGCCCGTGGCCGTCGCGCAGCGTCAGTCGCGCGCCCGACTCGAAGCGCTTTGCCTGCCGAACAAGCACGCGCCAGAGCGGCGCCTCGGCCGACGGCTCGAGCAGAAGCCCCTCCGTCTCCCGCCCGCGCACATCGTCGACGAGCGCCAGCCGTGCGCGCAGCACGCTGGTCGCGTTCACCACGATTTCGTCGCCGGCGCCGAGGATGGTCGCAAGGTCCCGAACCGTTCGATGCTCAATCGTCCCGCGCGAACGGCTGATCACCATCAGCCGCGCCGCATCGCGCGGCTCCGCGGGAGTTGTCGCGACAAGCGACGCGTCGAAGTCGTAGTCGAGTTCCTCGATGCGCATGCAGTGGTTCCGTCGATGAGCCGGCGATCACTTCTTGCGCTGCTTGAACTTCGACTTGATCGATGGCGTCGCGCTCGAGCCCTTCATGCTCATGCCAGGCAGGCCGCCAAGCCCGGGCATGCCGCCCGACTTCGCCATCTCTCGCGCCGCCTTGATGCGACCGGCCATGCCGCCCGAGGCGAGCGTCGCGGTCATCTTCTGAACGGCCTCGAACTGCGTCGTGAGGCGGTTGACCTCGTTCGGCGTGGTGCCCGAGCCCGTCGCGATGCGCCGCACGCGGCTCTTGTTGAAGAGCTTGAGGTCCTTGCGCTCGTCGGCGGTCATCGAGTGGACCATGCCCTCGAGGCGATCGAACTGCTTGTCGTCGATGTTGACATCCTTGAGCGCGCTGCCGACGCCAGGCAGGAGACCGAGGAGCTGCTTCATCGGACCCATGCGCCGCAGCGACTTCATCTGCGACAGGAAGTCGTCCATGGTGAGCTTGCCCTTCGCGAGCTTCTCGGCCATCTTCTCGGCTTCTTCCTCGGTCACTTCCTCGCGCGCCTTCTCGACGAGCGCGACGACATCGCCCATGCCGAGGATGCGGCCGGCCATCCGCTTCGGGCTGAATTCATCGAGCGCATCGAACTTCTCGCCCGTGCCGAGGAACTTGATCGGCGCGCCCGTCACCTTGCGCACCGTCAGTGCCGCGCCGCCGCGCGTGTCGCTGTCGAGCTTGGTGAGGATCACGCCGTCGACCTTCAGCCGGTCGTGGAACGCCTTCGCGCTGCGCACGGCGTCTTGCCCTGTCATCGCGTCGACGACGAGCAGGATCTGGTGAGGCTGCACCGCAAGGCGTACCGCCTCGAGCTCCTTCATGAGCTCGTCGTTGACATGCAGTCGGCCCGCGGTGTCGAGGATCACCACGTCGTAACCCTCGCTGCGGCCCTTCTGGACCGCGCGACGGCAGACGCCGACAGCGGCTCCGACCGCCTTGCCGTACTCGGCGCACTGGTCGGGCTCGCCGTGGAACCCGACGCGCGCTCCGCCCTTCGCCTCGGCCGCGACGCCCTCGATCACTTGCTTGAGCTGCTCGACGGCGGCGGGGCGCTGCAGGTCGGCCGCCGCGACAAGGCACGAACGACCAGTCTTCTTGAAGTACGCGGCGAGCTTGCCGCAGGTCGTCGTCTTGCCCGAGCCCTGGAGGCCGCACAGCATGATGACGGTCGGACCCGGATCGACGAGGAAGAGCTTCGAGCCGTTCTCCTCGCCCGCGGGGCCCATGAGCGCCACGAGCTCGTCGTGCACGATGCCGACGAGTTCCTGGCCGGGCTTGAGGCTCTTCGTCACATCGCGCCCGACGGCCTTCGCCAGCACATCGTCGCAGAACTGCTTCGCGATCCCCAGTTCGACATCCGCCTCGAGCAACGCGGTCTTGATCTCGTCAAGCGCCTCGCGCACATTCGACTCGGAGATCGTGCCGCGGCCCGACAGCGAGCGGAAGGCGGTGGAAAGGCGATCGGTCAGGTTCTCGAACATGGGACGCGCAGTATAGGGCTGCCCGGCGGACCGCAGCCCAACCGCCCGTCAGAGCGGCCGCACCGCGCGCATGTCGTGCTTCGTCTCGAGCACGCTGCGCAGGTTGCAGAGGTACCAGCGCCAGCTTTCCGCGCTGTCGGCGACGGTCAGGAGCGTCTCCGGGTCGTCGCGGAACGGTCCATGGCGGATGATGACGCGCGCGCCGCCGCGGTCCCGCAGGGGCGAGACGGCGATCTCGACAGGCACCGAAGCCTCTTCAAGCGGCGACGGATACCAGTCCCACTTGACGCGGGCGCGGCCGTCGCGCACCTCGTCGCATTCGTAGTCGAGCACCTTCACCTCGGTCGTGCGGTTCCACTCTCGGTCCCACGCGAGCTCGAGCGTCGCGCCAACATCATGCGGATACTCGGCTCCGACCGAGAGCCAGCGGCACAGCCCGCTCGCGCTCGCGATGCACGAGGCGACCTCCTCGGGCGAAGCGTGGATCTCCTCCTTGAGCGTGATCCACACGCCGTCGTCCTCGCGTCCGACCATGTCAGCGATCTCCTTCGGGCGAGGCGGGCGCGGGGGGCGCTGCGGCTGGAGTCGGCGGGAGGATCTCGACGAGCCGGCTGTTGAGCGAGCCGCGCGAATGCACCTCGTGTCGCAGACCTGTTTGGGCGCCACCGGCGGCGGCGAGCCGCGTCTGCGCCGCACGGAGCTTGTCGGCCTGCAGATGGCCCGCGAAGGCGAACACGCAGAGATGCGGGTGACCAAGCGCGGCGTCGAGGAGCTCCTCGGCCGACTCATCGGGCGCAAGCTCTGCCTCGAGATCGAGGAAGTAGTGGGTAGCGTGCGGCGCATGCTGCACCAGCGCCGCGCGGTTGCGGACGCCCTGCCCGCGAAGACCGGCGTACTTCGCTGCGCCGAGGATCTTGCTTCCGAACAAGAGGTCGCTGGTGAAGAGGATCAAACCGGGGCTCCTTCGGCCATGAGCGGCTTCAGATGCAGTTCAGCGTCGAGGAAGGCCAGCAGTTGCTCGCGCTGCCGAATGAGTGCCGCGGAAGATCCCGAGACGAGGACCTCCGCCGGGAGTGGGTGCGAGTTGTAGGTGCTTGCCATGCTCATGCCGTAGGCGCCCGCCGTGAAGACGGCCATCTGATCGCCTCGCTTGATGGAAGCAGGCAGTTTGCGATCCATGGCGAGGAAGTCTCCCGTCTCGCAGAGTGGACCGACCACATCGTGCACGACGGCACCCTCGACGCCGGGGTCGGCCGCGCGAGTCGTCGGGGTGAGAGCCGCCCCAGGGGACACCGGCCACATGAAGTGGAAACTGCCGTAGAGCGCGGGCCGAAGCAGCGCGTTCATTCCTGCATCGCAGATCACGAATCGCTTCTCGCCCGAGGTCTTCGTGTAGAGAACGCTCACGACCAGGATGCCGGCGTTCGCGGCGATCATGCGTCCGGGCTCGAGGATGAAACGCACGCCCTTGTCGTGCAGCGGCTTCGCAAGCGGGATGATCGCCTGGGCGTAGGCCTTCAGTGGCGGCGACTGATCGGTCTCGTAATCCGCACCAAATCCGCCTCCGAGGTCGATCGAGCGGATCTCGAACCCGTCCTGCTCGAGCTCGTCGACGAGCGCGGCGGTCTTGCCCATCGCCTCGCGGTAGGGGTCGGTGGTGTAGACGGGAGATCCGATGTGGAGATGCAGCCCCTCGAGCCGCGCGTGCGGGTCGCGCCCGTAGGTCGCGAAGAACCGGCGCGCCCGCTCGAGATCGACGCCGAACTTCGTCTCCTTCTTGCCCGTCGAGGTGTAGCGGTGGGTCTTCGGATCGACATCGGGGTTGATGCGGAGCGCGACGCGCACGGTCCGCTTCTGCTCCTTGGCGAGGCGCGCGATGTTCTCGAACTCCTGCTCGCTCTCGCAGTTGAAGAGACCGACTCCCGCGATGATCGAGGCGAGGATGTCGAAGTCGCTCTTGCCGACACCCGCATACACGCACTTCGACGGATCGACGCCCGCTGCGGCGGCGCGGTTCAGTTCGCCCGCGGAGACCACGTCCATTCCGGCGCCGCGCTCGGAGAGCACGCGCAGCACATTGATGTTGCTGCAGCTCTTCACCGAGAAGCAGATGAGCGGGTCGATCGGCGCGAACGCCTCCACCAACCGATCGTAGTGCGCCTCAAGCGTCGCGCGTGAATAGATGTAGCAAGGTGTGCCGGCCTTCTTCGCGACCTCCGCGACGGGAAGATCCTCGACAAAGAGCTCGCCATCTCGATACGAAAAACTGTCCATGCCGCGATCCTATCCGTTTTCCGCGGCTGATTCGGGCGCATCGCCTCCCGTGCGCGCGGGTTCCGACTCGCTCCGCCACGATTGGTACAGCCAGCCCGCGCCCGCGAGGGCAAGCCACAGCAATAGCCACGCGGCGGGCCGGATCGGATCGTCCGCGCGATCCAGTGCGCGCAACAGGAACGGCATTCCGCCGAAGAGCGCGAACAGCGATCCGACGAGGCTGGTGAGGAAGGCCGCCGCGCCCTGCGAGAGCCACGCTCCGAGCACGAGCCCGATGAACGCGCCGCCGAACGCGGCCGCCTTGAGCAGCACCTGCACCTGGTGCGACTCGGCGTGCCACTTCGCGTCGGCCCAGGCGACGAGCGGGCGCACTGGATCCGGCGAGCGCTCGACGAGTCGATCGCGGTCTGCGATGTCGGCAAGCGTCACGGCCGACGGCGGGGCGTCGACTCCACTCCGCGCGTCGATGAGTCCTGCGTCGGTGCCAAGGAGCGCCAGCAGCGCGCAGCAGAACGCCAGCGTGACGCCGAGCGCCGCGCCGAGGAACAGTCGCCACGCGACGGCGGCGATGACGGCACCGATGACTCCGCCCAGAAGCGTGAGGACGAGCCCATGGGTCTCGGGCATGATCGATCCGAGGAGCGGAACGCCGAGCAAGGCGCCGGCGAGCACGATCGCGATGACGAGCACCGGTCGCAGGAGATGCTTGCCGCAGATGAGCAGCAGGAGCCCGAGCAGGAGAAGGATGCCCGCGGGAACGAGACTCGCGATCGGCAGGTCCTGCAGCTGAAGGCTGAAGGAATCGAGCGTCGTTGCGGCCGAGGGAAGTGTCGTCGTCTGCGCGTCCATGCTGCAGCCTCCGAGAAAGCGACCTGAAGACTCAATGGTACCGTGTCGACTGGGTCGGCGCTGCGGTGATATCCTCGTCCCCTCGCATGACAGCCTCGCCCGCACTCGTCGAAACCACCGCCCGAACTCCCATGAGCAAGCCGAACGCCGCAACCGATCGCTCGAACGCGCCGTTTCGCCTCGCGCTGATCTCGACCGGCGGCACGATCGAGAAGACCTACGACGAGCTCGGTGGCGTGCTTGCGAACAAGGTCAGCGTGCTCGACATGCTCCTCGCGTCGCTCGACCTCCGCGGCGTCGTGATCGACCGCGTGGCGCTCATGAACAAGGACTCGCTCGACATGAGCGAGGCCGACCACGACCTGATCGCGGAGACCGCGGAGTCGCTCGCGCGCGACCACGATGGCGTCGTGATCGTGCATGGCACCGACCGTCTGGCGAAGACCGGCGACCGGATCCACGAGCGCCTGGCCGCGAAGGGCGGCGCGACGCGTGCGATCGTCCTCACGGGCGCGATGCGGCCCTACGAGATGCGCCGCACCGATGCGACGCAGAATGTCACCGAGGCGCTCACCGCCGTGCAGATCCTCGCGCCTGGCGTCTATGTCGCCATGCACAACCGCGTGCTCAAGTTCCCCGGGGTCGCCAAGGACCCGAAGCAGGGGACCTTCGTGCGCGCATGAGCGGATTCAGTGGCCGCCGCGCGCGGCCGCGCTCTCGTCGTCGAGCGCCATCAGCCGTCGCAGCATCGGACTCAGGATGAACAGGATGAAGCCTGCCGCGATCGCGAGCACGGCGATCAGTCCGAAGACCTCGCCGTAGGTTCCGACCGTCTGCGACGGCGGCGGGATCACGCCGCCCGACTCCTTCACGCCCGTCAGCTTCGCGAGGAACGCAGCAAGGATGTGCGAGAAGGCGGTCGCAAGGAACCATGCGCCCATGATGGTGCTGACGACGCGCACCGGCGACAGCTTCGTCACAAGCGACAGGCCCACCGGCGAGAGGCAGAGTTCGCCCGTCGTCTGCAGCAGATAGCCCAAGATGAGCCACGACATCGCGACCATGCCGTTCGAGTCCGCCGACTTTGCGCCCATCCAGAAGCAGGCGAAGCCGAGGCCGAGCTGCACGAGGCCGAGGCCGAACTTGATGCCGGCGCTCGGGTCGCGTCGTCCGAGCGCGCCCCAAAGCCAAGAGAAGACAGGCCCGAACGCGAGGATGAACATCGGATTGAGCGCCTGGAAGACGCTCGCCTTCACTTCTTCGCCGCCGACGGCCACGCCGGCCGCGACATCTCCGGCGTCCGCGACGAATGTCACGCGGCCGCTCGAGCTGCGCTCGGCCTCCGTGAGCGGCGGGAGCGTCTTGCGGTCGTCGGGCGCCTTCGCGCGCGCGAGCGGCGGCGTTGGGCTCGCGAGGAACTGGCTCCATGCGAGCGCATACTTGTAGACCTGGTCCGCCTCGACCGGATTGCCGTCGACGGTCACGCCCTTCGCCACATCGTCGGCGCTGGCCTTGAACTCGATCATCACATAGCCGTCGCCCTCGGTGAGCGCGGACTGCGCCGCCGAGATGTCGTCGAGCGTCCACACGCGCCCTGCGACATCGACGCCGAGGAACTCCTGCGTGACCGCGACATTTCCGTACGGCGCCGCTTCCTGCACCGGGACATCGCCGACGACGCGGTCGACGTTTCGGTCGGTGAAGTTGTTGACGCTCGAGCCTGCCTGCTCGAAGAACGCCCAGAAGAGCATCGAGAAGAAGCAGAGGATGAGGATCACGAAGAGCCGCCCGCGCTCGAGCGCGGGGGCCGCGAACGCGGAGAGGATGATCGATCCGAAGGCAAGCACGCCCATCACATTGAGCACATAGGTCGCGTAGTTGCTGTGGCTCACGAGAAGGGCAAGCGGCGCGACCGCTGCGAGCGTGCCGATGAAGATCGGCAGCACGAACCGCGGGCGCACGACATTGCCAGAGGCGTCGCGCGGCTGGCCGAGGTCGGACGGGATCGTGCCCTTGCCGAGCTTCACGAAGCTGATGGCGCCCGCCGCAAGCAGCGCGATCGCGACGGGAAGGTTCAGGAGCGTCTGCAGCGTGTCGCCCGAGGTCGTCACGAACATCGTGACGACGCTCGCGATGCTCGCGAGGAGGATCAGCAGGCTCGCGATGACATTCGGCACCACGAAGGTCGCGAGGCCAAGCAGCATGCCAACCGTCGCGAGGCCGAAGCCGTAGTGCCAGCCGAACTTCTCGCCGACATAGCCGCAGACGAGCGGCGCGAGCGCGGCGCCGAGGTTGATGCCCATGTAGAAGATCGTGAATCCCGCGTCGCGGCGCGAGCTGCGCGCCGGATAGAGCGATCCGACCATCGTCGAGATGTTCGGCTTGAAGAAGCCGTTGCCGACGATGAGGAGTCCGAGCGCGCCGAAGAGCGCCCATTCCTGTTCGATCGTCATCAGCAGGTGACCGGCGGCCATGAGGATGCCGCCCCAGATCACGGCGAGTCGTGCGCCGAGGAACCGGTCGGCGAACATGCCGCCGATGTACGGCGTCGCGTACACGAGCGCGCCGTACGCGCCGTAGATCGCGTAGGCGGTGTCGTCGTCCGCCTTCAGGAAGCCCTTGATCAGGTAGAAGGTCAGCAGCGCGCGCATCCCGTAGAACGAGAAGCGCTCCCACATCTCGACGAAGAACAGCAGGAAGAGGCCCGGCGGGTGCCCATCCTTGCCGGGATGGATCGCGTTTCCGAACGGTTCGTCGAGCGGGGGATTGATCTGCGACATCGAGTCGTCCTCGTGGGCCTCGTAGGGTGGCATGGCGTCGCCGCCACGGCCATTGCGGACGCAGGATAACGCAAGCGATGCCCTCGATCACCCCTTCGTCGCCCGTCATGGCACAATCGCGTCGTGCATGACCGCACCATCCAGCTTCGCCGGCCGCCCGTGCTCGTGCAGGTCGAGGGGCGTTTCGTGCCGCAATCCGCCTCGCTCGCGGAGATCGACGCAGCCTGGGCCGCGCTTTGCGCGAGGAATCCGCGCTACTTCGATGGCCCCACGATGCAGGTCCTCGGCGTCAGCCGGAACGGTCACGGAGGCGTGCAGATCCATGTGCAGGAAAGCTCGTACCGATTCATCGCGGTCGCCGCGCTCGGCATCGACTGCGGTGCGCGGCCGATCGGCGTGAAGGGGTTTGTCCGCGATGGTGCGTGCGTCCTGATGGGCCGTCGCTCGGGGGCGGTCGCGAACTATCCGGGGGCGTGGGAGTTCGTCCCGGGCGGCACGCTCGAGCCGGGAGAGGCACCCGAGCGCGCGATCGTTCGTGAACTCGCCGAAGAGGCGCGCCTGGCGCCCCTGTCGCCGCCCGTGGCCGTGGCGCTCGTCTTCGATGGAACGGCGTCGAGTTGGGAGATCGTCTACCGAATCCCGGCGCGCCTTGACGCGCTGCCCGAGGTCGGTTGGGAGTACGACGAGTTCCGTGCGGTCGACCGCGCGGGCGCCGAGAAGCTGGGCGAACTCTCTGCCTGCGCACGGCAGTTGATGCCGCTCGCGTTCACGGGGGAATGAGTTCACTTCCGGCGCGTAGCGACGAGGTACGAGAGCTCGCGATCGAGCCGCTCGAGCGGAATCGGCTTCATGACGAACCGCGTCAGGGGGTCGAAGTTGCCCTCGACCATATCGCCGCTCGCGACCAGCACCGGCACGGTGCTTCCGCTCTCGCGCAGCCTGCGAAGTGCCTCGAGTCCGCCGCCGCCGGCGTCGAGAATCACGACATCCATCGAGTCGAGTTCGGGGAAGGAGAGCAGCGCAGACGGATCCGAGATCGTCTCGACCTCATCGTTCACCGACTCGAGCGCTGCGACCAGCACGGCGCGGATCGCGGGATCATCGTCCGCGATGAGCACGCGGCGCGTCTTCGGGGGGTGCGCCTCTGCGCAATGCACCGAGCCGCGGTGGTCATGCTGCTCGAGCGTGAGCCCGTGATGCACCTTGAACGAGAGATGGCTTCGAAGCCCGGTCGGCCCGCGCTCGAGCGCAGCCTTTCCGCCGAGGTCGCGCGTGGCGCGCCGCGCCGCAGCAAGCGGCAGCAAGGCGAGGTCGAAGTTTCCGTGCAGGAGCGATGGGGGTTCGACGCCATGCTCCCAGAGCCCGCCATCATCCTCCGCGTAGAAGTCAAAGCGGGTGTCGGCGTCGACCTTCCGGACCGCGCAGCAGATCTTGATCGGGCTTGTCGCGCGCATCCGGTGGATGGAGATCAACTGGGAGAGCGCCGTCGCGACCTGAACGATCGAGCCGTCGAAGAAGAGGTCGCGGGGCAGGTGGTCGACTTCCTGCTCGAGCCAGGCGTCGAAGCCCTGATCGCCTCCCGGGCGGATCGCCTCAGGGAGCGTGCCGAGCGCGTGGCGCAGGCCGAGGAGAACAGCGGCGCGCAGATTGGAGCGCTCGTCGCTCGACGATTCGCGCTGGCACGCCGACTGAAGCTTCACGATCAGCGATTCGAGCAGCTTCACGGTGTCATGGACATCGCTGACCGAGCGCTGGAGGTTTGCATCGGTGACTTGGCGCTTGAGGAGCTGGGTGCGTCCGAGCAGCGCGAACATCGCGTTGTTCAGATCATGGACGACGATGCCGCCGAGTTGGCGGAGCCGTTCCTGTTCCTCGATGTCGCGCTGGGCATGCACCGCCGTGGGGCGGGACTTGTCGCAGCGCTTGAATTCCTCGCGGGCCATGTGATTCATTGTGCGCAAAAGAT
>JBEAUK010000081.1:0-45406 GCA_041161465.1 Planctomycetota bacterium | reverse complement strand
CCGCAGGAGGATTCTCGTGAGTCGTCAGGCGAAGTCAGCATCGCTCCGCGCGCTCGTCATCACGGCGCCCGGCATCAACTGCGACGGCGAGCTCTGCGAGGCGTTCGAGCTCGCGGGCTGCACGGTCGACAGCGAGCTCCTCTCGCGGCTTTCGCGCGACCCCGCGCAGATCGACCGCTACGACCTGATCGGCCTTCCCGGCGGCTTCAGCTACGGCGACGACATCGCAGCGGGCCGCATCATGGCCGCGCTCATCCGCCAGTCGATCTATCCGGCGCTCGCCGCCGCGATCGAGCGCGGTGTTCCGATGATGACGCCGTGCAACGGCTTCCAGATCGCGGTGCAGGCCGGGCTTCTTCCGGGCCCGAATCCGGGCGAACCGTGGAGCGATGTGCCGGGCGAACCGACCGTCGCGCTCGCGCAGAACGCGACCGCGCGCTTCAACGACATCTGGACCACGATGGAGATCCCCGCGAACACGCGCTGCGTGTGGACGCGCGGACTCGTGATGGATGCGGAGACCGCGCTCATCCCGTGCGCACATGGCGAGGGACGCTTCGTCGCCGACGAGGACACCGTCGCGCAGCTCGAGGCGAACGGCCAGGTCGCCGTACGCTACGGTGCGAGCGATCACTTCAACGGTTCGGTCAACCGCATCGCGGGAATCTGCGACTCGACCGGTCTCGTCCTCGGCCTCATGCCGCATCCAGAGCGGTACTTGCGCTGGACGCAGCACCCGCGGTGGACGCGCCTTTCCGAGGCGCAGCGTGCGGGAGATCCGCCGGGACTTCAGATGTTCAGAAACGCCGTCGCACACGCGATGGCGCGGCGCGAAGGCGCAGGAGCGCGACGATGACAGCGGCAGCAACCACCGGGACCAAGACGCTTCGCTGCGCCACCATCGGCGTCGGCAAGATGGGGCGCCACCACGCGCGGCTCTACGCCACGACCGACGGATGCGAGCTCATCGGCGTCGTCGATGGCAATGTCGACCGCGCGAGCAAGGTCGTCGAGGAGTGGGGCGGCCGCGCCTTCGGCTCGGTTGAGGAACTGATCGCTGCAGGCGTCGATGCAGTCACCGTCGCGACGCCCACGGTCACGCACCGCGCGATCGTCGAGCCGCTGCTGCAGGCGGGCGTCGCGTGCTTGGTCGAAAAGCCGCTTGCGCCCGATGTCACCGAGGCGCGCGCGATCGCCGACATGGCGAAGCGCACGGGTTCGCTGCTGCAGGTCGGGCATGTCGTGCGCTACGACCCTGTGATGGTGGCGGTGCGCGAGCTCGTCGCGGCCGGATCGATCCGTCCGCGCTTCATCGAGATCGATCGCGTGAGCCCGATGACCTTCCGCTCGGTCGATGTCGGCGTCGTGCTCGACATGATGATCCACGACCTCGATGTGCTGCTCGCGCTGATGGGCGCGGAGCCCGAGGAGATCCATGCGAACGCGGTGTGCGTCGTCGGCGAGGCAGAGGATGTCTGCAACGCGCGGCTCGTGTTCCCCGCGGGTGCCGACGGCATCCGCTGCACGGCGAATGTGACCGCGAGCCGTCTCGCGCTCAAGACCGAGCGCAAGATCCGCCTCATCAGCGAGGATGCCTATGTCTCGGCCGACTTCGTCGAGAAGAAGGGCACCGTCGTGCGCAAGACCGCGAACGCCTCGCAGCTGGCCGACGTGCGCGAGCGCCTGCGGCGCGGCGAGGATCTCTCGAGCGTGAACTACCTCGAGATGATCGCGATGGAGCCGCTCGCCGTCGGCGCAGGCGAGCCGCTCAAGCTGCAGTTGCTCGACTTCCTCGACGCCGTGCGCGCCAACCGTCGACCGCTCGTGAACGCGGAGGACGGCTTCGCGGCCGTCCGTACCGCCGAGCGCATCGTCGCGACCGCAAAGGCTGCGGGCGCGCGCATGGTGTGAGCAGGTTCGCTCGACTGGCGCCCGCGTTCCGCCGATAAGGCTTTCCATGCCGACGCCCGACCGCTACTCCCCCGAAGCGCCCGCCGAATGCGATGTGGCCATCGTGGGCGGCGGCTTCAGCGGCCTCATGTCGCTCGTGCGGCTCGCGCAGTGCGCGCCCAAGTGCCAGTCCGTGGTGTTCGAGCGGCGACCGCTCGCAGCGCCGGGAGTCGCCTACGGCGCATGCGACGCCGAGCACCTGCTGAATGTGCCGGCTGGCCGCATGGGCGTCTTCGCGGATCGACCGTTGGGGTTCCATGAGTGGTTGGAGCGCAACTTCCCCGGCCGTTACCGCGCCGATGAATTCGTGCCGCGCGCGCTCTTCGGGCGGTATCTCGCAGAGTCGGTTGGCCAGACGCTTGACGAGACGAAGGCCTGCGCCGCGTTCGTCCGCGATGCGGTTGTCCATGTCGAGCCGCTGGGCCAGCGTTTCGAGCTGCTGCTTGCATCGGGTCGCACGGTGCTTGCGCGCGGCGTGATTCTCGCGCCCGGTCTGCCGCCGGCGCGTGCGCCGTGGCGTACGGTCGACGAGGGCGTCACGCGCACGCTGCTCGCGCATGATCCGTGGGATCCCGCCGCCGTGAAGGGACTCGAGCCCGGCGGCGTCGCGGTGCTCGTCGGAAGCGGCCTGACCTCGATCGATCTTGTGATGAGCTTGCGCCGGAGCGGTTGGGCGGGACCGATCGTGCTCGTCTCGCGCAACGGGCGGCTTCCGCTTCCGCACGCGGCCACGCATGGCGCGCCTGTGGCGTATGACCCGCAGGAACTGATGAAGGGCGCGCATGCTGCGTTCCGCGCGGTGCGTCGGGCGGTGCGGCAACTCGCGAGCGAGGGGCACGCATGGCACGCGGCGATCGACGGCGTGCGTCCGCATGTCCAGGCGATCTGGAGCGCGTGGCCGCCGTCCGAGCGACAGCTCTTCCTGCGCCGCTTGCGGCCGTACTGGGAGATCCATCGTCACCGCGCGCCCGCGCATCTCCTCGAGGCGATCGAGCGCGAACGCGCGGCAGGGTCGATCGAAGTCATCGCGGGCGGCATCTCGTCGCTGCGCATGGACACCGATGGAAAGCACGCCGAGGTCGTGGTGCGAGGCCCGGGTGGCGCGCTGCGCTCGCTTCGTGCATCGCGCGTCATCAACTGCTCGGGTCCGACGATGAGCGTGTCGGAGACGCTTGATCCACTGCTCGGCGCGATGCTGCGCATGGGATTCGCTTCTGCCGATCGCCTCGGGCTCGGTCTTCGCGCCGATCGAGAAGGACGGCTCGTGGGCGCTGACGGTTCCGTGCAGCCTCGCGTTCGTCTTGTCGGCGCGCTCCGCCGCGGCGAGCTCTGGGAGTCCACCGCAGTCCCGGAGTTGCGCGCGCAGGCGGCGGTGGCCGCAGAGTCGCTCTCGCAGGAACTCGGATGCGGATCGGTCGATCGCCGCACGGTGGTCGGCTCATCCGACACCGCCCCGCGCGGCGCCATCGGAGGCTGCGCGTGAAGGCGACTGCGCGGAAGACGCATGGAGCCGACGGGGCTTCCGCATGTGAACGCCTGCGGATCGGCTCGCATCTCTCGACGGCAGGCTCGTTGCGTGCAGCGATCGATGAAGCGGTTGGCTATCGCTTCGGCGCGGTCCAGATCTTCACGCGCAACCAGCGGCAGTGGGTCACAAAGCCGCTCGGGAAGGAAGAGATCGCCGATTTTGCCGCCGCGCGGAAGGGCACCGTCTTCGAGGACGCGTCGAGGATCGTGAGCCACAACAGCTATCTCGTCAATCTCGCGTCACCCGACGAGGACTCGTTGGCGAAGTCGTTTGCCTGCGAGCGCGCCGAGCTCGAGCGCTGCGAGGCGCTTGGTGTCGCCGTGTCGGTCGCGCACCCGGGCGCGCACATGAACGCCCTCGGCGGTGCTGCGCGAAAGCCGGCCGATCCCAACGATCTCGATGCCGAGCCCAGCGCCGACGAACTCGCGGGCCTGAAGCGCATCGCCAAGGCGATCGACCGGCTGCACGGCGAGCTCAAGGGCTACCGCGTCAAGATCGCGCTTGAGACGACGACGGGGTCTGGCACCAATCTCGGCTACGCGTTCCACCATCTCGGGCGGATCCGCGAGATGGTGAAGGCGCCCGAGCGCGTCGGCTACTGCATCGACACTTGCCATGTCTTCGCGGCGGGCTACGAGGTCTCGACGCCCGCGAAGGCGCGCGCGACGCTTGCGCGCTTCGACGCAGAGGCTGGTCTCGCCCATGTCATCGCCATCCATGTGAATGACTCGGAGGCGCCGTTTGCGTCGCGCAAGGATCGCCACGCGCACATCGGCGCGGGCCAGTGCGGCGAGGCGTGGTTCAAGGCCGTCCTCGCGTCTCCCGAGCTCGCGGAGGTTCCCAAGGTTCTCGAGACGGAGAAGGGCAACGCGCCGGATGGTCGCCCGTGGGATGCCGTCAACGCAGAGCGGCTTGCTGCGCTCGCTTCAAGAGTCAGAGCGACCTGAAGCCGCGCGCCGTGCACGGTCGGGGAGCGCTCCCCGTCATTCCACCATTCGGATTACAGGAGCATCGCTGCGATGCCCGAAGATAGGGGCACAGGTACGGCCCGCGGTGTCTCTCGAGCGCCACGGCTACCGTGTCTTGCCGATGCGGCGGCGTCCGGGCTTCGAGGCTCGACGACGGCTCGCCGAACGGAATCGTTCAGAAGGACACCATGAGCCTCATGCGGTCGAGCAGTCCGACACTCTTCCTCGCACGCGACACCGGGTTGAGCCCCGCGCTTCGGCGCTCGGCGCTCGGTGTCCTCGTCACCTCTGTGCTGCTTGCTTCGGCGTGTGCGCCGTCGCGCACCGCTGGTCAGCGACAGGGCGCCACGGCCTCGGCACCAAGCACTCGCTCGATCGTCCTCCGGCTTGAGCCGAACGAGGTCGAGGAGATTCGCCTCGACGAGGCGCAGCAGGCCGCTGAAAGCGAGGACTACGAGACGGCGCTGAGGATCTTCAAGGATCTGCTCCACGAGAACCCCACGCTCGTCGACGCTTACACGGGCATGGGCACCGTGCTCGAGGAGAAGGGCGACCTCGAGCTCGCGGAGTCCGCATACGGTCGCGCGAGCAAGCTCAATCCGCAGGACTTCACCGCAGCATCGGGACATGGCCGCGTGCTCGAGGCGCTCGGCCAGGTCAAGCAGGCGATCCGCGCCTTCCAGCGCGCGCTTGTGATTCGCCCTGCCGACATCGACGCGAACCTTGCGATGGCGCGGCTGCTCCTCGCGACCGGACAGGCCGATGGCGCGATCGCCTTTGCCGAGCGTGCGACCCGGCTCGAGCCGACGAACGGATACGCGCATCTCTCGCTTGCCCGGGCCTACTCCAAGTCGGGTCGTGGCAAGGAGGCGATCCGCGAGTACGAGATCGCATGCGAGCTGATCGAGCCACCCGCCGATGTCATGATGGCGCTCGTCAACGCCTACGCGGCGGAGAAGCGCTACCAAGAGGCTGCGAACGCAGCGGAGGCGCTGACACGCACCTCGCCAAGCGCCGCCGCGTACGAGCGGCTCGGCTGGGCGCTCTTCCGCCTGAGCGAGTTCGCGAAGTCGGACGAGGCGTACCGCAAGTCGATCGAGCTCGATCCCGAGTATTGGCCCGCGCTCAACGGCGTGGGGGTCAATGCCCTCAATGTGTGGATCAAGAACGGCAAGGACCCGAACGATCCGCTGCGCGACGAGGCCCGTCTCATGCTGCAGCGCTCGCTTCGCGCGAACGCCGATCAGCCCAAGGTCGCGGCGCTGCTGCTGAAGTACCGCCTCTGACGGCCGCGGGGAGGCGCTCAAGCGGGCGGAAACGCCTACTATTGGCGCCTATGCCAGACGCGAGCCCCGTCGACCCGACGCTTCTTGAGTTCTTCGATTCGCCCACCGACACGCCCTTCGTGATCGAGCATGTGAGCGAGGAGTTCACTTCCGTCTGCCCGAAGACGGGCCACCCCGACTTCGCGCACATCATCCTGCGCTACCAGCCGGCCGCTGTCTGCGTCGAGCTGAAGAGCCTCAAGCTCTACTACCAGAGCTTCCGCAACGCGGGCATCTTCTACGAAGCGGTGACGAACCGTCTGCGCGACGATCTCGCGCAGTCGATGAGCCCTGCCTGGATGCAGGTCATCACCGTGTGGAAGGGCCGCGGCGGCATCCGCTCGCGCATCGTCGCCACCGCGGGCGAAGTGCCCGCGTGCTGGATCACGAAGCTGGACGCCTGAGCGAGCGCGTCTCCCCGCGCGTCATCCGCCGAACTGGATCGCCGGCGCGCCGCGCTTCTTCTTCGCAGGGAGTTCGCCGATCGACGCCGCCTTGTCCTCGCCGACCTCGGCGACGAGCGTCTCGCGCAGCTTGCGGAAGGTCGTCGTCTCGAGCTGCTCGAGGTCCGAGGCAAGGCGCTTGCGCGCCTGCGAGTTCATGGCGATCGAGCCAATGCCGACAACGCCTGCGGGGCCACCGTCCTTCGACGCCGTGCGCTCCTTCTCGCGCTCGGCGGCGAAGGCCTCGCACAGCGCCTCGCGCGACTCGATCCACTCGGCGCGCAGTGCGTCGACCTGTGCGCGCGTCTCCGGCTTGAGCGTGTCGATCTCCGACGCCTTCGCGAAGAATGGCTCGAGGTCGCGCGCAATGCGGTACGCCCCGGGCTCGAGCACGCGGTAGAAGCCGCGGCGAATGGCCTTCGCGGCCGCCGGGTTCGACTCGAGCTTGGCGACGAGCGTCTCGATCGCGCTGCGGTTGCGGACGATGACCTTGTCGCGCGCGTCGCGCGTGCGCTGGTCGAGGCGCCGCATCTCCTCCATCAGCGCGCCGTCGATCTGCACCGCGCGCGCGATGCGGGTTTGGTCGCCATCCTGCACGGTCTGCTCCGACTTGCTCGCCTGTTCCATGAGCTTCTCACGCTCGTCCGTGGCGCGCACGACTTCGTCGCGCATGGCGCGCAGCGCCGCGACCGACGACTCGTCCCAGCCGCGCACATCCTCGGCGACGCTCGCGCGCTGCGATGCATCGAGCGATGCGGCGTCGACGATCGCGACGATGTCCGCCGTCTGCGCGCCGCGCTCGCCGACGAGAAGCCGCGTGCGCGCCCGCGCGCGACGCTCGGATTCCACCGCCCCGGTCTTCGACGGATCGGCCACGGCCTTCAGGTCGTCGAACATGCGCTCCTCGGCTGCGTCGATCGCCTGCGCGAGTGCGCGCGGGTCGGCCGGGCCGCTGCTGCCGAGCGCGACCGCGCCGTCCTCGCCGATCGTGAGCGTCATCGCGATCGCGCCGCCCTCTTCGGGCGCCGGCGTCGCGGTCTTCTTTGCATCGTCGGTCTTCTCCGCCTCGTTGCGCGCCTCGGCGCATTGCGCCACGATCTCGTCGAACACGATGCGCGTGTTCTCATCGAAGCCGAGGCGTTGCGCGAGCCGGTCGAGTTCCTCGCCCGACATCGGCTTGACGACCGCATCGCTGCCGCCGCCGAACATCCCGCCGAGCACGATGCCGCCATCGGAGAGGTCGTCGGCCCCGAGCGTGATCGCCTCGCCGTCGCCGCCCATCACGGCGATCTGCACGCCGCCTGCCACCCCCATCTCACCGATGTCGACCGCGCGTCCCACGACGGCTTCCCGCGGCTGCGCTGCCGTCTGACCAAGCGCCGCGCGCAACGCAGCCGCGTCGCGCACGATTCTCTGGTTGCAGCGGTCGCGCGCCGACTGGATCTCCGCGACGACCGGATCCTGTTCGCCGACCAGTACGAACTCGTTCACTCCCCGCGCGACAGTCGCATCGAGCTTCGTGAGCAGCGCGTCGAGGTCGGCGCGCATCGCGGTGTCGTGTGTCTCGATGATTCCCACGACCTCGGTCCATCGCGCGTCGTCAAGCGAACCCTTCGCGCGCAGCGCCTCGGCTTCCTTGCGCGCCGAGTCAAACTCGCCTGCGATCATCGAGGACGGGTAGACCTCACGCACGAGATAGGTGCGCAGGCCCGATGCCGCGACAGGGGGCAGCGCCGCCGACACGGCGTCGAGCGTGTCACGGTGCAGCTTGCGGATGCGCGCGTCGATCTGCGACGACTCCTCGTTCGCGATGCGCTGCACTTCCTGCATCTTGCGGACCCACTCCGCCTCCTCCGCGCCCGGAGGCGCCGCAGGATCGCCCTCGCCGCTCGCGTCGGGCGCCGCGCCCACGCCGAGCTCGATGCGCGCCTCGGCCGCACGCACGCGGCGCACGAACGACGCCTCCGCGAGGCGATCAAGCTGGCGCGTGAGTTCCTGCTCGTAGGTCGCGAAGAGCGGCGCGATCGTGGCGCGCGTCTCGGCGTCGAGCGACGCGAGCACGGGTGCGCCGCGGAGATCAAACGCGTGCGCGCCCTTGCTCAATCCGTTCGACGGGATCGCAGCGATCGCGCGGCGCCGCGCGAGCGCGTTGCGCAGCGCATCGACGCGAGCCGCAGCGTCGGGCGGCAGCGTGGCCACGACCTGCTCGACGAGCTGCGAGTCGATCTGCGCCGCGCGCGCGAAGATGCGTCGGCGGAGATCCGCGTTCTGCCGCGCCTCCTCGACCGTCATCGGCTGGCCGAAGGTCGCGGAGTCCGCGCGCTTGAGCGACGCATCGACCTCGCGCTCCTCGAACTCGCGGAACAACTGGAAGTACGCCTCGTGGAGCGGAAGCGCACGCGCGATGGCTGCCTGGTCGGCGCCCGCATCCTTGAGCATCGACTCGAGCTCGGTGGCCGCGACCGGAGACGGGAGTCGCGGGCCGAACTGTGCCTGCGCGGTCGGCGCGAGGCCCACGATCGGCGTGGTCAGCGCGGTGGCGAGGACGAGCGTGGAGAGCGAACGACGGAGGGGCTGGAAGAGGGTCGTCATGGCAGGTTGGGCAGGGGGAATGCCCTGCGTTCGCAAATGATGCAGCATCGGACGGCAATCCGTCCCCGTCGCGGCGGTAAATCCGAGGAATTCGCTGCGCTAGCCGCCCGGTCGCGGCGCGGGAGTCGGCCGTGCGTCGCCCGAAGGACGCGTGGCGCGGGTTCCCTCGTCGAGCCGCAGCGGATCCACATGGCCAACCGCGCGCAGGTCGGCTGCGATCTGGCGATGGAAGCGCAGCACCGCGAGCTGACGCAGCGCCTCGTCGTCGAGTCCGTCGACGATTTCGATCGATCCGCGGTCGGACGGCGTGCGGCCGGCGGCGGTCTCGCGCGCACGCCACGCATCGAGCTTCGCCTTCAGCCGCGCGATCGCTTCGTTGCGATAGAACGAGTCGCGCGTGCTGCACAGGATGTGCACGCGCTCCGCGAGCAGCGGTCCGACCGTCGAAGGGTCGCGCTCGAGGCGCTTGGCGATGTCGACGCGCGACCACGACTCGCCGGCGACGGGATCGATCGCGCCGGTCACCGCATCGCAGATCGCGTGCGGCGCGTTGCGCTCGGCGTTCCACGGCGACCACATCGCGTCACGCGCGGCCCAGCGCTGGCCGCTGCGCCCATCCGGATCGATGGCGCGCTCGGCGAAGACCTGGTCGCGCAGCGTGAGATGCAGGCGGTCGTCGTTCGGTCCGAGGATGCTTCGCACCGCCGGTGCGTCGGCGCCATCACGCATCGTGAACAGGGTCGCATCGCGGTAGAGGTCGATGCGGCCGAGCGCGCTGAAGTCGACGAAGTCGGGCGCGATCGCGTAGCACGAGCCGAAAGTCGACGGCGCGGAGAGCGCAAGATGGATCGCGCTCCAGCCGCCGAATCCGTGACCGAGCAGCACGCGGGCGTCGGCCTTGGCGATCAGGCGAAAACGCTCCTCAAGCGCAGGAATGAACTCGTCGACCAGCGCGCGCTGCATGGGACCGTTTGCCGCGGAATCGCAGAATCCGCCGTACCCCCAAGGCGTACTCGCATCGAGGAACACCCAGACGGCCTGCGGCACGGCCGCGCGCGCACCGGGGTCGCGCAACGCGGGCGCCGCCGCAAGCGCCTCGAGTTCGTCAGAGCCAAAGTCGCCGATCACATAGACCGTCGGCCACATGCGGCGCGGAAACGCAAGGTCGTCGTATCCGTAGGGCAGCACCACCGCCGCCCGCAAGGACGCCGGGCGTCGCAGCGCTCCCGACAGAATCTTGCTCGGCCGCTCGAAGCGCTCCACGCCGGACGCGGTCTGGGGCGCGATGTCAGCGGATTCCTCGACGCGCGCGTTCAGCTCAAGCACGATCTCATCGGTGCGATCGCGTGCCAGTTCGATTCGCATGGGCTCGGAGAAGAGGTTGCCCGGTCCGAGATGGCCTGGCTCGTTGAAATCCGAATCGAACACGGCTTGCACGCGCCAGGCACCGTCGAGTTCCGCAAGCATCGCGAGCGCCCCGACCCCGTCCGTGGTTGGCGCGATCGGATCCGCCTCGACGCGGATCTCGCCGCCTTGCGCGAAATCTCGAACGGCAACCGATGCGATCGGGAGCGCCGTGTTGAGAAACGGCCCGGCGGCGGGGGTGGTCGCCTCCCAGCGGGAGGTGGCGGGGACGAAGAAGAGGATGAGGCGTCCAGAGCGGGTCTCGCTGGCAGCGTCGTCTGAGCCCACCGGCTCTGCCAGGGGCGCCTTCGCGGCAGGATCAAGCACCGCCTTGATGAGATATCGGTCCTTCTTCGCTGGAGCGATGGGCTCTTCCTTCACCTGAAGACCCCATGCCGTCGTCCCAATCGCCCCTGCAGCAGCCGAGGCGACCAGCGCCGTCCAAGCCCGAGGCAACCGCCGTGGGCAGGCGTGCCGACCTCGCGGGGCGGCCTGGAGGAAGAGGCGGTGGTCGGTGCGCATGCGCGGACGGCAATTCGGCGTGGGGGTCAGTTCGGGTGGGTGTGCTGATTGAGACCCGCTGCCCGAGCCGATACACCCTAGCCGAACCGCGGATGCGATGGTTCGGTTCGCGATTTGGAGTCCAAGACATGCCTGAACGCCCGGTGTCCAGCCTTGCCGCCCGAACCTGCCGTGGAGCGCTGCTTGCAGCCCTCGCAGCGGCGTTGACCGCCTGCGCTCCTCACCGCACCTTCGAAGACGAGGTCTTCAGCACCAACCGGGCTGTGCGCGACGCGATCTCGTGGCGCACCTTCACGACCGATGAGCCGATCGAGCTGAAGACGACCGGCGCACTTGCAGTCGATGTCGACAACTTCGCCGGCGATGTGACGATCCGCGCCGACCGCAAGGTCGATCGGACCTATGTCGAGGTTCGTCGCGTGGCCAGCCATGGACTTGGCCGCTGGACGGAGTCGACGGAGGCCCTGGATGACGCCGGCTGGACCGCGTCGCTCGAGCCACGAAACGGCGGCGGCGAGACGCTTTCGATCCGCACCGATACGCCGAATCCCGAGAAGTACTTCCATCACATGGAGATCGTCGTGGTCACGCCCGCGCTCGACAGCGTGAAGGTGCGTTCGACCAAGGGCAATGTCACCGTGATCGAGAACCGCGGTTCGGTCGACATCGAGACCACCCGCGGCGATGTGCGCATGATGACTCCGTGGCCGATGACCGGTCCGATGACGATCGTGACGAGCGAGGGCTCGATCGACTACCGCGTGCGCGGCGAGTCGAAGGGCATCTTCGACTGCGAGTCCCGCGGCGGCGAGGTTCGTCAGCGTGCGGAGTTCGGCAAGTGGCTGGCGCTTGACACCGGGAACGATCACGACCGATTCCTCGCGGTGCTGAACGATGGCACGAATCCCGTGGTGCTGCGCACGAGCGAGAAGAACATCCGCGTGGCGATCGTGCCCGATCCGACGGCTGTCGGCATCTACATCGTGGATTGAGCGGCGTGCTTGACCGGTCGCGGCTGCGGCCGTTCCCGCTGGCGGTCAGGCCTCGGAGTGGATCCGTTCCTTACCCGGGCTGCGCAGCGTGATCGATGCGCGGCTTCGGAAAGCCACCGCCGCTACAGTACGCCCGTGAAGGAAGTCCAAGACCACTGGTTCCGCCTCGCGAAGGAAGAAGGCTATCGCTCTCGCGCGGCCTTCAAGCTCATCGACATCGATGACCGCAAGCGGCTGATCCGACGAGGCGATCGCGTGCTCGACGCAGGCGCTGCGCCGGGCAGTTGGTCGCAGGTGGCCGCCACGCGCGTTGGTCCCAAGGGCGAAGTGGTCGCGGTTGACCTCAAGCAGATCAACGGCGGCGGCTACCCCTCGAATGTCCGGCTTCTCCAGGCGGACCTCCGCGACCTCGCGCTCGCGGAGATCGGCGGACGCGCGTTCGATGTCATCATCTCCGACATGGCGCCCGACACGACGGGCGATCCAATGGGCGACGCCATGCGTTCCGCGCGGCTCTGCCACGATCTCCTCGATCGCGCCGTCGAATGGCTGCGTCCCGGCGGAAACCTCACGATGAAGGTCTTCGAGGGCGGGGAGTACCCCGAGCTCCTGAAGCGTGCGTCGCGGATGTTCGAGGAGGCGAAGGGCTACAAGCCTCGCGCCTCTCGTGCGGAGAGCGTGGAGATGTTCATCGTCTGCCTCGGATACCGCGGCAACGATGGGCGCGTGCCGACCGCAGAGGATGCGCTGCTGCCGAAGCGGAAGCCCTCCAAGGGCTGGTCGTAGCCGATCGCGCAGGTTCCGCCCGTTCGGCGCATGGATTGCGCACGCATTGCACCTGTGGCCGGGACAAATGGTCTTCTCGACGCTGCCAGCGCGAGGCATGGCTGTTGCCATGGAGTGTCGCGGCACTTTCGCCGCATTGAGGACCACTCCATGAAGATCAACGGCAACTTCAACTCGAACCCGATGCTGTTCGCGCAGAGCCCGAAGACCGCCGCCGCCCATGCGAACGCGGCCGCGATGCAGCAGGCGATGGAGCAAGCCGGCGGCCCGGCTGGCGGTTCGCCAGGCGCGCCCATCACCATGCGGTCGGGCTCGGGACAGCCACCGGTCGATGTGAACACGATCCTCGAGAACTGGGGCACCTCGAACGCGATCGCGGATCTCAATGTCGACGGCATCGTCGATGCGCAGGATCTCGCGATGGTGCTGCAGGCTGCGCAGGACAGCGGAAACGGCGGATCGAACAACAGTGATTCCGAGGCGTGGAACACGCTCGTGGGCGGCGATCTGAACGGCGACGGCGTCGTCGACGCGGTGGACCTGGCGATGAAGCTGAACGCCGAGTCCAACGGCGGCGGCGATGGCGACGGATCGAACAACGACTCGAGCGGCGACGGCAACGATGCATGGACCACGCTCGTGGGCGGCGACCTGAACGGCGACGGCGTCGTCGACGCGGTGGACCTGGCGATGAAGCTGAACGCCGAGTCGAACGGCGGCGATGGATCGAACAACGACTCGAGCGATGGTGACGGCGCCTGGAACCCGCTCGGGGGCGGAAGCATCAGCCCTGTCGACGCGTCGAAGCTGCTCGAGGAGCTTGAGCTTGATGCCGGCTCCGAGCAGATGGTCGAGCGGCTGACCAATCTCATCATGAAGTCGTTCGACTCGGACGGCGACGGCGTGATCAGCGCGGACAATCTTCCGCAGAACAGCAAGTTGGTGTCGTACTTCGACCGTGATTCGAGTGGCCTCCTTGAGCGCAACGAGCTCATGAAGGGTCTTGCCGAGGAGTTCCGGCGCGCGACCGAAGCCTCCGACGGCGCCAATCCTGCCGCATTCGCGCGACGCTGGATGGAGACCTTCAACGGAGTCCAGTCCATTCCGAGCTACAACTCGCCCGCTCGACTTCAAGAGCTCTTTCTTGGCCGCGTGGACGGCCAGGTGAGCCTCAGCAACCAGTCCATCCTGTCCGCGCAGGCGTGAATTGAGCCTCACTCCGCGCGAGCGAACATGCCCGTGGCAGGACGCCGCGGGCTGTTCGACTTTTGGAGCAACCCCGCGGAAGAACCGTGAGCCATGAGCAAGGGAACAGGCTCCGCGAACACCGCACGGAGCCTGTTGCTGGGAGAGATTCGAGACGCGGCTGCGCATGCAGGCCGCGCATCGCCGTGGTTTCTACGCACGCGAGTCGGAGGCGTTCGCCCCAGTGCGAGCACAGCCGAGAAATCGCGCGGGCAGGCGCTGGCGAGTCGAGGTCTCGCGGGAGATCCGCAATCTTGCGCGGAATTCCGCAAGGAAGCCTGAACCGCGCGCTGCGACAGCCGTATAGATCTTCGTAGGCACGATTGATCCTGCTTACGGCGATAGGGACTCCGCCGTCAGGCACGACAGGATCGAGACCACAGCGACAGTCGATCGAGGGCAGCTCCCGCCCACGGAAGCCGGCGCGTGCCGCGAACGACTCGTCAGGTCTATCGCGTCCTGCATCTTCTCCTCTCTTGCCGCACGCCGACCTCAGGGTCGGCGTGCGGCGTTTTGTCGGGGGAACACCGCGCCTCGCGGCAGCAGCGGTCAGAGCGAACCGAGCCGGCGCACCACTTCCTCGACATTCGCGCGCGAGTTGAACGCGCTGATGCGGAAGTAGCCCTCGCCGCAGCGGCCGAAGCCAGCGCCCGGCGTCGTCACGACGCGCGTGTCGCGCAGCAGCCGGTCGAAGAACGCCCAGCTGTCGGAACCATCAGGCACCTTGCACCAGACATAGGGCGCATGCTCGCCGCCCCAGGTCTTCCATCCGAGCTTGGTGCAACCTTCGCGGAGGATGCGTGCGTTCTCCATGTAGAAGTCGACCAGCGCGCGCACTTCCTTCTGGCCCTCAGGCGTGTAGAGCGCCTCGGCGCCACGCTGCACGGCGTAGCTCACGCCATTCGAGCGCGTGTTCCACCGGCGCGTCCACAGCGGATGCAGCGCGACCGCCTCGCCAGCGCGGGTGTAGGCCATCACCGACTTCGGCAGCACGGTGTAGCCGCATCGCACGCCCGTGAATCCGCCCGACTTCGAGAAACTGCGGAACTCGATCGCGCACTCCCGCGCGCCCGGGATCTCGTAGATCGACCTTGGCGCATCACTGCGGTTGTACGACTCGTATGCAGCGTCCCAGAAGATGATCGCGCGGTGCTTGCGCGCGTACTCGACCCACGCCGTCGCCCGCGCGCGGTCCATCACGGTGCCGGTCGGGTTGTTCGGCGAGCACAGATAGATGACATCTGGAGTCGGTGTGCCTGCCGCCGGCACATCGGCGAGGAATCCATTCGCCTCGGTGCAGGGGAGGTAGAGGATTCCCTCGTATCCGCCGCCCGCGAGCGCCGCGCCGGTGTTCCCGAACATCACATTCGCGTCGACATACGCCGGGTAGACCGGATCCGTCACCGCGACGCGGTTGCCCGCGCCGAGGATCTCGAGGATGTTGCCGCAGTCGCCCTTCGAGCCATCGGAGAGGAAGATCTCGTCGTCGGCGACCTCGAGGCCGCGCGAGCGGAAATCACCCTGCGCGATCGCGGCGCGCACGGAGTCATAACCGGTTCCAGGCCCGTAGCCCTTGAAGGTTGCACGGGTTGCGAGTTCGTCGGTCGCCGCGTGCATGGCGCGGATGGTGCTCGCAGGCAGCGGCTCCGTGACATCGCCGACTCCGCAGCGGATGACCTGCGGCGCGAGTTCGGGATGCTCCTTGGAAAAGAGGGCGACGCGACGCGCGATCTCGGGGAAGAGATATCCGGCGGCGAGCTTGAGGTAGTGTTCGTTCACAAACGCCATGGGTGACGGCTCCGCGCGCTGAGGCGCGGCGTGAATGTACGGCGAAATCGACCCGCTGCGGCGCCAACTCGGGCGGTCTGCGCGCCGCTCGGGTAGGATCACGCGCCGTGTTTGAGTTCCTCTCCCAGGCATTGCGTGATCTCCGCCGTACGGGATCGGTCTGGCCATCGTCGCCGATTCTGGCGCGGGCAATGACCAAGTCGATTGCACGGGTGGAGGGGCCGCGACGCATCCTCGAGGTGGGGCCTGGCACCGGCCCGTTCACGCGGGCGATCTTGCGAAAGCTCCGGGCAGGCGACCACTTCGACCTCGTCGAGATCAACGAGAAGTTCTGCCGCAAGCTCGAGCGGGAGATGCTGTCGAAGTACCGCCAGCGCCACCCCGGCGTGGAGGTTCGCCTCCACTGCGCGCCGATCGAGCAGGCGGAGCTCAGCGGCCCCTACGACATCATCGTCTGCGGGCTGCCCTTCAACAACTTCCCGCCGAAGCTGATGCGGCAGATCTTCCGCCGGATGTTCGCGCTCCTGAAGGTCGAGGGCGAGATCGTCTACTTCGAGTATGTCGGAGTGCGGGCCATGAAGGTGCCCGTCGTCGACGATGTCGGCCGCGCGCAGCTTCGCCGCATCGGCGCGATCGGCAAGTCGCTTCGGCGCAAGCACCAAGGGCATACCGAACTGGTGCTCGGCAACTTCCCGCCGGCGCTCGCGTTCCGTCTCAAGGGCGCAAAGCCGTCGACGCGCGGGACATCGACGCGTTCGCGTTCAGGCGCGCGCGCGAAGGCCTGAGCGAGGCGTCCCGCAACTTGCCGACGAGGATTCGTGCTCACAGCACCGGCGCAAAGCGCTCGCCTGGCTGCATTGCCAGCGCGAAGCCAGCGAAGAGATGCGCGATCCGGTTGAGGTCGCGCAGGCTCGTCATCTCGACGGTGGTGTGCATGTAGCGGATCGGAAGCGACACGAGGCCGCAGGGGATGCCGCCGGCGACGAAGAGCGCATCGGTGTCCGTTCCCGAGCCGCCTGGCGTCGCCGCCCGCTGCAGCGGGATCGAGAGCGAGGCCGCGACTTCTGCAAGGCGCGCGACGACTTCTGGCTGCATGGCGCCGCCGATCGCAAGCTTGGGGCCGCCCGCGAGCTTGAAATGTCCGTGCTGCGCGTGGCTGATGCCGGGGCTGTCGGTTGCGTGTCCGACATCGGTGACGAGCGCGACATCGGGCGCGAGCGACCGCGCGACCATCTGCGCGCCCTTGAGGCCGACTTCCTCCTGCACCGTCGACACCGCGACGACGCGCACCTTGAGCGCTGCGCCACGCTGCGCGACGAGGCGGAGCGCCTCTGCCGCGATCCAGGTGCCGATTCGGTTGTCGAGCGCGCGCGCGACGACGATGTCGTCGTTCAACTGCATGAATCCGTCGAGGAAGACGCCGGGATCTCCGATCGCGAGCTTCGCCTTCGCTTCATCCGCGCTGCCGGCGCCGATGTCGATGAAGAGCTCGTGGAGCTTGCGCACCTTGCCTTCCTGCGACTTGTCCTGCAGGTGGATCGCGGTTGCTCCGATCAGGCCCACGACCGGCGCCGTCACGCCTGGCACAGACGACTTGAAGCGCACGCGCTTGCCGACGATCGAGCCGGCATCGATGCCGCCGATCGCCTTGCAGTAGACGAAGCCCTTGTCGTCGAAGTGGTTGACCATCAGGCCGATCTCGTCGGCGTGGCCGCAGATCGCCAGGGTCGGGATGCCGGCGCCCTCGGGGCCGAACGACGCGAAGCAGTTGTTGTAGGCGTCGTTCCAGGTCTTCTTGGCGAACGGCCGGACGAAGTCGAGCCAGACCTTCTGCCCATCGCGCTCGAAGCCGGATGGGCTCGGGGTGTCGAGCAGTTCCTTGAGGAACGCCAGGCTCTCGGGGCGGACGGCTTCGACGGGGTTCAGTTGGGCGGCCATCCACGCAGGATAGCGGGGGTGTGTCTCCCAAAGAAAACACGCGCCCGGAGGCGCGTGATGGGATCGGGAACGGGCGTTGGCTCAGCTCGCGCGCTTCGGGCGAGCCTTCAGACGCGGCGCGCCGCCGTCGAACATCTCGTTTGCCCCTCGAACGGGAGGAACCGCGGACGAGGAGTGGGGCGCATCGTTCGAGGAACCGGGGCGCGGATACTCGGCGCGATTGGGATTGAGCGGCTGCGGAGCCTGGGTCTCGTAGCGAGCCTCTGCAGGAACCTGTTGCGCAGGCGCGGCAGAAGTCGACGGTCCAAGTCTGCGCGAACGCGCCTCGTCGATCGAACGACCCATGTTCTGGATCAGCGCGCGCAGTTGCTGCGGATTGCGGATGTTGCGATTGCTGCTCATGTCGTGTTCCTTCAACGCACGCCTCGTCGGGCGGATGTTCCGCGGCTCTTGTCCGCGTGGGGCCCGACCCTCGCGTCTGGTCGATACGCCCCGTGCGGAACAGAGTTCCCCGCTCTCTGTAGGCATCGGCGCATAAAGACGATGGCTTCTGCCAAGGTCTGCGGTTTCTTCGGACGCGCCCGTACGGTCGGTACAGGCCTCACGAACGACGCTCTGGGCAGGGCGTAAACTGCTGATCCACGCGGAGGACCTTGAGGGAAGGTCCGGACGCGTGGCCTCCCGAGCCGCTCTTGGCGGTCGGAGGGCGCGCCCCATGCGTGTTCTGCTTCACGAGATTCGCCCATGAACCGACCGACCCGTACCATCGCGTCCTTCTCCGCAATCGGCATCGCAGCGAGCATGCTCCCCTGGACGGCCGCAGCGACCGTGGTCGAGGCGGCTTCGGTTGATCTCCCGCGCCATCCATCGATCTCACCCGACGGGTCGGTCGTCGTGTTTTCCTGGCGAGGCGATCTCTGGCGGGCGCCCGCGGCGGGCGGAGAGGCGGTTCGGCTGACCGCTGGTCCCTCGAGCGAGACGCGCAGTGGCTTCACGCCCGACGGAAGCCGAATCGTGTTCGAGAGCGACCGCGAGGGGCTGCGCAACCTCTGGTCGATGCGCCCCGATGGCTCTGACCTGCGGCAGCTCACCGATCTCGACGCGTCCTTCGGACTCAGCTCGGTCGGCACTCTCCGCGGGAAGCCGGTGGCGTTCCTCGAGACCACGATTGAAGGCGATCTCTACCGCTCCTCGCGTCCGTACGCGCTGGCGCTCGATCTCCCCGCCGGAACGATCGGCACTCCCGAGCGCGTGCACGACGCGTTTGGTGGCGCCGCGAATGCGTCGGCCGATGGCGCGCTCGTGTTGTTCGAGCGTGGCGGCTCGCCGTGGTCGCGTCGCGGCTACACCGGTCCGGACAACCGCGACCTCTGGCTGTTCAACACGACGGCCGGAACCTTCGGTCAGCTCACCAAGTACGCCGGAAACGACGGTCTTCCGCGCTTCATCTCGGCCGATGAGTTCGTCTACATCTCCGACCGTGGTCTCGGCGCGCAGAACCTACACCGCGCGAAGCTGTCGGCCGAGCCCGACAGCGGCAGTCGGCTCACCGACTTCAAGGATGCCGACATCCACAGCCTCGCGGTTTCTGCAGATGGACGCACGGCCGTCTTCGGCGTGCTGGGCGACCTCTGGAGCATCGACCTCAGCAAGGCGGGCGCGCAGCCAGTGAAGCTGGCCTTCTCGGCGGCCGACGACGGCCTCGTCGACCGCGAGTTCAAGCAAGTGGGCCGCGACGTCAGCGGCGCCGCGCTCTCGCCTGACGGCAAGACGATGGCGTTCGTGGCGCTTGGTGATGTGTTCGTGCGCTCGATCGAGGAGAAGAGCCCGACCCGCCGCGTGACCGAAGGCGATGCGCGCGAACGGGAGGTGAGCTGGAGCGCGGATGGACTCACGCTCTACTTCGTGAGCGATCGCGACGGAAGCGATTCGATCTACGCCGCCACCGTTGCGGAGACCCGCAGCGAGGCCCGTGAGCGCGGCAAGCCGAAGCCTGCGCCGAAGGTGGAAGAACCCAAGGCTGAAGAACCCAAGGCTGAAGAACCCAAGGCTGAAGAACCTAAGGTTGAAGAACCTAAGGTTGAGGAGAAACCAGCCGAGCCGGCGGCGGAGCCGAAGGACGGCGAGAAGCAGGAAGACAAGAAGGAAGACAAGAAGGAAGAGAAGAAGGAAGAGAAGAAGAAGGATCCAAAGCTTGATCCCGCGCGCTGGAGCGACGCGATTCGCTTCGAGATCAAGCCCGTCACGAGCGGGGCCGATGACGACCGCCGCCCTGTCGCGTCGCCCGATGGCAAGGCGCTTCTCTTCACCCGCAACCTCGGTGATCTTGCGCGACTGGATCTCGCGACCGGCGAGATTCGCATGTTGCGCGAGGGCTGGAGCCCCGATCTCGATCTCGTCTTCTCGTCTGATGGAGCGCTGCTTGCATTCGTCGAGAACGACCAGGACTTCAACGCCGACATCTGGATCATGCCCGCCGACGGCTCGAAGCCCGCGGTGAACATCACGCGTCACCCCGACAACGACGGGGCGCCGCGTTTCTCCGCCGACGGCAAGATCCTCGCGTTCCTCTCCGAGCGCACCAACGAGGAAGTCGATGCGTGGATGGTGATGCTCGACCGCGACCTCGAAGGGCTTTCGCAGCGCGATCTCGATCAGTACTTCAAGGATGCGGCGGAAGCGCACAAGAAGCGCAAGCCGCTCGAGGCCGTCGAGCCAAAGGCGAAGGGCGACGCCGCCGCCAAGCCTGACGCTCCCGCGCGCGACCCCTTCGAGGGACTCGAGCTCGATGACGCGTATCTGCGCGTGCGCCGCGTGACGACCGCGCTTGGCGACGAGACCGCGCTCGAGCTCGCGCCGAGCGGCGATCGGCTCTACTTCTCCGGGGCCGATGGCAAGGAGCGGGCGCTGTTCAGCATCAAGTACGACGGCAGCGAGCAGAAGAAGATCGGCGGCGCCGTGAGCCTGCAGGGAATGTCGTTCGCCGGCGACAAGCTCGTCGCCGTGTCGAGCGGCCAGGCGCAGACCATCACGCCTTCGGGCGAGGTCAAGGCGATCGATATCTCCGCTGAGAACGAGATCGACCTTGCTGCACGCAACGAGCAGAAGCTTCGCGAGGTCTCGCGCATCCTCGGCCGACAGTTCTACGCAGACCCGAAGTCGAAGGGCCTCGATTGGCCCGCGCTGACCGATCGCTTCGCACAGATGGCGCGGCTCGCCCGCACGCCCGAGGAGTTCGACTTCGTCGCCAACATGTTCATCGGCTATCTCGACGCATCGCACCTCGGCGTGCGTTCGCCGGGTGGCGAGGCCTCGTCGCGCCGCGCGCATGGACGGCTCGGCGTCGTGACGGTTGCCGCCGACGGTGGCCGTCGCATCACGGCGGTGCTCCCCGACTCGCCTGCCGCGCTCGCGAATCCGGCCCTTGCGGTCGGCGACATCGTCGTGAGCGTCGACTTCGAGAAGGTCGATCCATCGAAGCCGCTCGAGGCTTCGTTCGCGGGCAAGACCGGCCAGGAGGTGTTCGTCGGATTCCTTCGCGCCGCCGAGAAGCCCGACGCGCCTGCGGTGGAGCTCGGGGCGCTTGTCGTGCCGGTCTCGAGCGCGACCGAGCGCACGCTTCGCTACAACGCGGAGACGCGCGCGAACGCGCGCAAGGTCGAGGAACTGTCGGGCGGTCGACTCGGCTACATCCACATCGCCGGCATGGACCAGGCCTCGCTCGATCGCTTCGAGCGCGACCTCTATGCAGCCGCGAACGGTCGCGATGGACTCCTCGTCGATGTCCGCAACAACGGCGGTGGTTCGACCGCCGACCGGCTGCTCTCGTCGATCGATGTCCGCCCGCACGCGTATGTCGTGCCGCGCGAGGGCGATCCGACGCGCACCCGCAGCTACCCGCAGGATCGACTCTTCATCCAGCGCTACACCATGCCGATGGCGATGCTCTGCAACGAGAAGAGCTTCTCGAACGCGGAGATCATCTCGCATGCGTTCAAGACGCTCGGTCGCGGCTCGCTTGTCGGGCAGCAGACGGCTGGCGGCGTGATCTCGACGGGTGCGGAGACGCTCGTCGACGGCACGACCGTGCGCCTGCCGTTCCGCGGGTGGTATCTCTTCGACGGCACCGACATGGAGGAGAACGGCGCGATGCCCGACTTCGTCGTGCCGCAGACGCCCGAGGACGAGTCGAAGGGCGCCGATGCGCAGCTCGCCAAGGCGGTCGAGGAACTCATGCGCAAGCTCCCCGCGAAGAAGAGCGAGAAGCCCTGAGCCGGACACCAGACCCAATGGCAAACGAGCGGCTTCAGTTCAGCGCATGGCGCCCTCATCCGTGGCACGGCCTCTCGGTCGGGCCGAAGGCGCCCGATGTCGTGCACGCGTTCATCGAGATCACGCCGTTCGATGTCGTGAAGTACGAGATCGACAAGCAGTCGGGCTACATGCGCGTCGACCGGCCGCAGCGCTCGAGCTCGGTGCCGCCGGCGCTGTACGGCTTCGTGCCGCGCACCTACTGCGGCGCGCGCGTGGCGGCGCTCTCGCCCACGAGCGCGCGTGGCGACGGCGATCCGCTCGACATCTGCGTGGTGACGGAGCGGCCTGTCGATCGCGCCGAGATCATCATGGACGCGCGCGTCCTCGGCGGAATCCAGATGGTCGACGGCGGCGAGGCCGACGACAAGATCATCGCGGTGCTGCCGAGCGACCCCGTGTACGGGCGTGCGGTGGATCTCGAGGACCTGCCGAAGGCCCTCATCGACCGCCTCGTCCACTATTTCGCGTCGTACAAGACGATGCCCGGCGAGGAGAACAAGGTCGCGATCCGCGGCACCTACAGCGTGACGCACGCGTGGCAGGTGGTGCGGGCGTCGATCGAGGACTACGCCGAACTGATCGCGACGCGCACTTGAGCGGTTGCGGTCGCGGCCGCTCGCCCTGGCGCCGCGAAGTGCACGGGTACCCGTGATTCAAGCCGCCGCCGCAGCGGCAACCGCTCAGGTCATGTTTCCCGCTCGCGCAGCTCGCGGCCGCGCGCGGCCATCGAGTCGTAGATCGACGCGAGGAGACCGACGAGCGGGAACTTCCCTTGCAGCGGCGACTGGCCGAGTCGACGCAGCAGCGCATGCGGCGCGAACGGTTCTGTCTCCGCCGGCATCTCATCGATCTGTCGGCCGGGCCGCCAGAAGTTCTCGAGCGATCGCTCGAGTGGCGAGGCCTCGGGCGCGACTTCGACCACGGGTGGCGTCGAGTGCGCGCGCGCGAGTCCACGCGTCGCGATGGCGCGCGCCTCCTGCAGCCGCTCGAGCAGGCGCTGGCCGTCGAGGCCGCGCAGCGTGAACGCGAGGAGCGGATCGCCAGAGAGGCGCTCGATCACCAACGCCGCGACGCAGCCGATGTGCTTGCATGGATTCGGCAGGCCGCAGGTGCACGTCCGCTTCACCGCGGACGCGTTGGTCGGGATGAGGTGCTTGCCAAGCGACGCAAACGGCTGTTCGACAAGCGGCGGCATCTCGCCCGCGAGGAGCTTCGCCGAGTAGACGGCCTCGCGCGCCATGATGGCGACGACGCGGTCCCAGTCGATGGTCGAGAGCGTCTCAGGCTCGAAGCGCACCGTGTAGGGGCGCGAGGCGCGTCCCTGCACCGTGGCCTCGATGCCGGCGGCCGTGATCTGGAGCGTCGCGGTCTGTCCGGCGCGCGCGTAGTCGAGCGCTTCGGTCTTGACGGTGTCCTCGATGTCGGAGAGAAGCAGCGCGCTCCACGCATCGGCGGGCCACGCGAGCAACTCGATGCCCTCGCGTCGACGGAGGCGAATGCCGTTCTTCAGGCGACGCGGCGTGTCCGGCCTGCGCATCGGGCGCACGCCAGGACCGGAGTTGAACGACGAGTTGCGCGCGAACGCCGATGTCACGGGAGCGGCTGCCGGCGGAGTCGCGGGCTGCCCCGTCGGTTTCGCGGGGGGAGGCACATCGTCCTTGCTCATTCCTCATCCTCCAGCGTCTCGCGACGCAGCGTGAGAAGGTCGCGCAGCTGGCCGGTCGACAGCTCGGTGAGCCACGACTCGCCCGAACCGATGATCTGCTGCGCGAGCTCCGTCTTCTGCTCGATCATCTGGTCGATGCGCTCCTCGAGCGTGCCTTCCGAGATCATCTTGTGCACGTTCACCGTGCGGTGCTGGCCGATGCGGAACGCGCGGTCGGTCGCCTGGTTCTCGACCGCGGGGTTCCACCAGCGGTCGAAGTGGAACACATGGTTCGCGGCCGTGAGGTTGAGGCCAACGCCGCCCGCCTTGAGCGACAGGACGAAGATCGGGCACGCGGGGTCGTTCGACTGGAAGCGCTCGATGAGCATCTCGCGCTTCGCCTGCGGCGTGCCGCCGTGCAGGAAGAGGGCCTCGGTGTCGAGCTCCTGCCGCAGCATCGCGACGAGGAGATGCCCCATCTGGCGGTACTGCGTGAAGATGAGCGCGCGGTCGCCCGCGGCGATCAGCTCCTCGACCATCTCCATCAGGCGCATCGCCTTGCCCGAGCGCGCCGAGAGCTTCTCGCCGGGCTTCAGGATCGGCATCGGCTGCGAATCCTCGTCGTCCGAGCCTTGACGCAGGAAATGCGCCGGGTGGTTGCAGACCTGCTTGAGCTTGACGAGCGCAGAGAGCACGAGGCCGCGGCGCTTCATGCCTTCCGCGTTGTCGACGCGGTTGAGCATGTCGTTGACCACCGAGTCGTAGAGCTGCGCCTGCTCCGCGGTGAGCGGCACGTTCTGGCGCGTCTCGACGAGCGGCGGCAGGTCGCTGATGACGGTCGGATCGGTCTTGAGGCGACGAAGCACGAACGGCCGCACGAGGTTCTTGAGACGGTCGGCCTGGCGGCGGTCCTTGTGGCGCTCGATCGGCGACGCGAAGCGCTTGCGGAAGTCGCCCTGCGTGCCGAGGTAGCCCGGCGTGCAGAACTCGAGGATCGACCAGAGCTCGCTCAGGCGGTTCTCGACGGGCGTACCCGTGAGCGCGATGCGGTGGCTCGTGCGGAGCGACCGGATCGACGCGGTCTGCTTCGTGGGCGGGTTCTTGATGTGCTGCGCTTCGTCGAGCACCACGCGACGCCAGTGGACGCGCTCGAGGCTGTCCTTGTCGCGCACGACGAGCGCGTAGGTCGTCACGATGATGTCCGAGGACAGCGCCGTCTCGACGAACTTCTCGCCGGTCGGACGCTCGAGGCCGTGGTGGACATGCACGACGAGCTCGGGCGCGAAGCGGTGGAGCTCGCGGTTCCAGTTGCCGACGACCGACATCGGGCAGACGAGGAGCGTCGGCCCGACCACGCGGCCTTGCGCGCGCTGGCGCTCATGCTGGAGAAGCGCGATCAGCTGCACGGTCTTGCCGAGGCCCATGTCGTCGGCGAGGCAGCCGCCGAGGCCGAAGCGATCGAGGAACGCGAGCCACGAGAGTCCCTGCTGCTGGTACGGACGCAGCGTGCCTTGGAAGCGCTCGGGCTGGTCGACGGTCGCGAAGCGCTCGTCGCCCTTGAAGCCGAGGAGCTCGCTCACCCAGCCGTTCGCGTCGAGGCCGAGGATCGGGAGTCCCGTCTCTGGTCCATCGAGGCCGTTGCCGAGGCGAATCGCCTGCATGACCGTCATCTGGCCGCCGGGGTGCTCCTTGAGGAATCGCACCGCGCCGTGGAGGTCGTCGGGCCGGATCTCGACCCACTGGCCGTTCACGCGAAGGAGCGGCGAACCCTGCGACGCAAGCCGCTGGAACGCGTCGATCGAGAGCGACTGGTCGCCGAGCGCGATCTGCCACGAGTAGTTGACGAGGCTGTGGAGACCGAGATGGCTGCCTTCGCCATCGGGACCCGATCCGCCGCCCGTCGGCATCTGGCCGTTGCCCGAGTCGATGAGCAGGCGCGCGCCGAGTCGGCTTGCGGGCTGACCCCACCAGCTCGGCGACAGCACGACAAACCCAGACTCCATGAGGATCGGACGGAAGTCGCGCAGGAACGCGTAGGCCTCGGTCGTGGAGAGCGAGAGTCCGGTCGGCGCCGAGTGCTCGAGCGCGCGTTCAACGCGGGGCCAGATGCGCGCGGCGCGCGCGAGTTCGGCGAGCAGCACATCGCCCGCGGGCTCGCCTTCGCCGCCGAAGCGCGCGAGGAGGCCCTTGAGTCCGTCCTTGCCCTGCGCCCAGATCTGGTCGGCCTCGATCACGACCGGCGGATCGTCGTTCGTGATCAGCTTGAACTGCACGGTCCACTCGGCGTTGCGGCCGATCTCATCGCCGGCCTCGAACTCCGATGGGTCGGGCTCGTTGAGCTCGAACGCGAGCTTCACGAAGCGCGACTCGCTCGCGGCATCGAGCGACGCAAGCCACTGCCGTGCGCCGCGCATGAGATGCGTGTCCGAGCTCTTGACGCCCTGCACGGTGTCGTTGCGGCTGAGCAGGCCGGTGAGCCATGCGACATGCGGATCAATCGTCGGATCGCGATCTTCGATCGCGTCGCCGTAGCTCTCGCTCTCGAGGACGCGCCGAGCCTCGCTGTCGACGAGCCCGAGGAGCGCAGCCTCGATGATCGCCCATGGCTGCGCGCGGAACTCGTCGTCGACGCAGCGCGCGCTCGGCGGAATCGCGGCAAGCAGCGCTGAAAGTCGCTGCGCGGGCGCGCCGTCGGCGAGCCACGGCTGCCACACCGCGCGGAACCGACCAGACTTCTCCTGGATGAGCGAAGGCACGATGCGCTGGTCGGCGATGAGATCGGCGGCGAGCGCGGCGAGTTCACGCCAGAATCGGAGGTCGTGGCCTGCGAAGACGCCGTCGGCGAGCGGACGCTCATCGTCGTCGCTCGTCAGCAGGAAGCGCAGCGCCGCGGGCGACTCGACCGCAAGCGCGGGCACCTCAAGCATGGCGAGGTGCGCGATCGGCTCGTCGCTCACGCCAAGCGCGTTCGCGAGTCGGTCGCTTGGAAGCGGAATCACGCCGCCCTCGGTCGTCGTCGCCGGGAGCGACACACGCAGCGGCGCGGCCTCGGTGGCGAGGTCGTCGCCCGCGAGAAGCCCGGCGGAGACGAGCATGCCGCGCAGACGCGACGCGTCGAGCGCGAACGGATGGCCGGTGGCGGGGGATCCGCTCGAAGGCGCGGCGGTGGCCGGTGGAGTCGCCGCTGCGCCACCCTCGGCCGACATCTCGGCGCCTTGGGTCGCTGCGACTCCCTCGAGGATGGCGAGGCTTGGTGCCGCCAGCCCTGCGTCTTCTGCCCAGAGGTGGAGCCGTTCGCGGGTCCAGACTGCGTGGAGAACAATCATGTTGCGGAACTTCGAGGGGAACTGCCGCGAGGCAGGCTGGGTCTGGGAAGCTGCGGTCCCGTTGGACCAGAGTGGGCCAATCGGTTCGCTCGGCGGCGCGCGCCAGTGATTGCGCTGGGACTTGAACCCAGGACCTACGGCTTAAAAGGCCGCTGCTCTACCGACTGAGCTACGCAATCGCGAAGGAAAACAGTGTAGCCGAATCAACCGCAGTTTCCGCCTTTCGCCTGCAGGCTTGGCATAAACGGCACATCCGCGCTCAACCGCGTATCCCGAACGGCCGATGGGGGTCGACGCGGGGAGTCCCGCAGGAGTCCAATATGGCCGGCAGCACCCAAAGTGGCAGCAATCGCCTTCCGCTCGCGCATCTCCCGACCCGCCTTGGCACGACCGCTGGTGTTGCGTTCGCGCTTGCAGGAGCGATTCTCGTCCTGCCCATGACCGGTTGCGAGGCGATGCAATCGGTGATCACGGGCGATGCGTTCAAGTCCGAGCCAGCGACCGCCGTCCCTGCGCGCAAGTCCGTGGGAACGAGCACGACTCCCGTGCACACCGTGGACGCTCCCGAGGCCACGCGCGAGTCGGTGGGCCGCTCCGTGCCTGCGACCGCCAGTGCCACTGCCAGCGCGACCTCAAGCGCGACCTCTGTCGCGACGACCGACGCACCGGCCGACGGCGCCGTCGTCCGAAACTCCGTCAACGCACCGCTCGCCGTGCCTGGCGGCGCACCCGCGCGCTCGCAGCGCCCCTCCGGCATCGCGCTTCCCGGCGTCTACGCGCCGTCGAAGGCCAGCGAGCAGACGGCGCCGAACGAAGGCGTCGCCAACCTCGCGCAGGTGAGCTTCGCGACCGAAGGCGGCGATTTCTCGCCCGACATCGATCGCGGCGGCACCTTCATGGTGTACGCGTCGACCCAGCACCGAACCACCTTCGACCTCTACAAGAAGTCGGTCGACGGCCGCACGGTGACGCAGCTGACCAACGACCCGAGCGACGACCTCATGCCGTCGATCTCGCCTGACGGCACCATGGTCGCGTACGCATCCAACCGCAACGGAAACTGGGACATCTTCACGATGCCCATCGCCGGCGGCGCACCCACGCAAATCACCTTCGACATCGATGAGGAAGTCCAGCCGACCTGGGCTCCGGATGGAAAGCGCCTCGCGTTCAGCCGTCAGAACGGCCGCACGGGCGCGTGGGAGATCTGGATCGTCGACACCTCGATGCCCGGCGTCCGCAGCTTCGTCTGCGAAGGCTTCATGCCGCGCTGGGCTCCAGTCGAGGCCTCCGACAAGCTGCTCTTCCAGCGCGCGCGCCAGCGTGGTTCGCGCCTCTACGGCATCTGGACCGTCGACATCGTGCAGGGCGAAGGTCGCAACCCGACCGAGGTCCTGAGCGCGCGCAACGCAGCGATTCTCCAGCCGAGCTGGTCGCCAGACGGAACCCGCATCGTCTTCACGACGGTCGAGAACCCCGAGGATGGCATTGATTGGCCCGAACGCGCGGATATCTGGGCCATCAACGCCGACGGCACCAACCGCATGGGCCTGACGCGCGACCAGTTCCGGAACATGCAGCCGGTCTGGGCCGCGAACGGTCGCATCTACTTCGTGTCGAACCGCAGCGGCGTCGAGAACATCTGGGCCCTGTCGGTCGAGCCCGCCAAGCCGGCGCCCGCCACGGAAGTCACGGACAACCGTCCGGCACGCAGCGTCTCGCAGCGTTCGAAGGCGATGACGGCGCCGAACGAGAACCCCGACATGGGTTCGTCCGCACCCGACTTCCTCAAGGCCGATCACATGGCTGGCGGCGTCGACGACTGAACCCGACGGCACCCGCGCAGGTTCGGCACGAGTGGACTGGCATGGCGATTGCCGCCGATATCCCGACCATGGGACCGCTCGTCGCAACTCTCCGCTGTCTCCGCTCGCTTCGCCCGCTTTGCGTCCTTGTGGCGCTTTGGGCGCTGGTTCCAGCGCTCACGGGCTGCTCGAGCAGCGCCAAGATGCCAGCCGTCCTCCAGGCGCCCTATGACAGCGAGCGGGTGTGGGCGGTGGTGCCCTTCGCAAACGAAAGCGGTGTTTCCGCGGTCGACAGCAACATGGTCGCCGATCGATTCGTCGCGGAGGTCGAGCAGGTCGAGGGCCTGCGCTGCCTGCCGCTCAACCGCACGCTGGCGATGATGCAGCAGCTGGGAATGACCAGGATCAGCGACATCCGACAGCTCTACACGCTGATGCGTGCGCTGCAGGTCGACGGCATCCTGATCGGCACCGTCACGGACTGGGATCCGTACAAGCCGCTTCGCTTTGGCGCAGCAGTCGAGGTCATTTCGGCGGCATCCGATTCGGCCGCCAAGCCACTCGACCTCAAGGATGTCACCATGCCGACCGCCGACAGCCGCGTGGATGTCGACGGCGCACTTGTGGCGATCTCCCAGGCGTCGCGCCTCTTCGACGCTCGGAACAACGAAACCCTCGCCGAGCTCGATCGGTACGGATCGGGTCGCTCCGAAGCGTCGAGCGCCCTCGGGAGCCGCGTCTACGAGCAACGGATCGACCTCTTCACGCGGTTCGGGGCGTACATCCTGGTCCGCGACCTGCTCGAGCAGGAGGCGGCTCGCCTGGCTGTGCCGCTGCCGGATGGTCGAGCCGAGCGCAAGCCGAAGGGCGACTAAGCCGTTCGCCGAGGGAGGCGGGCTTGGGTCGTGCCTACACTCAGCAGGTCGCGCGCGCCGTTTGGCAGTTTGGCGACCGCAATCAGGCTGTGTCCACGAGTGGGAAAGTGACCTAAGTCCAGTATTTGCATGGATCTACGATCCTGTAAGCCCCGTAGGGTCCGAGAGCAAAGCTCGAGGTGTGCGGTAAAAAATGGTGAACTGCGGAAGCAATCAGGCCGATAGCCCTTCTATCGCGAGGTCTTACAGGGCCACGCGTGAGGTGGACGGTCCGAAAGGTGAGTGAACAGGCAGTCTCAGCGGTCGCCGCGCGAGCGTCGATTGCGTCCCGAAACAGGCAGTCACCGCCAGCAGGAACCAACAAGGCCGAGCGCACAACGGCGCCCGGCACCACCAGCCAGGAGCCTTCCCGCAAGGGTCGGCGAGTTCGAGAGAGGCACCCGCCATGAACGACAACCTTCCCATCGTCGAGCGCTTCCTGTCGTACCTGATCGATGAGCGCGCCTTCAGCCCCTACACCTCGCGGTGCTATGGACTGGACCTCCGTCAGTTCGTCGAGTTCCTTGAGGGCGACCTCAAGACCAAGACCGACATGAAGGCCGAGCAGGCCGCCCTCGATGCGTCGATCGCCAAGAAGGCGGTTCCCGCGTCGATCACCGGCGCGATCCTCTCGTGCGATGTCGAGCGCATCCGCGGCTTCCTCGCGAAGCTCGCCGAGCAGAACTACTCGCCCGCCACGATGGCGCGAAAGATCGCCACGCTGCGCAGCTTCCACAAGTGGCTCGAGAAGCGCGGATTCACCGCGTCGAACCCGATGACCCTGATCCGCACGCCGAAGCAGGCGCGCCGGCTCCCGAAGGCGATCACCGTCGACGAGGTCGAGCGCCTGCTCTCCGCACCTGACGACACCGATCTCCTCGGCGCGCGCGACCGCGCGATCCTCGAGACGCTGTACTCGACGGGCATCCGCGTGAGCGAAGTCGTTGCGATCAACCGCGGCGACCTCAACGAGTCGAACGAGTGCATCGTCATCAAGGGCAAGGGCCGCCGCGAGCGCCTGGTGCCGCTCGGAGCGCACGCGCTCAAGAGCCTGCGCCACTACCTCGACATGCTCGACGCCGAGATGAAGGCCGCCGGCCTCACCTCGAGCACCGACGCGCCGCTCTTCGTCAACAAGCACGGCTCGCGCCTCTCGAGCCGCTCGGTGCGCCGCAAGGTCGCCAAGTACCTCGTGAAGGTCGGACTCGACCCGGACATCAGCCCCCACACGATTCGCCACAGCTTCGCCACGCACCTCCTCAACAACGGTGCGGACCTCCGCGCCGTGCAGGAGCTGCTCGGCCACCAGTCGCTGTCGTCGACGCAGGTGTACACGCACCTCGCGCAGGGCAAGATGCGCGCGGACTACGACAAGTCGCACCCGCGCGCGGAAGCGAGCTGACGCGCCGTGATTTGAGCGGCGGCTGCTGCGGCAGCCGCCTTTGGTGCTCGGGTTGCTGAACGCGGGCTCTGGCTGCTGCGGCAGCCGCCTTTGGCGATACGAATGATCAAGCGACCTGCGGTCTCCGCAGGTCGCTTGCGTTTTGGATCGACGAGCGCAAGGCGCGAGCAGGTTGCGCCCTGGTCCGACAGCCAAAACGGGTGCCACTACTTCCAGTAGTGGTTTCGCGTGCTCATCGCAGGAAATGCCCGAATCTCGGCTCTCCGACTCCGCACTGCTCGAAGCAGTGGCACCCATTTGGGCTGTCGACCCCGGACATCAGCTGTTCCTTGGACTTCGTCCAAGGGCATCTTGGCTCGAGGCCTTCTTCCAGCCCCACGCCATGTGTTCTTCGCGGCCGGGGCAGTTGTCCTTCACCTTCGTGAATCGCACGGTGTCGCGCACCACCTCGAACGCGTAGGACCCGGGCACCTCCGCGCACGCGGCTGCGCCGCCGAGGTTGGTGAAAGTCACGATCCCGCCGCTGTCGTCGAGGTTCCAGCGGCCGACGACCGAACGCGCCGGCGCTTCGCCGCGCGCGGGCACGTCGATGCTGAAGAGGCCCGTCGGCTCGATCGACAGCGTCGCGGCATCGAGGTCGCTTGTCCACGCGCCGACGAAGGGCGCGTTCTCGAGCGCCTCGGTGTCGACATCGCCCCCGCGCGGCGCGCTGCTGCACGCCGTGAGCGACGCGAGCGACAGGCACGCCGCCGAGGCGGCCACGATCAGGGAAACGGTGCGAATCATGCGGTCCTCGATGCTTCGGAAGGGGCGGGGGCGAGCCTGTTCACGCGGCGCGCCACGCCCTCGACGCGCGCGAGCCGTTCGTCGAGCTCTGCGCGCGTGGGCGCCACGATGCCGACATGCGCGACCTTGCGCCCGGGGCGCGGGCTCTTGCCGTAGAGCTGGAGCGACGCGCCCGGGATCGCGAGGATCTCCCCGCGCGCGGGCAGGCCGCCGACGAGGTTCACCATCGCGGAGAACTCCGCCATGCCCGTGTCGCCGAGCGGCAGGCCCGCGACCGCGCGCATGTGGTTCTCGAACTGGCTCGTGCGCGCGCCGTGGATCGTCCAATGCCCCGAGTTGTGGACGCGTGGCGCGACTTCGTTCGCGACGAGCGTGCCGTCGGCGACGAACATCTCGAGCGCGAGCGTGCCGACATGCCCGAGCGCCTCGAGCACGCGGCGCGCGTGGCCTTCCGCCGCGCGCGCGAGGCCGTCCGACACGCGCGCGGGCGCGATCGAGCGGAACAGAATCCCCTGCGTGTGCAGGTTCTCGACGACCGGATACGCGGCGATCTCGCCGTTCGCCGCGCGCGTGGCGACCACGCTCACCTCGCGGTCGAACGGCACGAACGCTTCGTAGATGCACGGTGCGTGGTCGAGCGAATCCCACGCGCGCGCGAGTTCGTCGGCCGAATGCACGACGCGCTGGCCCTTGCCGTCGTAGCCGAGCGTGCGCGTCTTGAGGACGCCGTGCGTGCCGACGGTTGCGAGGGCAAGCTCGAGCTCGGAACGCACGGTGACGCCCGCGAACGGCTGCACGGGCACGCCCGCGTCGCGCAGGAATTCCTTCTCGCGGATCCGGTCGCAGGTGAGTTCGAGCGAGCGGACGCCCGGATACACCGGCTTCCGCTCGGCGAGATACGCGAGGCTCGCGGCAGGCACATTCTCGAACTCGAATGTGATCGCGTCGACCGATGCGGCGAACTCGGCCAGCGCCTCGCGGTCGCTCCACGCGGCGCAGATGTGCCGGCCCGCCACGCGCGCGGGCGCGTCGGGCGACGGGTCGTAGAACACGCACTCGATCCCGAGCGGAATCGCCGAAAGCCCGAGCATCTGCCCGAGCTGGCCGCCACCGAGGACGCCGATGCGTACCGCGCTCACTTCGACTTCGCCTTTCGACGGCGCGGCTCGGCGCCCGAAACTCCGGGGATCGGGTTCGCGAGCACCTTCGCGGTCTGGTTCGCGCGGAACGCAGCGAGCTTCGCCGCCACGCCCGCGTCGTGGTGCGACAGGATGCTTGCCGCGAGGAGCGCCGCGTTCACCGCGCCCGCGCGCCCGATCGCGAGCGTGCCGACGGGTATCCCCGCGGGCATCTGCGCGATCGAGAGCAGCGAGTCGAGGCCCTTCAGCGCCTTCGACTCGACGGGCACGCCGAGGACGGGGAGGTCGGTCTTCGATGCGCACATGCCGGGCAGGTGCGCCGCGCCGCCCGCGCCCGCGATGATGACCTTGATGCCGCGCCCGCGCGCGGCCGCCGCGTACTCGAACAGGAGGTCTGGCGTCCGATGCGCCGACACGACGCGGCACTCGTGGTCGACGCCGAGCGATTCGAGCATCTCGGCGGCGTGCTGCATCGTCTCCCAGTCGGACTGTGACCCCATGATGATGCCGACGGCGGGGCCTGCGGATGGCGCATTGCGCTTTGGCGAGCGGGAACGGGCGCTGGGCATGCCGCGATGGTACGGAAAGGCGCGGTCGGCGTGGCGGGCCAGGCCCGGTCGGGCGGGGGGTCCGAGGTGCTACCATCGTCGCCCGCGGCCAGACCCGCGTCCGCACCGATTTCCCTGCGAGCATTCCATGAGCGCCATCCGCCTCAACGGCCAGTACTGCCTCCTCCGCGACATCGAGAAGAAGGACTTTGCGGCCTTCGTCAATCTCGTCCTTCCCAAGATCACCGCCGCGGAGGCGATTCCGCACACCGCCGCGAATGCGGTGGCATCGCTGATCGCAGAGGGCAAGAGCGAGTCCGATCCCGTCGTGCAGGCAGGCCTTCAGTCGTGCGCCTCGCTTGGCATCAAGAACATGTGGGTGGACGGCGGAACCGCGAGCGTGACCGAGGAGACGCCGACCGATGCGGCCGCCGGACTCGAGACCGCCTTCGGCTTCGCGGCGGTGCAGTCGGGTCTCGCCCTCGCCGCCGCGATGTGCAACGCCTTCCGCCGCAAGATCAGGGTCAATGAGCAAGAGGTGCTGGTCGTGCGTCAGTCGCGCGAGCTCATGATGCAGATCGCGCAGCGCGTCAGCGCCATCAAGCAGGTGAACGAGCCCGTCTTCATCACGGCCGGGCGTCTGCTCGGCGGCATGATGAAGGAAGGCAAGGCGCTCGATGCGCCCGAGACCATGACCGTGCTCTGCATGCTGTCGGATCTCGGCGCCACCGCCGTGCAGATCGACATCGAGAAGGGAATTCTCGGCTTCGGCCAGTTCAGCCCCGCGAACGCGATGTCGAGCGCGATCCTCCAGGGCCTCGATGCAGAGAAGGTCAAGATGGTCCGCGAGTCGATCGAGAAGACGAACGAACAGTTCCGCCGCGCAGCCGAGCAGCAGGCCGGCGGTCGCCCCGCTGGTCAGCCCAACGCGCAGCGCGTGGCCGTTCCCTCCGTGATCGGAACGCGCCGTCGCCGCTAAAGGAGCATCCGATGACCGTGTCTCGCTTGACGGCACTTCCGATCTACGCAGCGCTCGCCGCAGCGGCGTCGTCGACGGGCGAGACATTCGCGTCAGGCGCCAGCGAGGCGTCCACGCTGTTCCGCACGAGCATCAAGGAGACCGCGGCCGAGCGGCTCCAGCATGCGTTCGACCAGCTCTGGCAGCCCGAGACCTGGCTCGAGATCGTGATCGGCGTCGTCCTCGCCGTGGTTCTCGCGTCATTCCTCGCATTTCACCCGCGCAGCACCCGACGCCGCGACATGCTCGAGGCCAACGAGGAGCGCAAGACGCTCGTCGTCCTCGGCATGATCGGCGCAGTGGTGGCGTCTCTTGTCCTCATCGACCAGACGATGGCGTTCGTCATCTTCGGGATCGGCGGACTCATCCGCTTCCGCACCGTGATCGGCAACCCGCACATGACGGGCCGCGCGATCCTCGTGGTCGTGATCGGGTTGGCGTGCGGTCTCTCGCAGTACGCGACCGCACTCGTGGTCGCCGCGGCAGCGTGGCTGATCATCTGGTGGCTGCAGGCGCGTCGCGGCGGCGAGATCAAGGTGCGGATCCCGGTGGGCGCCGATCGCCAGAAGGCGGAGCTCGTCGCCTCGCTCGAGCTGCGCATGATGCGCTGCCATGTGCGCTCGCTGCGTGCGGGTGCATCCGGGCGCAGCTTCACGATGGCGCTTTCGATCCCGTCGTCGCTCGACGATGAGACGCTGTGCCGCAAGATCGAGACCCGCCTCGCGACCGAAGTCGGTCACACCGAGGTCGAGGTCAAGTCGGCGACATGAGGCGTGCGCGCGGTCGTCGCGCGATCAGCCGTTGCCGACGGAGGCCTGCTCCGCCTTCCACTTCGCGATCAGCTTCGCCTTCTTTTCAGCGTTGAGCGAGCGGAACTGGTTTGCATCGGCGAGCGAGGCGAATCCGATCACGGCGCCCTCGTAGACCACCGGTGACGCAGCCGCGCTCAGCGACTCGCCCGTGAGCGGGCAGGTCGTGTTCGAGATGCCCTTCTGCGGGAGCACTTGCTCCTTCGCGAGGCGCGCGCGCTGCTCGGCCGACAGCGATGCGAACTGGCGCGCGTTGTCGCGGCCCTTGCAGTAGACGGCGTAGGTCTCGAAGAAGGCGACTTCGTCGATCTCCGTGACCACCTCTCCGGTGATCGGGCAGAGACGCTCGGTCTGCGCGATCGGCGTGACCGTCTCGATGACCGGCAGCGTGCTCTTGATGTTCGACTGGCAGCCCGACGCGAGCGCGCAGAGGATCGCGAGCGAGATCGCCGAGGCGAGAGGACGAAGGCCGGAGGAGGTGTTCATGCGGGGCTCTCTTTCGGGAGTGTGGTTGCGAGTGGAGGCGAGACGGGAAGAGTCGAGCTTGGGCGGCAAGACCGCAACCGCCGTTCGGAACAGATCGCACGCTCTTCATCCTGTCTGAACACAACGCAAACACGCGGCGCGTGCTGCATCCGCCGAAGTTCGCGGAAACCATTTTGGATTGTGTTTAGGAATCGTGAAGGCGACGGGGTGATGTCAGGAAACCCTGTGTTTTCCGCATGGATTTGCGAATACTTGACCATCGCTTCATATGAAGGAACGGTAAAGAACGATCCCGTCGCTTCATCGTGTCCTGACCAAACCCCGTGCTTCTAGTTTGCCCACCTCGCGGACAACGCGTGCGCCGAAGCCCTTCGGCGAACAAGCAACCTTCTCTAGGAGCACGACACGATGAACACGACTCGCACACGATCGATCGGGGCCTGGCTCGCCGGCGCGACCACGCTCTCGATCGCGGGCGGCGCATTCGCTGCGGCGGACGCCAGCTCGGACATGGCGAAGCAGATCGCCGATCTCAAGGCCGCGAACGATGCGCTCGCAGCCAAGGTCACCAAGCTCGAGCAGAGCGCCAACGGCGAGCAGTGGCTCACCGAGCAGCGCGCCGACGAGATTCGCTCGATCGTGAGCGATGTCCTCGCCGACGCGGGCACGCGCGACAGCCTGCAGGGCTCCGGCGCGACCGCGGGTTGGAACAAGGACCAGGGCGGATTCTTCCTGGCTTCGCCGAGCGGCGACTTCAAGCTGAACATCAAGGGCCAGATCCAGTTCCGCTGGGCGTTCAATCACCGCGACAACCAGGGCATCACCTCGCCGTCGCCGGCGTTCAAGGAGAATGTCTGGGGCTTCGAGAACCGCCGCACCAAGCTCGCGTTCACGGGATTCGTGGTCGACCCGAGCTGGACCTACGAGCTGCAGCTTGTGATGAACCGCACCCCGGGGTCGCTGTCCTCTGGCGCGCAGACCTACTCGAGCGGCAACATCGTCGGCTCGGTCGAGAACATCTGGATCCAGAAGGACTTCGGAAACGGCATCATGGTGCGCGCGGGTCAGTTCAAGACCCCGTTCCTCCGCGAGGAGCTCGTCTCGAGCACCACGCAGCTCGCCGTCGAGCGCTCGCTCGTGAACGATGTGTTCTCGACGAAGTTCGGCCAGGGCATCCAGGCTGAGTTCGGCGGTCGCGCAGGCGAGCAGTGGAAGGCGCTTGCCTTCTACGGCGACGGCCTCCGCGCCAACGCGACGAGCGTGCCGACCTCGGCCACCGCGGCCGCCGGCGGCTACGCGGGTGGCTACACCACGCCGTTCAACACGAACGCGACCAACTGGGCGTTCGCCGGCCGACTCGAGTACCTCGGCGCCGGCAATTGGCGCTCGATGCGCGACTTCAACAGCTACCGCGGCGACGAGTTCGGATGGATGGTCGGCCTCGGCGGCATGGGCCAGAGCCTGCGCCCGACGAATGAAGGCACGCTGACGGCGTCGACGACCGACTCGATGTGGGGCGTCACCGCCGACCTGACGATGAATTTCGGCGGCGCATCGTTCTTCGTCTATGGCGTCTACCGCGATGTCCAGCTCGCAGGCAACGTCGCCACCCGTGGCGGCGGTACCAGCGACAGCATGGGACAGTGGGGCGCGGTCGTGCAGGGCGGCTACTTCCTCACCAACGAGGTCGAGCTCTACGCGCGCTACGAGATGGGCGACACCGACACCGACAAGTTCCGTACCGCGGACACCGGCATCGACCTCCAGTCCAACAGCATCGTCACCGTCGGCATGAACTACTTCTTCGGCGGCAACAAGGACATCAAGTGGACGAGCGACTTCGGCTACGCCTTCACCCCGATCGGAGATTTCAACAGCTCCGGCGCCGACTGGCTCCAGGATGGCTCTTCGACGGTGGGCAACGGCTTCACCAACGACGGCCAGTGGGTCGTGCGCACCCAGCTGCAGCTGCTCTTCTGAGTCCAACCGCGGGGGTTTCGGCCGCCGACTCCGGCCGCCTCGCGCACTCTCCTGACAGCGTCATCATCCACAGACCGCACGCCGCCCGGTTCACGCCGGGCGGCGCTGTTTTTCGGTGTTCACGCTTGCGGCGCATGCGATAGCCTGTCGCTGTGCACGGACGCGGCGACGATCATGACCACGCACCCGCAGGCGCGGAGGCCGCGGATCCACCGGCTTGGGCGCCGTTCCGTGTGCTCGGTGCCTACTCGGAACTCGTGTGGCCCGCGATCGCCGGCCCTGCGCTGCTCGGCGGCTACCTCTGTGCGAACGCCGAGTGGCCGATCGCGGCCTATGCGCTCTACGCGGTGGCGTATGCCGCGGGTGGCTGGGAGGCGACCCGCGATGGTTTCCGCCAGCTCCTTCGTGGACGGCTCGACATCGACTTCCTGATGGTGGTCGGCGCGATCGGCGCGGCGCTTGTCGGCGAGTTCGCCGAGGGCGCGCTGCTCCTCTTCCTCTTCTCGCTTGGGCATGGGCTCGAGTACCTCGCGCTGTCGCGGGCGAAGAGCGCGGTGAGCGCGCTTGCGATGCTCGCGCCGAAGCGTGCGCGCGTGCGCGGCGCCGACGGCACCGAGCGGGAGGTCGCGGTCGAGGAGCTCGCCGTCGGCGACCTGATCGTCGTGCGCCCGGGCGAGCGCATCGCGGCGGACGGCGCGGTGCTCGAGGGGCGTTCGGGCGTCGACCAAAGCCCGATCACGGGCGAGAGCATGCCGGTCGACAAGGAGCCGGGCAGCGCCGCCTTTGCGGGGTCGCTGAACGGCGACGGCGCGCTCGTCGTCTGCGTGACGAAGCCTGCGTCCGACACGCTCGTCGCGCGCATGATTCGCCTCGTGGCCGAGGCGCAGGCGACGAAGTCGCTCGCCGAGCGCGCGGCGGAGCGCTTCACGCGCGTCTATGTGCCGTGCGTCCTCGTGGTGACGGTGCTTGCGATCGTGGTGCCGCCGCTTGCGGGCTGGCTCTCGTGGAGCGAGGCGTTCCTGCGCGCGATGAGCATGCTGATCGGCGCGTCGCCGTGCGCGCTTGCGATCTCGACGCCGGCCGCCGTGCTTGCGGGCCTTGCGCGCGCGGCGCGCGGCGGCGTTCTCGTGAAGGGCGGCATGCACCTCGAGGCGCTCGGCACGGTGCGCGTGGTCGCGATGGACAAGACCGGCACGATCACGCGCGGAAAGCCCGAGCTTTCGGCGCTTTCGCCGCTGCCGGGCGTCGACGAGAACGAACTGCTGCGCGTGGCCGCGTCGGTCGAGCAGTCGTCGAGCCATCCGATCGCGAAGGCCGTGGTCGATGCCGCGATGGCGCGTGGCATCGTGGTGCCGCCGGTCGTCGACGCGATCGCGGTGAAGGGGAAGGGCGTCGAGGGCGTGGTCGACGGCGTGCGCGCGGGCGTCGGGCGCGCGCGGCTCTTCGAGAACAACGCGCTTGTCGCGGATCCGCAGGCAGAAGTGCTTGCGCGCGCGATCGAGGCGCAGGCGATGACGGCGATGTCGGTGGTGCACGGCGCGCGCACGCTCGGCGCAATCGGCGTGAGCGACCGCCCGCGCACCGAGGCGGCCGACGCGATCCGCGCGCTGCGCGAGCTCGGCTGCGAGGTCGTGATGCTGACCGGCGACAATGCGGCGACGGGCGCGAAGGTCGGCGCCGATGTCGGCGTGACGACCGTGAAGGCCGGCCTCATGCCCGAGCAGAAGATCGACGAGATCCACGCGCTCGTCGCGTCGCACGGCGCGGCCGCGATGGTGGGCGACGGCGTGAACGACGCGCCCGCGCTGGCCGCGGCGACGGTCGGCATCGCGATGGGCCACGGCGGAACCGATGTCGCGCTCGAGGCCGCGGATGTGGCGCTCATGGCCGACGATCTCACGCGGCTGCCGTTCGCGATCGAGCTCGGCCGCGCGACGCGCGCGATGATCAGGCAGAATGTCATCTTCTCGATGGGCGTGGTCGCGGTGCTCATTCCGCTCACGCTCCTCGGCATCGTGCCGTTGCCGCTTGCGGTCGTCTGCCACGAGGGAAGCACGGTGCTGGTCGCGCTGCACGGCCTGCGGCTTCTCTCGCGGCGCGATCGATTTGCTCGGAAAGATCGCGTTCGGGAAAGATGAGGCTTGCATCGCGGTGGCATGCGCGTCACGATGGCGCACATGACGCGCCTCCGTTCTCGTCGTGCGCTTGACAGCGCCTCTCGTCTCGCATTCCTGCTTGCCGCCACGGTGCATGCAGCCGCATCCGCCGATGTGTCGCTTGATACGCCGTTCCAGGATCACGCCGTGCTGCAGCGCGACCGCGAGATCCGGGTGACGGGACGCGCGGAGCCGAATGAAGCGCTCGTGCTGGCTTTCGGCGGTACGCGCGTGGCGGGCCAGGCCGACGCGGAAGGCCGTTTCGCGCTCGCGCTCGCGCCGATGCCGGCATCGCTCGAGGGGCGCGAGCTCGTGGTCGAGGGCAAGAGCGGCCGCGCCTCCGCGAAGGACATCCTCGTCGGCGAGGTGTGGTTCTGCTCCGGGCAGTCGAACATGGAATGGTCGGTCGATGGCGCGAACGAGGCAGATCGCGCGAAGTCGATGGCCGCGAAGATGCCGATTCGCTCGTTCAAGGCGCCGCATGTCACGGCGAACAAGCCTGCGGATCGCGTGCCGGGATCATGGCGCGTGGCCTCGCCGGAGACCGTCGGCGGCTTCACCGCGGTCGGCTGGTGGTTCGGCGTCGACCTCGCGCGCGCCTTCGACCTCGAGGTGCCGATCGGCCTCGTCGACATCTCCTGGGGCGGTACGCGGATCGAGCCGTGGATTCCGCTCGACTCGATGGCGAAGTCGGACTTCAAGGCGACGGCGGAGGCGCTCTCGGCGCGCATCGCGAAGTTCGAGGCCGATCCAGCAGCCGGCGGCAAGGCACCGGGCACCGAGCCGCACGAACCTGCGGCGATCTACAACGCGATGATGGCGCCGTGGATCGAGTATCCCGTGCGCGGCGCGATCTGGTACCAGGGCGAGTCGAACTCGGGCGAGCCCGACAACTACCGCAAGTTGCTGCCGCTCTTGATTCGCTCGTGGCGCGAGAAGTCGGGCAACTCCGACATGGCGTGGGGCGTCGTGCAACTCGCGGCGTTCCAACCGTTCGTCGAGAGCGAGCCGGCGCAGGGTGCGTGGGCGCTCCTGCGCGATGCGCAGTTCAAGGGCGCACGCGAGGCGGGCAACGCAGGAATGATCAGTGCGATCGATCTCGGCGACGCGTCAGACATCCACCCGCGCCGCAAGCGCGAGGTCGGTGAGCGGCTCGCGGCGTGGGCTCGCAGCACGGTGTACGGCGAGGCATCGGTGCAATGGAAGGGGCCGGAACTCGCAAAGGCGCAGCGCGCCGATGGCGCGACGGTCCGGCTGAGCCTCGCCAATGCGGACGGGCTGCGTGCATCCGGTGCGGAGCCCGGCGGCTTCGCGCTCTGCGGCGCCGACCGAAAGTTCGTCTGGGCGAAGGCGACGATCGACGGCGGTTCGATCGTGCTCGAGGCGCCAGGCATCGCGGATCCGGTCGAGGTCGCCTACGCGTGGCAGAACAACCCGCAGCGCGCGAACATCGTGAATGCAGCGGGGCTGCCGATGGTGCCGTTCCGCTCGAAGATCGCGCCGGCCGCGAAGTGAACCATGCGAGTTTCCCGTCTGTTCGCCGTCGCCGTGCTTTCCGTCTTCGCCGCACGCGCGGTCGCTTCGTCGTCGGCTGACGAGGTTGCGATCCCCGCGTCGATCAAGCCGCTGCTTGAGGCGCATTGCGTCGACTGCCACGAGGGCACCAAGCCAAAGGGCGGACTCGAGCTCGCAGGGCCGATCGGGGCGGGGAAGATCGACGAGAGCGTGCTGCGCGCGCTGCGCAAGCGCCTTGCGAAGCGCGATATGCCGCCCGCCGACGAGCCCGAGCGGCCGAGCCTCGACGAGTATCGCGCCGCGGTGTCCGCGATCGACGCGCTTCTGCCGCCGCTCGCGCGCGAGGTCGCGGCGGTACGGCGGTTGAATCGCGTGCAGTACGCGAACGCCGTGCGCGATGTCTTTGGCACCGAGATCGATGTGCGTGAGATGCTGCCGCGCGACGAGATCGGCGAGGGCTTCGACACGACGGCCGACACCCTCGTGCTTCCGACGCTCGTGCTCGAGCGATACTTCGTCGCCGCCGAGGAGATCGCTGCGCAACTCGTGCCGCCTGCGGGACCCGCTGCCCCGATCACGATCGCGCCAGACCGGCTCGAGCGTCGTGGACAGGGCAACACGCGCGATGGGCTTGCGTGGCTCTGGACCAACGGCACGCTCACGGGCGCGTTCGAGGTCAAGCGCGCAGGGCGCTATCGCATCACGATCGAGGCCGCCGCACAGCAGGCCGGCAACGATGTCGCGCGACTTGCGCTGCTCGTCGACGGCAAGGTCGTCGGCGAGCATGCGGTCGAGGCCACGCCAAGGCAGCCCATGACGATCACTTGGGAAGGCGCGCTTTCCGCGGGCGAGAGTCGCGTCGGTGCGCGCTTCCTGAATGACTTCTTCGCAGGCGAGCGCGCCGATCCGCAGCGGCGCGACCGCAATCTCGCCGTCGGCTTCATCCGAGTCGAAGGCCCGCTGGATGCGCCGTCAGGCACGCCGTTTCTCGACCGCGCGAAGGTGATCGCCGGCGAAGGACCCGTGCCGCGCAGGCTCCGTCGAGTGGCTGGCGCGCTCGGCGAGGAGCTCTTCCGTCGGCCCCTGAGCGATGCGGAGCATGAGGCGCTCGTGCGCACGGCGCGCGAGGCGACAGCTCCCGAGAAGGGGAGCAAGGATCGCGATCTCGAGCGCGAGTGGCGCGACGGTCTGCGCGTTCTGGTCACGGCGCTCCTCGTCGACCCGCGCTTCCTCCTGCGCGTCGAGAAGCCAAGCAAGGGAGCCGAGGCGAGCCGTGCGCTCGATGGCAGCGAGATCGCCTCGCGGCTCTCGTTCTTCCTCTGGTCAAGCGTGCCCGATGCCGCGCTGCGCAGCGCAGCCGCACGAGGCGAACTCGACACGCCTGCCGGTGTCGCGCGCGAGGCGCGCCGCATGCTCAAGGACCCGCGTGCGGCGAGCCTGTCGCAGCGCTTCGCCACGCAGTGGCTCGGGATCGACGGCCTCGAGACGCGGCAGATGGATCCGAAGGTGTATCCGGCGCTCGACGCGGCGCTCCTCGCGTCGATGCGGCGCGAGACGGAGCGGCTCTTCGACTCGGTGGTGCGCGGAGATCGGCCCGTGCGGGCGCTCATCACGACGCGCGAGACCGAGGTCGATGCGGCGCTTGCCGCGCTCTACGGCATGGAGCCGCCCGTGGAAGCGGGCGTCGCGAGGCGTGCGATCGACGATGCGCGCGCCGGCGGCGTGCTCGGCCATGCGAGCGTGCTCGTCGCCACCAGCAATCCGACGCGCACGAGCCCCGTGAAGCGCGGCAAGTGGGTGCTCGAGGCGCTGCTCGACGAGGCGCCGCCGCCACCGCCGCCCGGCGTGCCGCAGCTGCCCGAAACGAAGGACGCGCGACACGGGCTCTCGGTGCGCGAGCTGATGGCCGAGCACCGCGACAATCCCGACTGCGCGTCGTGCCATGTGCGGATGGATGCGATCGGCCTCGCGTTCGAGCGGCTCGATGCGGACGGCCGATTCCGCAGCGAGTTCGACGGTCTCTCGATCGACGACTCGACCGAGATGCCCGACGGCAGCGTGCTGCGCGGCGCTCGCGGGGTCGAGTCGATGCTTGCCGCATCGACGAGCTTCGAGCGGTCGCTCGCGCGTCACCTGCTCGTCTACGCGCTTGGCCGCGGCACGGCCGATGCCGACGATGTGCTGGTCGACCGATTGGCCGCGGATCTCGCCGCCAAGGGCGACTTCGCCACGCTGGTCGAAGGAATCGTGACGGCTGACGCGTTCCGTATCCGCACCAACCTGCGCGATTCCGCGCGTTCATCGTTGCCTTCCGCCCGTCCTGCCGTAGATTGAACCCGAGGCGCCCTCCATGCGTGAACCGCTCATCGACCGTCGAACCGTGCTGCGTGGCGCAGGTGCTGCGATTGCGCTGCCGTGGCTCGAGGCCATGCTGCCGCGCGGGATCGCGTCGAGCGCGCTCGCGGCCACGACCGCTGCGGAGGCCGCGCCGCCCTTGCGCGTGGCGTATCTCTTCTTCCCGAACGGCGTGAATGTCGAGGCGTGGACACCGACCGCCGACGCGCGCGGCCTCTGGGTGCCGTCGCCGACGCTCGCGCCGCTTGCCGATTTCCGCGGCGACATCGATGTCTACACGGGGTTGCGCCATCGCCACGCCGAGGCGAACGGCGATGGCCCCGGCGACCACGCGCGCAGCGCCGCGTGCTTCTTGACGGGCATGCAGCCGAAGAAGACGGCGGGCGACGACATTCGCGCGGGCAAGAGCATCGACCAGGTGATCGCCGACGACCTCGCCGAGCAGGGCGTGCGCACGCGCCTCCGTTCGCTTGAACTCGGCAGCGAGCCGGCGATGACGGCCGGCAACTGCGACTCGGGCTACTCGTGCGCCTACAGCGCGAACATCTCGTGGAAGAGCGAGAGCCTTCCGAACGGCAAGGAGACTGACCCGCGCGCGGCGTTCGACCGGATCTTCGGGAAGCGCGGGCAATCGCCGGAGGAAGCCGCGGCGCAGGCGCGATCGCGGCGGTCGATCCTCGATGGCGCTGCGAAGGAGGCGCGTAGGCTCGGCATGTCGATCGGTGCCTCGGATCGCGCGCGGCTCGACGAGTATCTCGAGGGCGTGCGCGAACTCGAGGGGCGCTTGCGCGAGGATGCGCTCGCCGATCTCGAGGTCGGCGACGCGGTGCCCGACTTCGACGCGGCGCCACGCGACATCGGCTCACGCATCGATCTCCTGGGCGAGGTGCTGGCGCTCGCGTTCAAGACCGACTCGACGCGCGTCGCGACGCTGATGCTCGCGAACGAGGGCTCGAACCGGCCGTACCGCGAGGTCGGCGTGTCGGAAGGTCACCACGATGTGTCGCACCACGGGAAGAACCCGGAGAAGCTGTCGAAGTTCGCGGCGATCAACCGCTTCCAGACCGAGCGTTTCGCCGCGTTCCTGCGCGCGTTGACGCGCGTGAAGGAGAACGGAAGGCCGCTGCTCGACTCGACGATCGTGATGTACGGCAGCGCGATCAACGACGGCAACCGCCACAACCACGACGATCTCCCGATCCTCGTCGCCGGCGGCCGCGCGAAGCGCGGGCGAGTCGTCGCGAGCGCCCCGGGCACGCCGCTCTGCAACCTGCATGTCGGCATCGCGCGCGCGGCGGGCGTGAAGATCGACCGCTTCGGCGACGCGAACGGCGTCGTCGGCATCTGAGCGGCCTGTTCGGGCGCCGCAGTCACTTCTTCGCGGCGTCAGACTTCGCTTGCCACTCCGCGGCCCGCGCACCGTGGCCCTTGCCGGGCTCCGACTTGTCCCACGCGGTGTAGAGGTCGACGAGGGCGCCGATCGCGGCGACCGTCAACGGATGCTGGTCGCCGAGCACGCGGCTGCGCTTCTCGTGCGAGTCGAGCAGGAACGGCTCGGCCTCGGCGGGCTTCCCCTGTCGCGTGAGCAGGATCCCCATGTTGCCGAGCGAGACGAGCGTGTGCGGGTGCTCCTCGCTGAGCACGCGTCGGCGCTTCTCGAGGGCCTCGCGGTAGAAGGGCTCCGCCTCGGCGAGCCTGCCCGCGTCCCGAAGCAGCGTGCCGAGGTT
>JBEAUK010000051.1:0-27108 GCA_041161465.1 Planctomycetota bacterium | reverse complement strand
ATCCTCGAGGCGGCCGCCGCGGGCATCCCGCTGGTCGTCGCGATCACCGAGGGCATTCCCGTCGAGGACATGATCCGCACGCGGGCGATGCTCGCCGACTACCCGAACACGCGGCTCGTCGGGCCGAACTGCCCCGGAGTCATCACGCCCGGCCGGCGGGTGTCGGGCGAGGGCCCGGGCGCGAGGTTCGAGGGCGGCTGCAAGATCGGCATCATGCCCGGCTACATCCACACGCACCGGGTCGACGCGAAGACGGGCAAGGCCGTGGGCATCGTGAGCCGTTCGGGCACCCTCACCTACGAGGCGGTCTGGCAGACGAGCTCGCGCGGCATCGGCCAGTCGACCTGCGTCGGCATCGGCGGCGACCCCGTGCGCGGATTCGGCTTCATCGAGGCGCTCGAGCTCTTCAATGCCGACAAGGAGACCGACGGCGTCGTGATGATCGGCGAGATCGGCGGCACCGACGAGGTCGAGGCCGCGAAGTGGATCAAGGCCCACATGAAGAAGCCGGTCGCCGGCTTCATCGCGGGCCGCACCGCCCCGAAAGGCAAGCGCATGGGTCACGCCGGCGCGATCATCGGCGGCGCCGACGACACCGCGCAGGCGAAGATCGAGGCGCTGAAGGCCTGCGGCATCGCGGTCGCCGAGAGCCCCGCCGACCTTGGGTCGACGATGATGAAGGCGCTTCAGATTTAGCGGTCGCCGCTGCGGCGGCTCCCTTTGGTGCTGGTGACGGGGCAGGCGCGCGTTGCGCGCCGTGAGGTGCCGGCCGCACCCCCGCTGGCTACCATCACGCCATGCGTCACGCACTTCGCACGCTTGCACTCGCGCTGATCGTCGCCACGCCGTCGCTTGCGCAGGTCGCGCCGGTGCCTGCGCCCCCCGCTGCGACCACGGCGCCTGCGGAGTCCGTCCGAGTCGCGGTGATCGGCGCAAGCGCGTCCGCCGGCTTCGGCTGCGTGATGCGCGAGAAGCGTGCCGACGGCGACTACGCGCTCGGCTTCCGGCTCATCGACATGGTGCGCCTCGCGTGCCCCGAGCTCGAGATCGTGTCGACCGACATGTCGAGCGGCTTCTTCTTTCTCGCGCCTGTGAAGAACGGCTCGACCGCCGCCGCGCGCGCGGTTGCATTCAAGCCCGACTGCGTGATCGCGCTCGACTTCCTCTTCTGGTACTGCTACGGCGACGACTCGCCGAAGGGCGGACGCATCACGGACGAGGCCGAACGCCTCGAGAAGCTCGAGCTCGGCCTCAAGGAACTCGAGAAGTTCGAGGTCCCGGTGCTCGTCGGCGACCTGCCCGACATGTCGCCCGCAGTCGGCAAGATGCTCGCACCTGCGCAGATGCCCGCCAAGGACACGCTCGTGAAGGCGAACGCTCGCTTCGCCGAGTGGGCGAAGGGTCGCGCCAACATCCGGGTCGTTCCGCTCGCCGACATGCAGCGTCAGCTCATGGAGGAGCGAGCGCTCGAGATCCGTGGCGTGCGGCTCGAGAGCACGAAGCAGGCGCCGCTTCTCCAGCGCGATGAACTGCATCCGGCACCGCATGGCATGGCGGGCCTCGCCTGCGCCGTCGCAGCGGAGATGAAGGACGCGCTGACCGAGGCAGAATCGACAGCCTCCGTGCAGGACGGCTGCGTGCCCGAGCCGAACTCGACGATTCAGCGCGCCACCGCTGCGCTCAAGCCCTCCGGCACGCGGCCGAAGCCGGCGACGGAAGGCGCGTCAAAGCCTGCGGTGCCGGCGACGCAACTCAGCGCAACGCGCTGATTCTGGCGCGGATCGTCTCGTCCGTGACCGTCGCCTCGGCGTCCGAAATCACGCGCGCCCATGCCTCGCGGCCAAGCACCCGCAGTCCGATCGGCCGCAACAGCGCGAGGTCGACGCTCGGATCGGGGCCACGGGGATCGCGCGAAAGCAGTGCGACGAGGCGCGCGTCGCTCGTTGAATTGAGCCGCGGCGTCGCGAGCTGCCACAGCATGTCGCGCGCCTTCGGTGGCGTGACCTTGCATGCCGCGTAGGCGCCGACGAGCGCGTCGAGATCACGGGCGCGGAACATCGGCCCGAGCACGAAGCCCGCTGCGAGCGGCGCGGTGTCGAGATCCTTCGCAAGCGCCCAGAGCTTGATCACCTTCTCGTCGCTGCCGAGGAGCTCGAGATCGCGCATCGCCTTCGCGATGGCAAGCGTGTCGCTCTCATCGCGGAACCGCTTGAGCTGCGCCGCGGCCTCCTGCTTCAGGTCGACCGCGCCATCGGATGGCGGCGCGACGCGACGCACGCCAAGCCGCTCGGGCGTCGCGAGAATCGTGAGCGGATCGCCGTACGACGCCGTGCGCCAGGGTCGCGCGAAGCTTCCCTCATAGACGCGGGCCGACACGGCGAACGGCACGAGATAGCCGCTGCGCTCGGCGATCAGCTCGGGCGTGGTGAATGCGGGCAGCAGCGGCTCGTAGACCGATCCGTAGTAGGCGTAGGCGCCGTGCGCGAGAAATGCGCCGCCCACGGTGGATGGACTCGCTGGGAACTGCAGCGAGAACGAGTGCAGGAAGTGCACCGCGGCCGGGCGATCGAAGAGCGGCACATCGCCAACCGTGGCGGTTCCGCCGCCAAAGAGCCCGAACTGCGTCGACACGCCGTGCGAGTTCGTCACGAGCACATCGCAATCGAATCCACCCATGAGGATCCGTCGCCACGCATCGACCGTGTTCTGCTCCTTCGACCATGTCTGCGTGGCGAAGCCCTGTCGCTCGAACTTGGTCGCCGCTGGACCAACCTCGTACGCGCTCCATCCCGGCCCCGACTCGTAGGCGTTCGAGAGCCACGCCGTCCGCCTCGGAGCGAACAGCGAACACATGGCGACATACGCCGAGCGCTCCTCGCCCCCGAAGATGCCGGAGCCGATCGCCCACCAGATGCCGTCGGCGTGGCGGCCGAGCGTGTTGAGCGTGGCGATCGGCTGTCCAGGCGCGGTCGGAAACGGCCCGCTCGGAATCTCGATCTTCAGCCCCGGCGCAAGCTCCGGGTCGCACTTCCACGCGATGTTTCGGCAGACGACGAACGCGTCGATTGCGTCGCCGAGCCCCTTCCACGCGAGGCCGGTGCGCTCCGCCGCCCGCTCGAGTTCGATCGCGAGGCCCTTGAAGCGCGCCGCGTCCATCGATTCGTCGGGGGTTCCGTAGGGCTCGCTCGTGAAGTAGATCGGCGCGCATCGACCCGCCGCAAGTGCAGCGGCTGCGGTCCACGCCGGATCATCCGCGCTCGCGATCACGATCATCGATGGCGTGACGCCGCGCTTAGCCGCGGCGCCGATCACATCGGCGAATCCGTCGGCTATCGCCTCGGCGGCACTCGACGCGATCAGTCGCTCGCGCTCCTCGCGGTCGGCGGGCATCGCCCCGACCGACTCGCGGCGCACCACGCGGTCCGGCGCAAACGCGCGGATGAACATCGGCGCGAAGAAGCCGTCCTCGATGAGGACGGGCCACCGGCCCTCGGGCGACCACTTCGCGATCTCATCGAGATAGGTGCGCCCGTCCGGAACGAGCACCACCTGGTTCATGATCGGCCACTCCCGCTCGAGCGCCGCCGTGCGCTGCCCGAGGACGACGGGCCATGGCGTCTCGCTCGCGCGAGGCGCGCCCTGTCCCTCCGTCGCGGGCGCGGTCTGCGCCGTGGCGCCGCCCGTGGCGAGCGCATGGGCCGTGAACGCATGGGCCACGAACACATGGCCCGCGAACACATGGGCCGCGAACACATGAGCCGCGAACACATGGGCCGCGAACGCAGCGGACGAGGCAGTGAGGTGCGCGGGGTTCATGGCGTGAGCGTAGCGCGGAAGGCTCAGGCGGGGATGTAGCCCCGCGCGATCTCGACGAACTCCGCCTCGCTCGCGGAGGTCTGTGCGCTTGTCCAGCCGAGTTCACGCGCCATGAGGCGCGCTGTCTCATGCGCGATCTCGATCGAGGCGCGCGCATCGAGCAGCAGCGATCGCGTCCGGCGCGCGAGCACATCCTCGACGCTGCGAGCCATCTCGTGACGCGCAGCGAAGATCACCTCCGATGGCGTCAGCGGGAGATTCGCATGCATCGGAGCAGCGTGGAAGCGGTCCGCACGCTCGATCATGTCGAGCTGCGCGCGATCGGTTCCATACATGCGCCGCGCGTCAGGAAGGCCGGCCTCGACGCCTGCATTCGGGTCGTAGCCGTAGAGCGGAAGCGTCTCGGTGATGCACTGGCGGAGCTCGAGGCCGACGGCCTCGATCGCTTCCTCGAGGACCTCATCCGCCATGCGGCGGTAGGTCGTCCACTTTCCGCCCGTCACGGTCACGAGGCCGCTCTTGGCGACTTCGATCGAGTGCTCGCGCGAGACCTTCTTCGACTCGGCGCCATGCTGCGGACGAGCGAGCGGACGAAGTCCGGCGAAGACCGAAAGGATGTCCTCGCGCTTCGGCTCGCGCGCGAGATAGCGCCCGGCGTTGCGGAGGATGAAGCCGATGTCCTCGTCGCTCGCACGCGGCTCGAGCTCAGGCGTCTCGACCTCGGTGTCGGTCGTGCCCACGAGCGTGCGTCCGTGCCACGGAATGACGAACAACACGCGGCCGTCATCGGTGTGCGGCACCATGATCGCGTGGTTTCCGGGCAGAAACTCCTGCGAGAGCACGAGGTGCACGCCGCGCGACGGCTCGAGGCTCGTCGCACAGCTCGGGTCGTCCTTCCGACGCAGCTCGTCGGCGAAGATGCCCGTGGCGTTGATGACGGCCGAGACGCGCGTCCTGAAGACGCGGCCGGACTCTTCGTCGCGCAGTTCCGCGCCGATCACCTGGCCGCCTTCCTTCACGAAGCCGATGCAGCGCACGCGATTGACGACGCTCGCGCCATGCGCGGCCGCCGTGCGGGCGAGCGCCAGCGCCATGCGGGCATCGTCGAACTGCGCGTCGTGATACTCGACGCCGCCGAGAAGGCCGTCCTGCTTCACATTCGGGATCGCGGCGATGGTCTCCTCGCGCGAGAGCGTGCGGCTGTGTCCGATGTTCCGCTTGCCAGCAAGCGCGTCGTAGAGTTTGAGGCCAGCGCCGTAGAACGGGCCTTCCCACCAGTGATAGCGCGGCACGACGAACGCCAGGTCGTGCACGAGGTGCGGCGCGTTCTGACAGAGGATCGCGCGCTCCTCGAGCGCCTCGGTGACGAGGCCAAACTGCCACTCTGCGAGGTAGCGCACGCCACCGTGCACGAGCTTGGTGCTGCGCGAGCTCGTGGCCTTCGCGAAGTCATGGGCCTCGACGAGCGCGGTGCGGTAGCCGCGGCTCGCGGCATCGACGGCGATACCGAGGCCGGTCGCGCCGCCGCCGATCACGAGCACATCGAATTCGAGGCTTTCGAGCGAGGCGAGTTGCGCGGAACGGTCGAATGGTCGCTTCATGAATTCAGTCTGCAGGGTTGCCGAACGCGCGTACCGTATCGACTGCGCGGCGCCAACGGGCGCGTGCGGCCGAGCGTGCCGCCGGCGTTGCGGCCGGGGCGAAAGTCCGATCGACGTCTCCCGCCCCGTGCTTGAGCGCATCTGCCGCGGAGGCGGTCGAGAGACCAGCAACCGCGAGCTGCGCCGCGCCGAGGGCGGTTGTCTCGAGGATGCGCGGCCGCACCACACTTTTCCCGAGGAAATCTGCCTCGAACTGCATGAGGAGGTCGCTCGCCGCCGCGCCTCCGTCGACCCGCAGGGCATGGACCAAGACGCCCCCCGCTTCGATCGCCTCGACGAGATCGGCCACCTGGTGGGCGATGCCCTCGAGGGTGGCGCGGGAGATGTGCGCCTTGGTCGAGCCGCGCGTGAGGCCGAGGACCGCGCCGCGCGCGTCGGCGTCCCACCACGGCGCGCCGAGGCCGGCGAACGCGGGCACCACGACGACGCCGCCCGAATCGGCCACGCTCGCCGCGAGCGCATTCACCTCGCGCGACTTCTCGAAGAACGAGAGCCCGTCGCGCAGCCACTGGACAGCGCTGCCGCCGACGAAGACGGAGCCTTCGATCGCGTAGGTGGTCTGGCCGCCGATGCGCCACGCAACGGTGGTGAGGAGCCCGTTGGGGGCGGGCGGCGGCGCCGTGCCCGCGTTCGCGAGCAGGAAGCAGCCCGTGCCGAAGGTGCACTTGGCGTCGCCCGGCGTGAAGCAAGACTGGCCGAAGAGTGCCGACTGCTGGTCGCCCGCGATGCCGGTGACGGGGATCGCGGCACCGAGCAGCGCGGCGTCGGAGGCGCCGAACGCGCCGGCCGAGTCGCGGATCTCGGGCAGCACCGCGCGCGGAACGCGGAAGATCGAACAGAGCGCGTCGTCCCACGCGCAGCCCGCGGCGCCGCCGATACGGGCGAGCAGCGTGCGCGACGCGTTCGACGCGTCGGTCGCATGGACGCGGCCGTTCGTCAGTTTCCACAGCACCCAGGAGTCGATCGTGCCGGCGGCGAGTTCGCCCGCCTCGGCGCGGGCGCGCGCGCCCGGGACGGCGTCGAGGATCCAAGCGAGCTTCGTGGCGCTGAAGTACGGGTCGAGCGTGAGGCCAGTCGCGGCGCGCACGGCGTCTTCATGCCCTTCGGCGCGCAGCTCGACGAGCCGCGACGCCGTGCGGCGGTCCTGCCACACGATCGCGCGGTGGATCGGCTTTCCGGTCGCGCGGTCCCACACGACGATCGTCTCGCGCTGGTTCGTGATGCCGATCGCTGCGATCTCCGACGCCGAGCGCTTCGCGGCGGCGAGCGCGTCCTTCACGCACGCGAGCAGTGCCGTCCAGATCTCGTCTGCGTCGTGCTCGACCCAGCCTGGCTTCGGAAAGTGCTGCGCGAACTCGCGCTGGCCAGTGCCGATCTCGGCTGCGCCGCCCTCGGGCTGCACCGCGAACACGATCGCGCGGACGCTCGTGGTGCCGCAGTCAAGCGCGAGGATATGCCGTGGCGTGTCACCCATGCGCGCAGGATAGACGCGCGGCGGCCGGCAAGGCGTTCAGTCGTCTTCCTCGGCGAACGGGTCGAAGCGATTCGCCTCGCGCCCCTTCGCCGCGTCCGCCTCGTCGGGCACGAGCCCGCGCACGCGTGCGGCGAGTTCGTCGCCGAGGATGCGACGCGCTTCCGAGCGCGCCTTCTCGGTGCGTTCGTTGCGCTGGAAGAAGAGCTTCTGCTCGGCTTCGATCCGTTCCTGCATCGCCCGCCACGCCTCGCCATCGTTCGGGTCGACTGCGCCGCCGCCCGCGATCTTCTCGGAGAGCAACTCGTAGACGGCGTCGTACTCGGCCTTGAGCGCCTCGAGGCGGGCGCGCTGGTCGTCGCTTACGCCGTCGAGCGCGATCGCGGCGTCGAGTTGGCGGGTGGCGCAGTCGGCGGTCTTGTAGACATCTGGCCGCGCAAGCGAGAGCCGTGCGCGCTTGATCGCGGCGGCGACCTCCGCACGATCGCTTGCCTTGGCGGCGGCGGCGTCGCAGAGGTCGTTGTAGCGGCGCGCGAACGCAGCGGCCTCGGCCGTGTTCGACGCCATCACCTGCTGGATGGTCTGCCAACTGCCGTCCTGCCGAGCAGACTCCATGGCCTTCTGCTGACGCTCGCCTCGGTCGAGCACGCTGCGCACATCCGCGGCGATCGAGTCGGCGAAAGCGATCCAGCCCTCGCGTGAACCTTCGATGAACGCCCGCGCGGCCTCGGGCGAGAGGTTCGCGCGCGAGAGGATCTGCGCGGGCGATACGACATTGCGAGCGCCTGAAAGTCCCCCTTCAGAGGCCAGCTGCACGCGGTCGAGGCGCAAGATGAGCACCTCGGCGCTGTCAGAGGCAAGCCCGAGCGCCGTACCGAGTTCCGACACGAGGACTGCGTCGGCCGCGAGGATCGCGTCGATCAGCTGACGACGCGCCGCGCTGACTTTCGCGACTTTCTCGGGGTTCAGCCCGAACGAAGCGCCTTCGCCGGGGTCGATGTCGGCGGCAGGTTGGGAGTTGTAGAGGCTCATGCTGAGCTCGGTCAGCTGCCTTCCGAGCGGCGCGACCTTGGCCTCCCACTCGCGCTTGTTCCAGTCGTCGACGATGCCCTCGAGGACCGCGAGCGACGCGTCGGCGACGCCGAGCGGCTTCAGCAGCCGCGCGAGCTGCGCGGTGCTCCAGGCCGGCGGAGCGGACTGAATCATCGCCGCGCCCGCGAGATAGCCGGAATAGTCGTCGGTTGCTGCGTCCTCGACCTCCGTTTCGGTGGCGAACGCGGTGGGATTCGGCGTGAGCACGCTGGCGCGCTCCACATCAGCGCCGTCGGCACCCTGGTCAAAGGTCGTCGTCCTGCTGAAGACGACCTCGCTCTTCTCGGCGCCGATCACTGCGGCGACCGCGCGGTACGCGCGCTGGTCGATCTCGTTCTTCTCCCCGCCGAGGCTCTGGATCTTCCGCATGGTCTCGCTCATCGAGCCGTCGGGATTCATGCCGCCCATCATGAGCGCCGTGGTGTCGAGCGTGTTCATGAACTCCGCGAACTGCTCGGCGTTGTCGGCGCGCTCGCGGCGCCACGCGATCTCGATCGGCTCGAAGCGCGCGCGCATTTCGGCGGTCACCTCTGGGTCGCGGCGAAGCCGCGCGAGCAGCGTCGCAAGGTCGCCCGCGCCCGCGTCGAGTCCGCCGCCGCCGAATCCGACGGCGAACCTCCCCATCGCGCCGGTCGCGCGATTCGCGAGGTCGCCGCGCAGCTTGTGGTAGGCAAGCTCGGGCAGCACCAGCGCAAACTGCCGGACGGCCGCGCGGTTCGCGTCGGCGTTGAGCCCGGCGACGCGGTTCGCCTCCTTCCCGAGTTCCTTCATCCGCTGCATGATCGCCTGCATGCGCGCCATCTGCGCCTGCATCGCGGCCGCACCATCGGCGCCATCGGCGCCCTCCGCGGTCGTGCTCGCCGCCTGCTCGGCCTCGCTGATGATCGCGAACATCTGGTCGAAGGCCTTGCGGATCTCCTGCCCGTAGTTGCGGCTCTGCGCGAGCAGCCGCTGCTCCTGCGAACGGAGAAGCGCGTCGAACTGCTCACGCGACGCCTCGGGCACCTGCTGCACGATCTCGTCGCGCGCGAGGAGATCGGCAAGATCCACGAAGCTTCCGCCGCCGCCGAACATCATCGGGCCCATGCGCGTGAAGCCGGAGAGATTGCGCTGGCGGTCGCGCGCCTCGCGGATTCGCTGCATGCCGGGGCGCCGCTCCTCGGCGATCAGGTCGGCGGCGCTGTCGAAGAACGCGCCGTCGGCTTCGGAGATCTTCGCCTGCAGCCGATCGAGGTCGCGCAGGAACTTCTCGAACTCCTGCTGCGAGGGCATGGCGCCGCCAATGCTGCGGCCGACCGCCTGGATCTCGGGGTCGAGCTCTGCGCGGAACTTGGCGAGGTACGCCTCGTGCAGGCGGTCGATGGCGGTGGCCTCCTCCGCCGTCGGCGACACATAGACACGCAGCAGCCGCTCGAGGCGCTTGGTGGTGAGCGGCGAGGCGACGGCCTGCTGCATCTGCGCATGGGTGGCGGGCGTCGGCATGGCGACAAAGGCCGCGACGATCGCAACCAGCATGAGGGCGAGCGGACGGAGGACGGTAAGACGCAGGCCGGGGCGGATTTGCTTCGTCATGGTGGCGACCTTCTTCGCAGCGCGGCAGCGGAAAGCGGCGCGCGAGGCAGGGTAACTAGGGAAACGCGACATCCAAGTTGCCGATTTTGCGGCTACCGCAAGAAAACGACCGCCCTTCGAGGGCGGTCGCGGGTTTCGAGAGGTGCCAGCCGCTCACTGCGCGGAGCCGAGGCCGGCCGCGCGGCGCCAGGTCGACAGCTGCCCGAGGTGCATCATGTGGTGTCCGCCGCAGAGGAAGTTCACCGCGCTGCCGACGGTCGGGAACATCTCCTTGAAGCGTCCCTCGGCGGGATTCTCGCGGGCGAAGACGGCGTCGTCGACGGTCGGCAGCACGGAAAGCACCTTGCGCCAGCCGGTGAAGAAGGTGTCGCAGATCACATCCTTCGACGGATAGCGGCCGTCCTGCGCGACGCACGGGGCGCCGTTCTTGAAGTGCTCGTCGCCGAAGGGCATCTCCATCTTGAGGTCGGCGCGGCCGAGCATCTCGAGGACTCGGTTCGAATAGATCGCGAGGTGCCCGACGCAGAACGCGGGGTGGTTCATGTCCTTGGTGGGCATCTCGCAGAAGCGCTCGGCGGGGATCGACTTCACGAGATCCTCGGCGTAGCGGAGCGTGAGGGCGAGGCTCGGGGCGATGAGTGCGCCGGTTCCGGCGGAGGTGGCGGTCGTGGTCATGTCGCGAGTGTAGCCGACACGCGCGGCGCGCCCCGCTTCAGCGCCGCCAGGCGAGCCACATCACGACCAACGCTATGCCGCAGAGGACGAGCACCACGCCCACGATCCAGCGGTTGCGCCGGAAATCGGCGGCCCCGCGCGGCGACTCTCCCAGACCCCCGCGGTGCATGCGGTTGAATCCAGTCCATACCTGCGAAAGTAGATCAACGAAGGGTTCGAGCATGTCGATTCGGCGGATCCGCGGCCGAGCGCCTCAGAGACCGTGCTCCTCAAGAAGCTTCCGAAGACCCTCGACGCCACCCGCGGCCTTGATGAGGTCGGCGAGCTCGCGTCGCTCGCGGCGCGAACGGCTCTTGCGCCGGCGCGGCTCGGGCGATTCCTTGCGCACCTTCTCGTCGATCTCGGCGAAGTCGACGGCGCCGTCTGTGCCCGCCTTGCGGATCACCGGATCAAACTGATCGACCGTCCACGCGACAAGCGTCAGCATGCGCGAGATCTGCGCGCTGGTGACCGCGCCGTCCTCGAGCGGCAGGTCGCACACGACCCGAACCTCGCCGTCGGACTCGTCGAGCACATAGCTCGTCACGCGCACGCGCCAGTTCGCGGCCAGCATCGCCTCGCACATCGCGCCGCGGTTGGAGAACGCGTTCATCGCGTACACCTCGGGAACGCAGATGCGCAGCATTCGGCCTTCCTCCTGCAGCATCACATGGAGGAGCATGCTCTTCTCGCCGTCGTGCGGATCCACATAGTGCTGCGTCGGCACGGCCACCACGATCTCGTTGTGGTCGCGCGAAGCGCGGAAATCCACGCCGATCTCGGCGATCCGTCCCACAAGCTCGGCGAAAGTCATGGACATGCTCGCACCTCCGGTGGGGATGGCTCCGGCGGACGCGATCGCACACGCGCCGGGAACCCTCCGCATCTGAAGTGTAGCTTGATCCCACGGCTCGCCAACCGCAACAGGAGAACTCCCGCAACTCCGACAAAATCGAGGTGGACTCGCGCGGGGGGGCTCCCCCACTTCCGCCTCACACCCCGAGGTAGCGCGCAACGATCGATCGAGCGCGCTCGGGGTCGGTCGTGCCCGACACGATCGCAAGCGTCCCTGCGTCGCTCGTCAGCAGCGCGAACTCGATGGTGGCGCGCGACTCTCCAGCCGCGGGCTCCGTCTTGATCTCCGCAGTCACGACATCGGTCGCGCCGTGACGCTCGTGGCGCGCAACCCCCGTCGCCGAGAGCTTTGCGACCGCCTGCGCGAGGCCGTGAGCATCGAGCGGCGCTCCGAGCGCGAGCTCGACCGCGCCGCGCCCGCAGAGAACGCGCCAGCGCTGCAACGGATCGCCGCCATCGATCAGGAACTCGTATCGCCGAGCCATGCAGCAAGAGCATCCCTCATCGCGCGCGCCCGCGAGCGAGGAAGCGACGAACTCCATCGAGCCGAGGTCGAGGCGAACGAGCGAGGCCGGCACATGCGCGGCACCCTCGGCGATGAGGCGCACCGAAAGCGCGGCTTCGATCGAGGCCGTCACCGACGCAGCGGCCGCGAGGATGCCCGCGCTCTCGCATGTCTCGACCTCGCCTGGTGCCGGCGCATCGGGCGAGAGACAGCGCAGGCATGGCGTCGCGCGCATGCGATCCCACCGCACGAGGCCGCTGCCATCCGCCCCGGTGACCGGAAGCAGCGCCGCCGCCATGCCGCGGAGCGCCACCGCCCCGCCGTAGACGAGCGGGATCCCACGCTCAACGGCGCAATCGTTGAGCACATAGCGCGTCTCGAAGTTGTCGAGGCAATCGACGATGAGATCGACCTCCGCCGTGTAGCGCCGCGCGTTGCCTCCGTGGAGATCGTCGACAAACGCACGCACCACGGTGCCTGCATGCACCTGCGCGAGGCGCGCCTTGGCTGCCTCGGCCTTCGGCACGCCGCGGCGCGCGTCGCCTTCGGTGAAGAGCGTCTGCCGCTGCAGGTTCGACCACTCGACGACATCGCGATCGACGACGACGAGCGTGCCGACGCCCGCGCGCGCGAGCTGCTCGCACACCACCGTGCCGAGCGCGCCGCAGCCGGCCACGAGCACCCGCGCCTGTCCAAGCCGCGACTGCCCCTCCGCGCCGAAGCGTGGAAGCTGCATCTGGCGGAGGAACCGGTCGCTGGCAGCACTCACGGTGCGAAGCGTAGTCGAGGTTGCGCCGTTCGGTCGTTTGGATGCGGCGCTCCGTGACGCGCTCAAAGAGGCTTGATGCCAAACGGCGCATCGCGGATCTTTGGCGGTCGCGGGCGGGGGCGGGCGGAAAGGCCGGTCCAACCGACGGCGCTGCGCTGCAGCCCGCACGCGCGGCGCCACGCGTCGATCGATTCCTGCGAGACGACCGCAGCACTTCGACCGACCCGCAGACGCCCTTCACCCGAGACGGCAAGCGAATCGATCCGCTGCGTGGCGACCGGCTCGAGCGCAACAAGCGTCTCGGCCAATGCGTAGCAGGACTGCCCCTCGGCGACGGCCTTTCGCACCGAACGCGCGACCTCATCGACCGAGCGCGATGCACGCGCGCCTTGCGCCGCCGAGTCCGCCGCGCTCCAGCCGCTGCGCGCCGCCTGGACGCGCCGCGCGATCGCAACGAGCGCCCGCCCCTCCTCGCCATCCGCGAGCAGCGCCACTCGCGCAAGGAACGCATCGTGGCGCGACCTCCACTGCTCGGCCGCGACACGGGCGGCGTCGAACTCCGCCACGATGCGATCGGCCTCAAGCCGGGCGTTGCGTGAGAGCCTTCCTGCGCGCTCGAGCCGCTGCACCCGCCGCGCGAGCGCCGGGTCGGCGGCGGGATTCGTCGGCGGAAGCGGCGCGTGCGCCAGCAGGTCACGCACGAGATCCGCCGGGAGCCGCACTTCGGCAGGAAGGAGCGAGACGAGCGCTTCTCGCGCCATCAGCTGGCACGCACGCTCGAGATCGAGGTCGGTCGTCGGATAGACGAGAGGCGCGCTCATCGCCGGCGGTGACGCCACGCCGTCCACGGCACCGGGGCCACGCGAATGCTCGGGGCGCGCCCGACCAAGCCGCAGCGCCTCCCACGCGCCGCGTGGACGCTCGGGCTGCACGCGAGTCAGCAGCGCGATCGCCGTCGGCTGATCGATCTCGTCGAGAAGCCCCGGCGGCAACACGGCCGTCGGCGAGACACCGCCCGACCATGCGGCGTTGGTCATCGCATCGAACCCACACTGGGAGAGACTCTCCGCAAGCCGCGCAAGCCGCGCCCCTGGCGCCTCTGCCTCCCGCTCGGCGACGGCGGACACCACCGCACCCGCCACCGCCTGCGCATCCGACTCGATCGAGAACGCCGCGACTCCCGCCAGACACGCGAACAACAGCCGCCTCGCGCCTTTCCACGCATACCACATGCTTCACGCTCCTTCTCCTCCGAGAGATGCGACGCTACCACGGCCTGACGCAGGCTCGCGAACTTCCGCATGTTTTGCAGGAACTATCTTGCGACGCGCGACGACTCGATCAGCTCGCGCACGAGGACGAGCAGCTCTGCGGGCGCGAACGGCTTCGGCATGAAGCGCTGGTGCGGCGCAAGCTTTCCGGCGCGGATCACATCGAGCTCCGTGTGACCCGACATGAAGATCGTCGGGATCGGCCCGCGTCGCGACTCGATCTCCGAGGCAAGCTCCGGTCCCGTCATGCGCGCCATCACCACATCGCTCACAAGCAGATCGAACGGCCGCTCGCGATCAACGCGCGCGAGCGCCTCGCTCGGTTCCGATGCGGCGACGATCTGATAGCCGGCTCGCGAGAGCAGCTGCTCGAGCAGCCGCCGGACCAGCGGCTCGTCCTCGACGAGCAGCACGCGCTCGCCACGCCCACCCGCTGCGTCGGAGCGCTGCGGCTCGGCCACCGCGCGCTGCGATTCTCCCGCGAGCGGCAGCCGGACGCGGAACACCGAGCCCCTTCCGAGTTCCGACTCGACAGAGACCGATCCGTGGCACTGCTCGACGAGTCCGTAGACCGTCGCGAGTCCGAGCCCGCTTCCCTTGCCGACTTCCTTGGTGGTGAAGAACGGCTCGAAGATGCGCGCCTTGGTCGCGGCGTCCATGCCGATGCCGGTGTCACGCACCGAGATCGCCGCGAATCCCGGCTCAACCGAGCCATCCTCCCTGTGCGCGGGACCGATCGAGATCTCGAGGACTCCTCCCGTCGGCATCGCGTCACGGGCGTTGATCGCGAGGTTCATGACGATCTGATGGATCGCCGACACATCGGCCCACACTCGACCGACCTCGCCGTGCGACACGACCGAGAGCGTGATGCGCTCGCCGATCAGCGGCCGCAGCAGCGCCTCGACCTCGCGCACCTCCTTCATGAGATCCAGCGCGGCGGGACGCATCACCTGCTGCCGGCTGAACGCGAGCAACTGGCGTGTGAGCGATGCTGCGCGGTCGGACGCCTTGCGGATCTCCTCGACCCACCCGCGCACGGGGTCGTTCGCAGAAAGCCGCGACAGCGCGAGCCCGGCGTAGCCCTGCATCGCCATCAGGATGTTGTTGAAGTCATGCGCGATGCCGCCGGCAAGTCGGCCGACCGCCTCCATCTTCTGACTTTGTCGCAGCTGCGTCTCGAGCTGCGCGCGCAAGTCCATCTCACGCACCATGTCGCGGTTGCGTGACTCGAGCGCGTCGGCCGTCGAGCGCAACCGCCGCGTGAGGAGCTGCATGTCTGCGAGCGTCGACTCCTGCGACTGGAGCAGGATGAGAAAGTCGCCGCGTGAATCGTGTGGCGGGAAATCCGCGAGCTCAAGCCCGAAGCGGGCGAGATCGTCGATGCGCGTGATCCAGGGGCTTCCCACGAACAGGGCGCGGGCGACGCCGTCAGGCCCGCGGTGCGAGACGAACTGGCCGCGCAACTTGAAATCACTCCGCTTGCGCAGCGAGATGAGAAACACATCGTTGGCGCGTGAGATCATGTCGGCGATCGTGGAGACGCCGGTCGGACGCTCGATGACGAGCGCATCGAAGAACTGCGCGCCGACCGCGACCTCGGGCGCGATCGCGCTCCAGCGGGCGCCGACAAGATCGATGCGTCCCTGCTCGTCGGCCTCGATGAAGAACGGGAAGAGGCCGCGGAGCAGCCCCGCGCTCTCGGAGGGACGGCCGGATTCGCCGTGGGTCAAGCAGCGGCCTCCGTCCATCGCACGATGAACGCGTCATGCGGCGTCGCGTCCTCGATCCGTCGATGCTCGATCGCGAGCGTGAGCTTGAACCGTTCGCCAAGGCCCTTGAGAAGCCCGACCACAAGCGGTGCGAGGCCGGGGCGCTCTGAGTAGTAGTGCAGCGTGAGGCTCGTCGCGGTCTCGTCATTCACCGCGAAGCTTGGCGGCCGCAACTGCGGGAACGCGAGCTTGACACGGGTGTGCATCTGGTCGAGGTTTCGGAGGAACTCAGGCAGCGTCCGACCGGCGGACTTCATCAGCTCGCCGTACCCGGCCTCGGCCGTGTATCGAATCCAGTAGAGACCGAACTCCTCGAGGATCGCCTCTGCGGGCGCGCCGAGTTCCGCGCTCGCAGCGGCGACGAGGTCGTAGGTCGTCCGGTCGTCGTACTGCTCCATCGACAGGAACGGCTCGTCGGGAAGCCCGGCGCGGGTGCGGATGCGGTCCCAGGTCGAATCGCCGAACTTGCTGCGGACGAGACCTTCGACGGCCTTGTTGATCAGTCCGTACATGACAAGCAGCGTAACGCGCGCGGCGCACCGGACAATCGGGAATGCTCCGACCGGGGCTCGTCAACCAAAACGACACCGGGGCGGCCGAAGCCGCCCCGATGGGAAAAACCGTTTCTAGCACCAGAGGGAACGGCCGCAGCCGCGACCGCTCAAACTCGTCTTTGCTTGGTGACCTCCGGTCACCAAGCAAAGTGCGCGAACGCCTTGTTCGCATCCGCCATGCGGTGCGTGTTCTCCTTGGTCGTCACAGCGGCGCCTTCGTTCTTCGCGGCGTCCCACAGTTCCTTCGCGAGGCGGAGGTGCATGGGCTTGCCCTTCTCGGAGCGGGCGGCGTCGATGACCCAGCGGAACGACAGCGACTGCTGGCGGCGGCGGTTCAGCTGCATCGGCACCTGGTAGTTCGCACCGCCGACGCGCTTCGAGCGCACTTCGACGGCCGGACGAACGTTCTCAAGCGCGAGGTGGAAGAGCTCGATCGCCGAACGCGGCATCGTCTCGCTCTTCTCCTTGTCGAGGCGGACCTGGATCGCATCGAGCGCGCCGTAGACGACGCGCTGCGCGGTCGACTTCTCGCCGCCGATCATCACGCAGTTGATGAACTTCGACAGGAGCTTGTCCTGGAAGCGCGGATCGGGCTTGAGCCAGATGTCGTCGGGACGCTTGAAATGACGGGCCATGATGAACTCCTCTGTGGCTGCTGGTCTCGGCCGGCTGGCGTTGACCTCTCTTCACCGCGGATGGGAGGTGGACATTCCCGAAGGTTCGTATCCGCGATTACTCAGTCGCCCGGCACTTCCGACGGTGTCGCCGTCGAGAGCCACTTCCGGGCTATGTGGTTCGATTCAGATCACTTCTTCTTGGCGGCTGCAGCGGCCTTCTTCTTGACGCCGTACTGCGAGCGGCCCTTCTTGCGGCCATCGACGCCGAGGCAGTCGAGCGCGCCACGCACCACGTGGTAGCGCACGCCGGGCAGGTCGCGCACACGGCCGCCGCGCACGAGCACGATCGAGTGCTCCTGCAGGTTGTGGCCTTCGCCACCGATGTACGCGGTCACTTCCTTGCCGTTCGTGAGACGAACGCGGCAGACCTTGCGAAGCGCCGAGTTGGGCTTCTTCGGAGTGACGGTGCGAACCTGCAGGCACACGCCGCGCTTCTGCGGGCATGCCATGAGGTCCTTGACCTTCGACTTGGAGGCCTGGACAACGCGGGGCTTACGAACGAGCTGATTGATCGTGGGCATCGGTGACTCTTGAAGTGGGATCGACAAGCGTAACGGAGCCGCTGCGCGCATGCAAGGCGCGTCGAGCGCGCAATGCTCGGAACCTGCGGAATCCCTGCGAAATCAGCGCGCTCACCGAAACTGGTCGATAACCGCGACCGCCAACCGATCGCAGCGCTCGTTCTCGGGGTGGCCAACATGGCCACGCACCCACTCGGCGGTGATTCGATGCGTCGCGCGCAGCTGGTCAAGCTCCTTCCAGAGCTCGACATTGAGGACAGGGCCCTCCTTGCGGCGCCACCCCCGCCTCTTCCAACCGTCGATCCACTCGTTCAGGCCCTTCACCAGATACTGCGAGTCGCTGACCAGTCGCACCCGACACGGCCGCTCGAGAAGCTTGAGCCCCTCGATGGCGCCGAGAAGCTCCATCCGGTTGTTGGTCGTGCGTTGCTCGCCGCCGGAACCCTCGCGCTCGACGCCGCCGACGCGGAGAATGAAGCCCCAGCCGCCCGGGCCCGGGTTTCCCGAGCACGCGCCGTCCGTGAAGAGTTCGGCGTCGAACGCTGGCGCACCTGAAGAAGACGATGCCCCGGAGGCTGCATGCATGGCGCGGAGCGTAACCGTTTCCGATGGAACCCACGGTGTTTCCAAAAGTTATCTGACGCAGGCGCGAGGTGACATTGAATCGCAACCTTGACACTTGGCGGGGTTTCCCTAGACTGTCTCTTCTCTCAGCACCTCGCCGAGGCTTTCTCGCCGCGGCACTTTGAAACGAGATCGATCATGGTTCCTCCGTTCCGCTGCTCCCCTGGCCGTACCCGTCGCCGTCGCGCCCACCAGGCGATCAAGGCCTCGCACACCACGCTCTGCCCGAACTGCGGCGCAGCGAAGCGCTCGCACACCGCGTGCTCGAGCTGCGGCTATGTGCGCCCGGGTCTCCAGATCAAGGTGAACAAGGACACGAACGCCTAAGAACGACGCTCGAGCGATCGCGTGGGTTTCGACCACGGGCGCTCGCGTCGGTCGCGCATCGAAGCGCGGCGTTCTGACTCCTCGATGAATGTCCACAGCGGCGCGTCTTCGGGCGCGCCGTTGTTGCCTTCGCAGTCGGCTCGGTGGCCGCTTCGGCACGGATCGGGAAGAATCCCGTAGACTGTTGCCTCTCCGTTCAGGCCGAGCACCGCTCGGATTTCTCCCGCCTTTCGTCCGTAGGAAGCCCAACGCAATGCGAATCGGCATCGATGTCATGGGTGGCGACAATGCCCCCGACGAGATCCTCAAGGGCTGCTTCGCCGCGCTCTCGAAGGTCCCGGCGGAAGACACTCTCGTCCTCTTTGGCAAGGGCGACATCATCGAGGAGGCGATCAAGGACCGCGGCCTGTCGAAGGATGGTCCTGGCGCCAGGATCGAAGTCGTTCACTGCAGCGAAGTGATCGAGATGAGCGACCCGCCGGTCGAGGCCGTGCGCTCGAAGCGCGACAGCTCGATCTCCCGCGCTGCCGAGTACTCGAGCCCGCGCCACCCGAACCGCTGCGACGCGTGGATCAGCGCCGGAAACACCGGTGCGTGCGTCACCGCGAGCCAGATGTACATGCGGCGGCTTCCGAATGTCATCCGCCCGGGCATCGCCGTCACCGTTCCGACCTTCGCGGGGCCGATCGTGCTGATCGATGTCGGTGCCAACATCGAGCCGAAGCCCGTCCACCTCGCCCAGTACGGCGTCATGGGTGACGCGTACGCACGCGGCATCCTCGGCATCAAGAACCCGCGCGTCGCGCTGATGAATGTCGGCGGCGAGGAGCAGAAGGGCACGAGCGAGATGAAGGTCGCGCGCGACCTCCTCCGCGGCGCCGAAAACCTCAATTTCATCGGCTATGTCGAAGGCCGAGGCGTGTTCGACGGCGAGGCCGATGTCGTCATCACCGACGGCGTGGTCGGCAATGTCATGCTGAAGCTCGCCGAAGGCCTCTCGAAGGGCCTGTTCCAGGCGATCGCGCAGCAGGTGCTCGAAACCGATCCCGAGCTCGCCGTGCGTCTCGAGCCCGTCGTCAAGGCGATCTACGCGAAGCACGACTACCACGAGTACGGCGGCGCGCCGCTCCTCGGCGTGAACGGCACCTGCCTGATCTCGCACGGCTCGAGCGTGGCGCGAACCATGATGAACGCCGTGCTGCGCGCACGGCAGTTCGTGCTCAGCGGCATGAACGAGGTCATCAACGCGCGTCTCGAGACGATCCAAGAACCCGCGCAATGACGGATTCCCCCGCATGATGGGACCACTTCCCAGCGGCGCCTGCGGCGTGCGCATCCTCGGCACCGGCTCGGCCGTGCCCGACCGTCGTCTCACCAACGACGATTTCGCGCGCATGATGGACACGAGCGACGAGTGGATCACGCAGCGCACCGGCATCAAGGAGCGCCGCGTGCTCGACCTGCGCACCGAGGGCTGCTCGACGCTCGCGCAGCGCGCGCTCGAGCGCGCGATCGAGAACTCCGGCATCAAGGCCGAGGAGATCGACCTCGTCATCGTCGGCACCGTCACGATGGAGATGACCTGCCCGTCGGTCGCGTGCCGCATCGCGGCGGGCGTCGGCGCGAAGAACGCGGCCGCGTTCGATCTCGTCGCGGCCTGCAGCGGCTTCGTCTACAGCCTGAACATGGCCGAGGGCATGATCCGCGCCGGCCGCATCAAGACGGCCGCCGTGATCGGAGCCGAGGCGATGAGCTCGATCCTCGACTACACCGACCGGACGGTGTCGATCCTCTTCGGCGACGCCGCCGGCTGCGCGATCATCCGCGCCGACGACGATCCGACGAAGGGCTGCATCTACCAGCACATGGGCGCCGATGGCTCCGGCCTTCACGCGCTCTACATCCCGCGCAACGAGCGCGATGTGCCCGCGGAGGACGCGGGCAACCCCGTGCGCCTCGGCTACCTGCGCATGAATGGCAAGGAAGTCTTCCGCTTCGCGGTGGGCAAGTTCAAGGAAGTCATGGAGGACGCCTTCGCGAAGACGGGCCTCACTCCGGACGATGTCAGCCAGGTCATCTGCCACCAGTCGAATGTGCGCATCATCGATGCCGCGCGCGAGAAGCTGAACATCGATCCGTCGAAGATCTATGTGAACATCGACCGCTACGGCAACTCGAGCGCGGGCAGCGTGCCGCTGTGCCTCGACGAACTGTGGCGCGCCGGCAAGATCACGAAGGGCAAGCCCTTCATGATGGTCGCGTTCGGCGGAGGCCTGACGTGGGCTTCATCGGTGTGGAGCACCTAGTTCGGGCCTCATCGGTATGGAGCACCTAGTTCGGGCTTCATCGCTGTGGAACATCTGACATGAGCAACATCGTTCTTCTCTGCCCAGGACAAGGTGCGCAAGCGGTCGGCATGGCGAAGGCCTGGTGCGACGCAAGCCCGAAGGCGCGCGCGGTGCTCGACGAGGCCGACCGCATCTTCGGCGCCGGTCCCGACGGCCGCTCGCTCTCCGACATCGCCTTCAACGGTCCGCAGGAGACGCTGAACCGCACCGATCTCTCGCAGCCCGCGCTCTTCACGGCGGCGGTCGCGTGCTACCACGCGCTGCCCGACGAACTCCGCGCGCTCCGGATCCGCGCCGTCGCCGGTCTCTCGCTCGGCGAGTACACCGCGCTCCACCTCGCCGGCGCGTTCACCTTCGAGGACGGTCTCCGGCTCGTCATGCGCCGCGGGCAACTGATGCAGCAAGCGGCCGAAAGCTCGAAGGGCGGCATGGTCGCCCTTATCGGAGCCGACGAGGCGCAGGCGAACGAGGTCTGCGCCAGGGCTACCGCCGAGGGTGGCGTCCTCGTGCCCGCCAACTTCAACGCCCCCGGGCAGATCGTGCTCTCGGGCTCGATCGAGGCCTGCGACCGCGCCGTCGCCGTCGCAGGCGATGTCGGGGTCCGAGCCACCAAACTGCAGGTCGCGGGCGCCTTCCACAGCCCCTTGATGCAGCCGGCAGCCGAGAAAATGGGAGATGTTCTGGCCAAGGTCGCCATGACTCCCCTCCGCGCCGAGGTCTGGTCGAATGTGACCGCGGCGCCGCACGATTCCTCGGATACGCAACTTCTCCGCCGTCTTCTGGTGGAACAGTTGGTTTCCCCTGTACGATGGAGCCAGAGTTGCGTAGGTCTCCTCGCCGCGATGGCGGCCGACGGAACCCGCGGCTCGGCCGCTTTCCATGAGCTCGCCCCCGGCAGCGTGCTCAAGGGCCTGATGCGCCGGATCGACAAGACTTGCGAGGTCATCCCCCATGACGCACCGTAAGAACACCACCAGTTTCACGCTGACCACGGCTGTCACCACCTCGATCCTCGCTGCGGCCGTTCTCACCGGCTGCGAGCCCCCGCCGCCGCCGCCACCGCCGCCGGTCGTGAAGGTTGCTCCTCCGCCGCCGCCGGCGCCGAAGGTCACCCCGATCAAGGAACTCATGGTTCAGCACGACATTGACTCGCGCGTGAACCTGCCCGAGGACAAGGCTCCGGCGACCGACGAGCAGCGCGTCGCGGTGCTCAAGTTCTTCGATGCCTTCGCGCGCGGCAACTCCGAGGCGCTGAAGCCGATGCTCTCGGGTCCCGATCAGCTCCGTCTCGACGGAATGGTCGACGGGGGCATCTTCAAGAAGACCACCGAGGCGATCACGCGCATCGATGTGCGCTGCGGCCGCCAGGACTCGAACGACTGCACGCTCGCCGTCTTCCATGTCTCCGAGGAATTCGAGCCGCAGCTCTGGGTGTACACCTCGGGCGATCAGCCCGAGTTCGACTCGGTGGCGACGCCTCCGGGCATCATGGAGAAGCTCAGCGGCGACAACTGGATCGCTGCGTGGTACGAGGTTCTCAAGCTCGAGCTCGCGAAGGCTGATGAGCCCGATGCGGTGATCGAGGCCGTGCAGTCCGACTACAGCACCAAGGACGAGGACGCAGGCGGCGACGCCGCGCCGTCGCCCGCAGGTCCCTCGGCTCCTGGCGGCATGCCAGGCAAGCGCAAGCCGTCGGATGCTCCGATCAAGGCGCCGCGCGCCCCGGGCTTCGGAACGAAGTAAGCGCCCGCGACTGTCTGCGTGCCGAGGCTTCGCCTCAGGCCCGCGCGACCTTGACCGCGTTGTTGCAAGAACGATCACAACCCGCCGAGCGATCGGCGGGTTGTGCGTTTTGGAGCGGCCTTCGGCGCCACGAGCGGCGCGGGCACCCGAATCCGCCGTTCCTGTACGATCCCGCCGCCGCGAGACGCGGCACGGAGGATGCAGTCATAGAGAAGCGCGTCGCCATCGTCACTGGAGCAAGCCGCGGCATCGGCCGCGCCATCGCAGAACGCCTCGCGAAGGACGGGCGGCATGTCGTGCTCGTCGCCCGCAGCGCAGACGGTCTCGCAGCCGTTGACGCCGCCATCAAGGCCGCCGGCGGCTCATGTGAAGTCCGTCCGTGCGACATCGCCAACTCGGCCGCGGTGCAGGCGCTCGTCGACGGTGTCGCCGAGACCCACGGCCGCCTCGACATCCTCGTCAACAACGCAGGAATCACCCGCGACACGCTGCTTCTCCGCATGACCGACGAGCAGTGGGACGAGGTCATCAATGTGAACCTCCGCTCGGTCTTCGTCGCGGTGCGCGCGTCGCTCCGACCGATGATGCGCGGAAAGTTCGGCCGCATCGTCAACATCGGAAGCGTCTCCGGCCTCAGCGGAAACCCCGGGCAGGCCAACTACGCCGCCGCGAAGGCCGCGCTCGTCGGGTTCTCGAAGACCGTCGCCAAGGAGATGGGCGCGAAGGGCATCACCGTGAATGTCGTCGCGCCCGGCTTCATCGAGACAGACATGACCGAGGTGCTCGGCGACGCGGTCAAGACCGCTGTTCTGCCGAACATTCCCGTCCGCCGGTTCGGCAAGCCCGAGGAGATCGCTGCTGCGGTCGCATACGCGACGAGCGACGAGGCTGGCTTCCTGACCGCTCAGACGATCGTCGTCGACGGCGGCATGGCCAGCTGACGGGTTCTGGCCACGCGCGGTTTCTGCCGCTTCCCCCGCAATCAGACAGTTTGCCGACCCCCCTGCGACCCCCGCACGATCGACGCATTTTCGCTATATTCCGCCCCCCGACTGGCGCAAACCAGTCGGCGGCAGGCGCCTCGGAAACCCGAGCGTCCGCCGAAAGAGTCCGCCGAACGAGTCCCCCCAGAACGAGTCCTCCAAGGAGTCAGACCGTGACCGACGCCGAAATCGAGAAGAAGGTCATCGACATCGTCGCCCAGCACACCGACGCCGAGCCCGAGACGATCACTCGCGAGACCAGCTTCACCAACGACCTGAACGCCGACAGCCTCGACATCGTCGAGCTGCTCATGGAGTTCGAGGCCCAGTTCGGCACCAAGATCCCGGACGACCAGGCCGAGAAGATCCATACGGTCGGACAGGCCATCGACTTCATCAAGGCCAACCGCCCGCAGGGCTAAGCAGCTGCATCCCATGGCGGAACAGCTGTCCGAATCCGAAGTCGAAGCGAAGGTCATCGAGGCCATCGCGGAGCAACTTGGCATCGCCAAGGACGAAGTCACTCGCGACAGCGAGTTTGACAAGATCTGCGACAGCCTCGACAAGGCCGAGTTGATGATGGAGTTCGAGGATCTCTTCGAGATCTCCATCACCGACGAGGCAGCGACCAAGATCAGCACCGTCGCCGACGCCGTGCAATTCATCCAGCAGGCGCTCGGTGGCACCGCACAGGGCGGCGAAAAGAGCGCCTGAAGTTCGCCTGGGCGGTCTTCTTCGGGAAGCTCGCCGATGCGGCGGCTGCCCGACGCGCAGGCGCCGCTGCGCGGGATACGAAGCACGAAGGACGATCATCGATGAGAACCGTCACCCTTCGCCGAGTCGTGGTCACCGGAATTGGCGCCGTGAGCAATCTCGGCCCGTCAGCCGCCGCGACGTGGGCGGCCATGAAGGAAGGCCGCTCGGGAATCTCGCCCCTGCGCTCGTTCCCGCAGAACGAGGACTGGACGGTGCGTTTCGCGGGCGAAATCCATGACTTCGACCCGAGCCATGTCGTCGACGGCCGCGAGCAGAAGCGCATCGACCGCGTCGCGCTCTTCGCGATGGTCGCGGCCGACGAGGCCGTGAGGGACTCGGGGCTCGATCTCAAGAACGCGTCCGATCCCTATCGAAACGGCACGATCATCGGCTCGGGCATCGGCGGCGTCCTCACGATGGAGGAAGGCCACACGAAGCTCCTCCAGACCGGCCCGCGCCGCGTGAGCCCGTTCGTGGTTCCGCGCCTCATGGTGAACGCGGCGCCCGGCAATGTCTCGATCCAGTTCAACCTGCGCGGCCCGAGCACGGCGGTCGCCTCGGCGTGCGCCTCGAGCGGCCACGCGATGGGCATCGCGATGCAGGCGATCCAGCGCGGCGACTGCGATGTGATGGTCGCCGGCGGCGCGGAGGCGGCGATCACCCCGCTCACGCTGTCGGCCTTCGCATCGATGAAGGCGCTTTCGACTCGCAACGACGAGCCGGGGCGCGCCTCGCGTCCGTTCGACAAGGACCGCGACGGTTTCGTCCTTGCGGAGGGTTCCGCGATCGTCGTCCTCGAGGAACTCGAGCACGCCAAGCGCCGCGGCGCGCGCATCTACGCCGAGCTCGCGGGCTACGGCGCGACGGGCGATGCGTTCCATATCGCCGCTCCCGACGAGCAGGGCTCCGGCGCCTTCAAGGCGATGGAGGTCGCGCTGAAGGATGCCGGCGTCGATCGCAGCGAAGTCGGCTACATCAACGCCCACGGCACCTCGACGCCGCTTGGCGACAAGGCCGAGGTCGGCGCGGTGAAGCGTCTGTTCGGCGACCACGCCTACAAGCTCGCGATGAGCTCGACGAAGTCGATGACCGGTCACGCCCTCGGCGCCGCCGGCGGCATCGAGACGATCCCCACGATCATGGCGATCCACGAGGGCGTCCTCGCCCCGACGATCAACCTCGAGAACCCGGACGAGGGCTTCGACCTGAACTTCGTGGCGAACAGCGCGCAGCAGAAGAAGGTCGATGTGGCTCTCAACAACACCTTCGGGTTCGGCGGGCACAATGTGTCGCTCGTCTTCCGTCGCCTGACCTGACCCAGCGGGAGCTCGCGAGGGCCGCGCCACGCGCGCCGGCCTGCCGGCGACGCCCCTGACCGCTCGAGTTGGCCTCCCCCCGCCGCGCAGCCCTTCCTTCGGGCGCGGGCTTTGCTCTGGAACGCCCGCGCCGACCAAAGGAAGCGCTTCCTGCGGGGATTCTCCCTCTCGCGCGATCCGACCAAAGACGAGGTCCCGATCTGACCGATAAGGGCACTATGCCAGATGACCTGAACCGCATTCTTCGCCTCGAGGTGCCGCTGATCGTTCAGATCGCGGAGCGGAGGATGATGCTTTCGGAAGTCACCTCGCTCACCCACGGCTCGATCATCGAACTTCCGAAGGCGATCGACGAGCCGCTCGATGTGCTGATCAACAACGCGATGATCGGCCATGGACACGCCGTCAAGGTCAGCGAGAACTTCGGAATCCACATCACGCAGGTCTCGAACCTGCATGATCGAGTGCAGGCAATGGGCCCGAGCGGAAGCACGCCGCCCGAAGCGCCCGCGACCGAGCCGGCCACAGCCACGGCCTGATGATCGAACCAACGAAAGACCGACCACCTGAACGCCGTTCGGCGCAGGAAGCAGACACCTCGCATGCCACGCAACATTCCAGTCGGTAATGGCGAGATGCTGGTCGCCTTCGACGACCAGTACCAGATGCGCGATCTCTACTGGCCGCATGTCGGCCAGCCGAATCACACCTGCGGTCATCTCCAGCGCTTCGGCATCTGGGTCGACGGACAGTTCGCGTGGATCGATTCGCCTGGCTGGATCCGCGACATCCGCTACAAGCCCGACACGCTCGTCACCGAGGTGCGCCTGCGCCATGATCGCCTCGGCATCGAGCTCGTGTGCAACGACGCGGTCGATTACTGGAGCCCCGTCTACTTCCGGCGCGTGGTGGTGACCGACCTGCTCGGCAAGCCCCGCGACGTGCGCGTCTTCTTCCACCACGACATCAGCGTCAACGAGTCGCCGGTCGGCGACACGGTGATGTTCGACCCGCTGTCGGGCGGGCTCGTCCACTACAAGGACAATGTCTACTTCCTGCTGAACGGCTGCGTCGGCACGCGGTTCGGCGTCGACCACTGGGCGACGGGCGCGAAGCGCATCGGCGATGCGGAAGGCACCTGGCGCGACGCCGAGGACGGGCTGCTGTCGCGGCATGCGATCGCGCAGGGATCGGTCGACTCGACCGTGGGCTTCGGCATCACGCTCGCGGCGTGGGGCTCGGGCAGCCTTCACTGCTGGATGGCCGCGGGCCGCACGCACGAGGCGGTGCTCGCGCTCAACGAGAAGGTGCGCACGAAGACCCCGCAGCGCATGATGGACCGCACCGAGGCGTACTGGCGCCTCTGGGCGCTGAAGGAGCCGCTCGACCTGTCGCCGCTCCCCGAGCGCCTCCGCGACATGTTCGTGCGCAGCCAGGTCATCTGCCGCACGCAGATCGACAACAACGGCGCGATCATCGCTGCCAACGACTACGACATCACCCACTTCGCGGGCGACACCTACTCGTACATGTGGCCGCGCGACGGTGCGCTCGTGTCGCATGCGCTCGTCCTCACGGGCCACGGCGAGCTCTCGCGCAACTTCTTCCGCTTCTGCGAGAAGGTGATCTCGAAGGAAGGCTACTTCCTCCACAAGTACAACCCGACGGGCACGCTCGCGTCGAGCTGGCATCCGTCGGTGCTCGACGGGCAGCGGGTGCTCCCGATCCAGCAGGACGAGACCTCGCTCGTGATCTGGGCGC
>JBEAUK010000021.1:0-9448 GCA_041161465.1 Planctomycetota bacterium | reverse complement strand
GCTGAACGGCAACCGCCAGGGAATCGCGGTGGCCGAGGCCGAGCGCGAGGCGGCGCGCGGCCGCGCCGAAGCCGAGCTCCAGCGCGTGCTCGGAGCGCTGCTCGCGGCGGAAGAGCGTCTTGCGCAGTCGGTGAGTCGCCGCGAGGCGCTTGAGCGCACGCTCGTGCCGCTCGTCGAGGCGCAGTACGAGGAAACCCGCGCGGTCGCGCGCCTTGGCGAAGTGAAGACGCTTGTCCTGCTCGAGAGCCTCAAGCAGCAGCTCGAGGCACGCAACGAAATGATCGCAGCGCGCCGCGACGAGGCGCTTGCCGCGATCGACATCGATGAACTCCTTGGCCCGCCGCAGCAGGCCAAGCGCGACGAAGGAAGCCAGCCATGACGACCATGATCCGACGAATCCTCATCGCCGCAGCGCTGCCGATGCTCGCGGTCGCCTGCACCGAGAAGGGCGCAGAGAAGGCCGCCGACCCGTACGCAGCCGAGCACGCCGAGCAGGCCGCGGCGCCGACGAACCGCGTCGACATCCCCGAGGCCGTGCGCCGCAACCTCGGCATCACCTTCGCGAAGGTCGAGTCGCGCAATGTCGCGCGCACGCTGCGCGTGCCGGGCCGCTTCGAGCCGCTGCCGACCGCGCACCGCGAGTACCGCGCGCCGCTCGGCGGCCGCGTCGAATTGCTCGTGACGCAGTACCAGCGCGTCGCGGCCGGAACGCCGCTCTATCGCATCGACTCGCCCGCGTGGCGCGCGCTCGAGGAGGAGATCATCGCGACCGAGGCGAAGGTGGCCTCGATGCCGCCGCTGCGCGAGGCGCACCGCGTGCATGAGAAGAGCCTCGCCGACAAGGTCGAGCTGTGGCGGGAGCGACTGGCGCAGCTCGACGAGTTGCAGCAGGCCGGCGGCGGAAGCGCCCAGCAACTGACGGAGGCGCGCGTGACGCTGACCGCGACCAAGGCGGAGCTCGCGGATGTGATGGAGAAGGACGCGATGCTCGAGGCCGAGGAGCAGCGCGCGAAGGCTGAGTTGCGCGCGCTCATCGGGCGACGCGACTCGCTGCGCGCAGCGTGCGCGCAAGGCGACGCCACCGCGCATTCGGTATCGGGAACGCTCGTCGTCTGCGCCGTGGCAGACGGTGTTGTCGAGGATCTCGGCGTCACGCAGGGTGGCCTCGCAGAGGAAGGCGCGCGCGTCGCGACCCTCATGCAACCCGAGAAGATCCGCTTCCGCGCGCACGCGCTCCAGGGCGACCTCGTGCGGCTGCGCGACGGGCTCCCTGCGCGCATCGTCGCTCCCGGCGGCGGCAGTGCGGCCACCGCGGCCTCGATGAGCGGAATGCTTGCGATCGGCATCGAGGCCGACGCCGCGAGCCGCACCATCGATCTCCTCGTCACGCCCGATGCGCTCGCTCCTTGGGCGCGCGCGGGCGTCGCCGGTTCGCTCGAGGTCACGCTCGAGGGCGGCAGCCAGGAACTGTCGATCCCGCTCGGCTGCGTCGTCCGCGACGGCACGCAGGCGGTCGTGTTCCGCCGCGACCCGAAGAACCCTGAGAAGGCGATCCGTCTCGAGGCCGATCTCGGCATCGACGACGGACGCTGGGTCACGATCCTGAGCGGCGTGAAGGAAGGCGACGAGATCGTCGTCACCGGCAACTACCAGCTGATGCTCGCGACCGGCGGCAGCGCGCCGAAGGGCGGCCACTTCCACTCCGACGGCACCTGGCACGCCGACGACCACTGAGAAGGAACACGGGAAACACCCCACATGCTTTCGAAGCTGATCTCCTTCTCGCTGCGGAACTCGTCGCTTGTCGTTGCGATGGCGGGCCTCCTCGTGCTCTTCGCGGGCCTCAAGCTCCGCGAGATGCCCGTCGATGTGCTGCCCGAGCTCAACGCGCCGACCGTCGTCATCATGACCGAGGCGGGCGGTCTCTCGGCCGACGAGGTCGAGACCACCGTCACCTTCCCGATCGAGACCGCCGTCAACGGCCTGCCCGACACGCGGCGCGTGCGTTCGGCGAGCTCGACGAGCCTCTCGATCATCTGGGTCGAGTTCGACTGGGGCACCGATCTCTACCGAGCGCGGCAGCTCGTCTCCGAGCGGCTCTCGGCGGTGCGCGAGACGCTGCCGCCGAATGTGCACGCCGAAATCTCGCCGATCACGAGCATCACGGGTGAAGTGATGCTGCTCGCCATCAGCTCGCCGGACGGCAGCGTGAGCCCGCTCGATCTGCGCGCCTACGCCGAGTTCAACCTGCAGAACCGCCTGCTGGCGGTCGGCGGAGTGGCGAAGGTCGTCGCGATGGGCGGCGAACTTCCGCAGTACCAGGTCGAGGTGCGGCAGGACCGCCTCGCCGCGCTCGGCGTCTCGATCGACGAGGTCGTCGAGGCCGCGACGGGCGCGCACAGCACCGCGACCGCGGGCTACCTCGCCGATGTCGAGCACCAGGAGCTGCCGATCCGCCAGATGGCGCGCGTGCGCTCGGTCGACGACATCGCGCGCACGGTGGTGAAGGTCGACCAAGGCACGCCGATCACGATCGGCGATGTCGCCGATGTGCGGCTCGGACCCGCGCCGAAGCGCGGCACGGCGGCCGACCGCGCGATTCCCGCCGTCGTCCTCAGCATCCAGAAGACCCCCGGCACCAACACGCTCGAGCTCACCAAGCGGCTCGACGCCGTGATCGACGCCGCACAGAAGGCGCTGCCCGCGGGCATGGTGCTCAACCGCGATCCGTTCCGCGCCGAGCGCTTCATCACGCGCGCGGTCAACAATGTCGTGAAGGTGCTCGTCGAGGCGACGATCATCGTCGCGGTCATCATCCTGCTCTTCCTCCTCGACTGGCGCGCGACGCTCGTCACGCTCACGGCGCTGCCGCTGTCGCTTGCGGTCGCGCTCCTTGTCCTCTGGGCGTGGGGTCTTTCGATCAATGTGATGACCCTCGGCGGACTCGCGGTCGCGATCGGCGAGCTCGTCGACGACGCGATCATCGATGTCGAGAATGTGCTGCGGCGCCTGCGCGAGAACGCAGCGCTTCCGCCCGCCGAGCGCAAGCCCGCGGTCGATGTCATCTTCACCGCGAGCAACGAGATCCGCTCGTCGGTCGTGTTCGCGACGGTCATCATCTGCATGGTGTTCGTGCCGCTGCTGTTCCTCGAGGGGCTCGAGGGCCGCTTCTTCCAGCCGCTCGGCATCGCCTACATCGTGTCGATCCTCGCGTCGCTCTTCGTCGCGCTGTCGGTCACGCCGGCGCTCTGCCGCTTCGTGTTCGCCCGCGCGTACGGCGCGGGCGCCGCGCCCGGCGCCGCGCGTCACGGCGACAGCCCGCTCGTCCGCCTCCTCAAGCGCTGGTACGAGCCGCTGCTGCGCGCCTCGGTGCGCCGTCGCGGCACCGTGCTCGCGGGGGCGGGCGCGCTCACGCTCGCATCGATCCTCCTCGCGTCGACCTTCGGCAGCTCGTTCCTCCCGAGTTTCCGCGAGGGCACCTTCACGGTGTTCCTCATGGCCCCGCCGGGCACCTCGCTCGGCGAGAGCGACCGCCTCGCGCGCGGCGTCGAGGCGCAGCTCGTCGCGATCGACGGCGTGACGAGCGTCACGCGCCGCACCGGCCGCGCCGAGCGCGACGAGCACGCGGAGCCCGTGAGCAGTTCGGAGATCGAGGTCGTGATGACGCGCGAGGCCGATCAGCGCGCCGTCCGCGCGGAGATCGACCGCATCCTCCTCAACATCCCCGGCATCACCACGATGGTCGGCCAGCCGATCGAGCACCGCATGTCGCACATCCTGTCGGGCACGCCCGCGGCGATCGCGATCAATGTCTTCGGCGACGACCTCGAGACGCTGCGTTCGCTCGCGAAGGAGATCGAGGGCGCGCTCAAGACGATCCCCGGCACGCGCGATGTGAACGCGAACCGCGAGGTCATGGTCACTTCGCTTCCGATCCGCTACCGCGCGCAGGACCTCGCCGCGGCCGGCCTCACGCCCGCGTCGGCCGCGCGGCAGGTGCAGCAGGCGCTCTACGGCGAGACCGTCGCCGAAGTGAGCGACGGCCCGCGGCGCATCGACCTCGTCGTGCGCCTCGCCGAAGACGAGCGCGAGCGCATCGAGCAGGTGGGCGAGCTCATGCTGCGCGGACAAGGCGGCGCGACCGTGCGTCTGCGCGAGATCGCCGACATCGGCCCCGAGCGCACGAGCAACCTCATCGCCCGCGAGAACGCGCAGCGCAAGGCGATCGTCTCGACCAATGTCGCCGACGGCTACAACCTCGGCGAACTCGTGAAGGCCGTGCGCGAGAAGGTCGATCCGATCGTGGCGCGCGCGGGCTGCACCGTGCAGTACGGCGGGCAGTTCGAGGCGCAGCAGTCGGCGAGCCGCACGATCGTCATCATGGGCGCCGTGGTCGCGGTGTTGATGTTCCTCTTGCTTCAGCTCGCGACGGGCCGCAGCCGCACGGCGCTCCTCGTGATGCTGAACCTGCCGCTCGCGCTCATCGGCGGCATCGCCGCGATCTACCTCACCGAGTCGCGGCCGTTCGTCGGCAACACGCTCGCGTTGTTCGGCCTCGGCGGCGAGCGCTATGTCGAGCCGGTCCTCTCGATCGCGAGCATGGTCGGGTTCGTCACGCTGTTCGGCATCGCCGTGCGCAACGGCATCCTGCTCGTCAACCACTACGCGCATCTCGAGGAGCACGAGGGCTGCGCGCGCGAGGAGTCGGTGATCCGCGGCTCGATGGAGCGGCTCGTGCCGATCCTCATGACCGCGCTCACCGCGGCGCTCGGCCTGATCCCGCTCGCGATGAGCGGCGACAAGCCGGGGAGCGAGCTTCTCGCCGCGCTCTCGATCGTGGTGCTCGGCGGCCTCGTGTCGTCGACCCTGCTCAATCTGTTCGTCGTTCCCGCGGGCTACGCGCTCGCCTTCCGGATTTCGCGTGAAACCAAGTGACCTATCAAGGAGAAGCCATGAAGACCATGACTGAACTGCTCGGAGTTTCCTGCTGCGCCCTCTCGCTCGCCGTCTTTGCAGGCTGCGAGAAGAAGGACGCCGCCGCGCCGGCCGCGAAGGCGGGCGATCACTCGCACGACGGCGACCATGCGCATGACCACGATCACGACCACGCCAAGGCCGGCTCCATGGACAAGGACGATGGCCACGGCGAGACGACGCAGATGGGCGAGCAGAAGGCCGGCCCCTACACGGTGAAGGTCTCGCGCGACGGCGACATCAAGGCGGGCGGCGATGTCCCCGTCGACATCTGGGTCGATGGCGGCGCGAAGGGCAAGACCGTGCGCTTCTGGTTCGGCGCCGAGGACGCGAAGGGCTCGATCAAGGCGAAGTGCGAGGTCGAGGACGGCCACTGGCACACGCACGGCGAAGTGCCCGATCCGATGCCCGAGGGCTCGAAGCTCTGGGTCGAGATCGAAGGCGAGGACGGCACGAAGACCGTCGTCGGGTTTGCGATCTAAGCGACGCCAGCGGCGACACGCGCCTCCCAGGCCGCCGCGATTCACTCGCGGCGAGCCTGGCCAGAGCGAGCAAGTTGCGAAGCAGGTTGCGAGCGCTCAAATCAGAAGCTCGCCGTCTTCGGTGCGCGCGGGAACGGGATCACATCGCGGATGTTCGCCATGCCGGTCGCGTAGATGATCGCGCGCTCGAAGCCGAGGCCGAAGCCCGCGTGCGGCACGGTGCCGTAGCGTCGCAGGTCGCGGTACCACCAGTAGTCGGCCTTGTGGAGGCCCATCTCGTCCATGCGCTTGTCGAGCCGCTCGAGGCGCTCCTCGCGCTGCGAGCCGCCGACGATCTCGCCGATCCCGGGCGCGAGGATGTCCATCGCGGCGACCGTCTTCCCGTCGTCGTTCTGGCGCATGTAGAACGCCTTGATGTCCTTCGGGTAGTTCATCACGGCGACGGGGCGGCCGATGTAGGTCTCGGTCAGCCAGCGCTCGTGCTCGCTCTGCATGTCGATGCCCCACTTGACGGGGTACTCGAACTTCACGCCTTTCTTGACCGCGTCTTCGAGGGCGTGAATCGCGTCGGTGTAGTCGAGCTTCGCGAAGTCCGCGCTCACGAACTTCTCGAGCCGCTCGATGCAGCCCTTGTCGATGCGCTCGGCGAAGAACTTCATGTCGTCCATGCGCTCGGCGAGCAGCGCCTTGAACATGTACTTGAGGAGATCCTCCGCAAGCTTCGCGTCGGTGTGGAGGTCTGCGAACGCGATCTCCGGCTCGATCATCCAGAACTCGGCGAGGTGCCGCGAGGTGTTCGAGTTCTCCGCGCGGAAGGTCGGTCCGAAGGTGTAGACCTTCGAGAGCGCCATGCACCAGGTCTCGACATTCAGCTGGCCCGACACCGTGAGGTTCGTCTCGCGGCCGAAGAAGTCCTGCGAGAAGTCGATCTTTCCTTCAGGCGTCTTCGGCATGTTCATGAAGTCGAGCGTCGACACGCGGAACATCTGGCCCGCACCCTCGCAGTCGCTGCCCGTGATGATCGGCGTGTGCACCCAGAGGAAGCCCTGCTCGTGGAAGAAGCGGTGGACCGCCATCGCGAGGCAATGCCGCACGCGTGCGACGGCGCCGAAGGTGTTCGTGCGCGCGCGGAGGTGCGCGACCTCGCGCAGGTACTCGAACGAGTGCTGCTTCGGCGAGATCGGATAGGTGTCCGGGTCGTCGACGAGGCCGTGGACCTTGCACTCCGTCGCCTGCAGCTCGACCGACTGGCCCTTGCCCTGGCTCGCGACGACGGTGCCGGTGATCTCGACCGAGCAGCCCGCGGTGAGCTTGAGCACCTCGGACTCGTAGTTCGCGAGCGTGTTCGGCACGACCGCCTGCACGGTGTCGAAGCAGGATCCGTCGCTGATCGCGACGAACGAGATGCCCGCCTTCGAGTCGCGGCGGGTGCGGACCCAGCCTTGGACGGTGACCGTCGAACCGAGGTGCGAGGCGTGGTTGGCGAAGAGGTCAGCGATGCGAACAGCCATGGGAACGGGAAGATAGGGCGGAACGGGTCGTGAGGAAGCAAGTGCCAAGTTGGCAGACCGCGTCGCGCCGAGACCCCGCTTGGCGCAGTCCGACGGGTATGCAGCGGGGGAGCCCGGCATCGACGCAGGATGCTAAACCTCTATATTTCATGGACTTAGGGCGTTCCGCCGCACCAAAGGCGCTTCGCGGCGGCGACAGCGACCCTCGCCACCCTTGGCACACCCGTTGCATCGTCGCCTGCTCTCCATGCGACTGCGGCTGCACAGTTTCGACTCCGACTCCGGCACGGGTTCCCCCCGTGGCGACGGTGGCGCTGCGCCCGATCAGCCGCGGAGGCTCAATCTGCTGCTCACCTACGGCGGCTGGCGCGAGCACGCCTTCGCCGACCAGCTCCCCGTCCTCCTCGACCGTTTCGGCATCCAGTGCCTTCGCGCCAAGACCGGCGACGAAGTGTCGGATGTCGTCCGTCGCGCTGCCGTACACATCGCGGTGATCGACCTCTCGATCCCCATGCACGAGCGCCGCGGCATGGAGAACGCTCCGCGCACCGTCCAGGCCGGCCCGCGCGTCCTCCAGTTGCTGCGTCGCCTCGACCGTCCGCCGCCGACGATCATCGTCCGGCCGCGCCAGGTCGACCCCGCCGAGAGCAACCGCATCCTCGCCGAAGCCCTGCGCGACGGCGCGTTCACGGTGCTCGACGACCCAGTCCCCGTTGAAACCATGCTGCAGGCCCTCGAGCGGTGCGTGCGCCGCTACTACCGAGACCATTGGCCCGCAGCGTGAACCCGTCCAACCGGACGGATGCCGTCGGAGGCTTCCGTCCTTTGCCCGTGTCAGACCGTGAGAACAGTGAAGGAGAACACCATGAAGTTTCGTCCCCTCGGCGACAAGATCCTCGTGAAGCGCGATGAAGCCGCAACCAAGACCGAAAGCGGCATCTTCCTCCCCGAGTCGAGCAAGGAAAAGCCCAAGCAGGGCAAGATCATCGCCCTCGGCGACGGCCACCGCAGCAAGGACAACGGCAAGCTCACCCCCTTCAGCGTCAAGAAGGGCGACAGCGTGATCTTCTCGAGCTACGCCGGCACCGAGATCAAGATCGACGGCGAGTCGATGCTGATCATGACCGAGGAAGACATCCTCGGCGTGATCGAGTGATCCACCTCGCACGGACACCCGCATGAGCATGAACCAGGAAACCCTTCGCCTCGCGTTCCGCGAGCTCAACGGTCAGCGCGATCTCCGGATCGAGTTCGATCACGCGTCGAGCTGCATCGTCAAGAAGGCGATGCTGATCCCCGCGGAGTTGGACGGCCTGGTGAAGGTCACCGACGGCTCGCATGTCTACATCGTGGACTCGGAGCGGGTGGCCTGGATAGAGATCGGCTGATTTCAAGCACTCACGAGAATCTTCAAACGCGCAGCAGCGCAACTAAGAAAGAAGCACACACATGGCAGCCAAGCAGATTGCATATGACACCGACGCGCGCGAGCGGATCCTCCGCGGCGTGCAGAAGCTCGCCAAGGCCGTCAAGGTCACGCTCGGCCCCTCGGGCCGCGTCGTCGTCCTCGAGAAGTCCTTCGGCGCTCCCACGGTCACCAAGGACGGCGTCACCGTCGCCAAGGAGATCGAGCTCGAGGATCCCTACGAGAACATGGGCGCGCAGATGGTGAAGGAAGTCGCGTCGAAGGCGTCGAAGGACGCTGGCGACGGCACGACGACCGCGACCGTCTACGCCGAGGCGATCTTCCAGGAAGGCCTCCGCAACATCACCGCCGGCGCGAACGCCAACTCGGTCAAGCGCGGCATCGACAAGGCGGTCGTCGCGATCGTCGACGAGCTCCGCCGCATGTCGAAGAAGGTCTCGGGCTCGAAGGAGATCGCCCAGGTCGGCGCGTGCTCCGCGAACCAGGACACCTCGATCGGCCAGATCATCGCCGAGGCGATGGACAAGGTCGGCAAGGACGGCGTCATCACCGTCGAGGAAGGCAAGTCGCTCGACACCCATGTCGAGCTCCTCGAGGGCATGCAGTTCGACAAGGGCTACCTCAGCCCGCACTTCGTGACCAACCAGGCCGCGATGGAGTGCGTGCTCGAGGACTGCTTCGTCCTCATCCATGAGAAGAAGATCTCGAGCGCGAAGGAGTTCCTCCCGATCCTCGGCAAGATCGCCGAGAGCGGCAAGGCCATCCTCATCGTCGCCGAGGACATCGAGGGCGAGGCCCTCGCGACCCTCGTGGTGAACAAGCTCCGCGGCGTGCTCAAGGTCTGCGCCGTCAAGGCGCCGGGCTTCGGCGACCGCCGCAAGGAGATGCTGCAGGACATCGCCGTCCTCACCGGTGGCCAGGCGATCATGGAGGAGCTCGGCATCCAGCTCGAGAACCTCACGCTCACCGACCTCGGCCGCGCCAAGAAGATCACCGTCGACAAGGACAACTGCACCATCGTCGAGGGCGCGGGCAAGACCAAGGACATCCAGGGC
>JBEAUK010000170.1:0-22817 GCA_041161465.1 Planctomycetota bacterium | reverse complement strand
GCCGTCCCCACCCCCGGCGCCATTGCGCTCCTCGGCCTCGCGGGCCTCGTTGCCCGCCGTCGTCGCGCCTGATTGCCTGCGACTTGGGTTCTGAAACAACACGACGCGCGGTCCACACGGGCCGCGCGTCGTTCATTTCTGGTGACCCACCCGCCTCAGCGCTGCTTGAGGTATTCCTCGAGCCGCTCGGCCTTGCGAACGAGGAAAGGCACATGCTGCTCGGACACGCGGAGGAACTTCACCAGCACCTTCATGGTCTGGTCGAACTCCTCCGCGAACTTCTGCTGCTCCTGGTCCTTCCACGATCCCTGCAGGGCACCCATCTTCGCGCTCATCGCGCTCACCTGCCCCTGCAATTCCGCGTTGAAGCGGTGAAGGTCCTGGGCGAAACGACGGAGTTCCTGCGGGTCAGCAATTGCCTTGGCCATGACGGCAGTCTATACGCGCGCGGCCGCCGTGCGATGCGGCATGCGCCGCGAATCCGCCTACCGGTCGCCGCACTCATTGCGCACGCGGCGAAGCGTCTCCTCCATCGCGTCGAGCGCGTTCATGGCGGCCCGAAGCGACCGGTCGATCGGCTCGATCGACCGCTCCCGGAACACGCGCGCGGTGTCGTCGCGCCAGACATCGGAAACCTTGTGCCAGGCATTCATGAGGTCGCGATGCGCGGCATTGATGCGTGCCTTTGAATCGGAGAGGCTCATCCCCCGCCTCCCTTCAACCCGCGAATCGCGGCGTCGCGGGCGGCGGCCAGGGTTTTCTCGTCTGCCTCGAGCTCCGCCTTCTCGCGATCCGCCTGCATCTCTTCCTCGGCCGAGCGCAGCTCGCCCGCCCGACGCATCGACGCGACACGCGTCTTCGCCCGCTCGAGCTGCTCCCCGAGCGACACGGAAGGCGTCGCGAGATACGCCTCGAGCGCAAGCGCCATGTTGCGAAGGCGCAGGATCGCGTCGGGCAGGTCACGGTCGACCATCGATGCGACCGGGCTCATCGCGCTCTTGAACAGCGAGACATCCCGCTCAAGCGTCGCGAGCCAGCGCCGCGTGCGCTCCAGCCGCTCGCGGGCATCCTCGCTGCGGCGCTTGGCGCGCTCGACCGCCTTCTTCTCGTCGATCGTGCTCGGCCGCTGCCCGGTGCCCATCGTCTGCGCTTCCTTGCGGAAGAGCGCCGACTTCGCGCTGGTGAGCTCCTCGTCGAGCTTCGGAACGGCACGGCGCCAGTGCAGCATGCGGTCGCGCTCGAGCCAGACGAAGGTCGACTTCACCTCGCTGTCGGCCTCCGCGAGGGCTGCGTTCAGCTCCTCGCGGAAACGAATCAACGCGCGCCTGAACTCATCGAGCGCGGCGATGTCGGTGATGTTCGCGTCGCCTGCCACGAGTCAGGAACCCGCTTTCAGTTGGTCTCTTTCTTGCTCGGGTAGAAGACGAGCATCAGCATGAAGTACGCCGCAGCGAGATACATCGGCACGCTGAACAGCTTCTGGTAGTCCATCTGTCCCGCCGGCAGCCCCTCGGCGGCGAACTTGCCGACGATGCTCGTCGCGAACAAGCTGCCCACGATGATGCCGACGCCGATGATCACCACGTTGAAGAGGTTCTGCGCCGTTGCGCGGATGTCCGGCGTGGTGTTCTCGTCCACGACCATGAAGGCGACGAAGATGAAGCAGCCGAAGCAGACCCCGTGCAGCGCGACGCCGAGGATGACGAAGGGAAGCTCGGGCGCGTAGGCGAACAGCGCCATGCGCGCGGCGTAGGCCGCGATTCCGACGAGCAGCAGCGTCTTCCGCGAGACGCTCTTCGCAAGGAACGGCATCGCCGCGAGCACCAGCAGTTCGGTCATCTGGCCGATCGTCATGAGACCGCCGCCGCCGACGCCGAGGACCTGATTCACGGCGTTCGCGAATGCATTCGCACCCTCGCTGTTGGCCTTGTTCTGGATCTCGCCGACAAAGCCACTGGTGAAGACGAAGTAGAACTGGTGCACCATGCTCATCGGGACGGCGACCATGAAGAGCGTGACGAGCGGCTGCTTCCGGATCTCCTTGATTCCCTCGAGCCACGCCATCTTCTCGGTGGCGGACTTGGTCGGCGGCGTGTGCGGCAAGGTCAGGCAGTAGACCGCCATGAGCACGCCGAGGCCGGCGCTGATCTGGAAGGCGATCGCGCGACCCGCATTCTGCGCAGCTGTGATCTCGGCTTCCGTTCCGCTGTCCGGCGTGTAGACCCGCAAGAGGATCTGGCCGACCGCGATTCCGACCACGATCCACCCCATCGTGCCCCAGAGCCGCACGGCGCCGAAGTCACGATCGCGATCGGGGAGGTTCGCGAACGAGATCGAGTTCGTGAGCGCGAGCGTCGGCGCGTACACGAGGCCGTAGACGAAGCTCAACGCGAGGAATGCCTGGAAGGTCTCTGCGCTCGCCAGGAAGTAGACGAGCACCGCACCGACGAGATGGCTGATCGCGAGCAGTTTCTCGGTCGCGAAGGACCGGTCGGCAAGCTGTCCGGCGATGAACGGTCCGAAGAGCGCGCCCGCAGCGCCTGCCATCAGGCAGAGTCCCGTCTGGTCGAGGTTGAACCCGCGATGCCCCATGAGGAACGGGTAGAGGATCGGGAGCCATGCACCCCAGATGGCGTACTGCAGGAACATCATCACGGAGAGGCGGGTGCGCACAAAGGGCGCGGGAGCGGCTTGCATCGCGAGGACCTCCTGTTGGACCGGAAGTTGGACCTGACCTTCGACCTGACCTTCCAGCTGGCCTCAGCACTCTACAGGAACCCCCGACGGGGCTGCGTCGTCGAGCCCTATACTTGCGCCCTATGGCCCCCCGCCGAAAGACCCGTCAGATCACCGTCGGCGACGACCGCGTCGGCCGAGTCCGCATCGGCGGCGACGCCCCGATCGCCGTCCAGACCATGACCGCCGGCTACACGCACGACATCGATGCGTGCGTGGCCGAGATCGAGCGCTACGCCAAGGCGGGCGCCGATGTGGTCCGCGTGGCAGTGCCCGAGAGGAAGGACACCGAGGCCCTCAAGGAGATCCTCAAGCAGGTCTCCGTGCCGGTCGTCGCCGATGTCCACTTCCACTACCAGCGCGCGCTCGAGGCGATCGAGGCGGGCGTTCACAAGATCCGCCTCAACCCGGGCAACATCAACGACCGCGACCAGGTCAACAAGGTGATCGACGCCTGCAAGGAGCGCGGCATCCCGATCCGCATCGGCGTGAACGAGGGCTCGATCATCGAGCGCAAGGACAAGCAGAAGCGCGCCGAGGAGCTCGGCAAGTTCTTCGCGGGCCACAAGTCGGGCCACATGCTCGCGCTCATGATCGCGAAGCTCGAGGAGTACCTTGACATCTTCGACGCGCGCGACTTCCACGATGTCGCGATCAGCGCGAAGTCGATGGACGCGTCGATGGTGATCGACATCTACACCGAGATCTCGCAGCGGTTCGACTACCCGCTCCACCTCGGCGTCACCCACGCGGGCCCGCGCGAGACCGGCGCGATCCGCTCGATCGCCGCGCTCGGCACGCTCATTGCGAACGGGATCGGCGACACGCTGCGCATCTCGTACGCAAGCGACCACATCGACGAGGTGAAGGACGGCCTCGAACTCCTCTACTCCCTCGGCAAGCGCGAGAGAAAGGGCGTCGAGCTCATCGCCTGCCCGACCTGCGGCCGCATCCAGGTCGACCTCTTCACGCTGGTGAAGGAAGTCGAGAAGAAGCTCATGCCCGAGCTCGATCTGCCGATCAAGGTGGCGGTGATGGGCTGCATCGTGAACGGCCCGGGCGAGGCCGAGGGCGCCGATGTCGCCGTGTTTGCGGGCGACCGCCGCGGCATCATCTATGTGCAGGGCCAGCGCGTGGCGAATGTGCCCGAGCCCGAGATCCTCGACCGCCTGCTGCAGGAATGCCGCGAGTTCGAGGCGAAGGTGAAGCGCGGCGAGGCGCGGCTTGGCGAGAAGGTCGTCGAGATCGTCCCCCCCGCGCCGATCGGCGAACTTGGCTCTGGCGCCGACAAGATCCGCGCGGGGCTTGTCGAACAGGTCACCATCGGAAAGTCCACTTGACGACCCGAACGACGGGCCTGCTCCTCGTTGTCGCCGCCGTCATCCTGTTCTCGATCGCGGCGAGCGGTTGCGCCATGCCGCGCCGTACGCCGAATCCGTCGTTTCCCACGACCAAGGAAGAGGCGCAGGCCGACCTTGATCGCATGACCGCGAATCCGCTGCCGCTTGAGCGACCGCTGGTGGTGCTCGCGGGAATCGGAGACCCGAAGATCTCCTCCGGGGCGCTGATTCGAGGCCTTGCGCCCTGTGTCACGGGCACCATCGTCGAACTGAGCTTCTTCAACGAGTTCACCTTCGAAGGCTGCCGGCAGAAGCTCCTTCGTGAAGTCGCTGCGGCGCTCGATGTCGACCCCGACCATCTTCCCGAAGTCGATGTCGTCGCGTTCTCGATGGGCGGGTTGATCGCCCGTGACGCCGCCATTCCGGACCGCGCCGCTCGACAACTTCCGATCCGTCGCCTCTACACCATCTCCGCGCCTCACGAGGGCGCACGACTCGCCGGGATCCCGATGGGCCTCCCGCAAGGCGAGGATATGACTCCCGGATCCGAGTTCATGGAGCGACTGCGCGTCGCGCCGCGGACCTACGAGCTGGTCTGCTACGCACGACTCGACGACATCACCGTGGGCGAGGAGTTCGCCGCTCCGTACGGCGAACCGCTCTGGTGGGTCCCGACGCCGTCTGGCGAATGGTCGCATATGGCTGCCTTCAGCGATCCGAGAATCATCGCCGACATCGCCCGTCGCCTGCGGGGCGAGCGGTCGCTCACGCGCCCCCCTGCGGCGCCGCTTCCGCTCTGACTCCGAGCGCGAGCCAAGTGTCCGAATCGCCCCATCCACGACGAAACGGTGCTGATCATGCCGCGATCCTCGGAGAGAGTCCGTATAGTGATTTGCGATGGAGACTTCCATGCCCCTGACCGTCCCGTCCGTGCCCGCCCCTCAGACCGTCGCTCGCCCGCGTGGATTCACGATCGTGGAGCTGCTGGTCGTCATCAGCATCATCGCGATTCTGCTTTCGCTGGTCTCCGTTGGACTTCTCCGCGGAGGCGAGACGGCCCGTCAGACCTCGGCGCTTTCGAATCTGCGCGAGGTGAGCCGAGCCTGGACGCTCTACTCGAACCAGAACGACGACCGCTGCCTTCCCGGATACCTCGACGAAGGCGCGTTGACGAGCTACCGAATCAACACCTACGACATCGCCGGCGATCAGATCCCGCGGCAGTTCTGCACGACCTATCCGAACCGACTGATGCCGTTCCTCGAGTTCGACCGGTCGCTGCTCTACCGCTATCTGCCGGACTACCAGGATCTCGCCAATGTGACCCCCGAGGACATTCGCGACAAGCCGGCCTTTGGCTACAACGCCAGGTATGTCGGCGGCTACTACACGCGGGACGAGTCCACCGGCGCCGTCAGGATGCTGTACTCAGGCACGGGCTACTACAGCTCGCCTGGCACGCTCGTTCCGCGGCAAGAAGTCGTGGCGCGCTCGATGAGCCAGATTCAGCGACCGAGCAGCCTCATCACCTTCAGCGCGAGCACCCTTGCGCTGCCTGGCTACTACAAGGAGCCGAACGAGATCGCCGACGGCTCGGCGCTGGTGGTTCCGCACACCTGCGCCCAGCAGCAGATCTGGCAGGCCTCCGATGGCGGCAACTTCGAGTCGATCAGCGCACCGGGCGCTGGCGCGGGTGGCGCGGGCGGAGCTGCAGGCGCGATCGGAAACAGCGGTTTCCAGGTCTTCGTGCAGGAATCCGTGCCGCTTCGCCGCATTCAGAATGTCGTGACCACGGTGCGTGCAGACGGCTCGACGGCGCTGCAGGGCCCGCGTGAGCTCATGGACCAGAGCCGCTGGATCAATGTCGCGCACATGAGCACGGATTCGATCTTCTTCACGCATCCCGCGAACTGATGCTGAGGAGATGCGGCCCGAGCGGCTCGCACCTACTTGACGCGCTTGCGCAGCTGCTCAAGGCGCCATTCGAGGCGCGCGCAGGCCGGATATGCGCCCGCGGCGTCGTTCTCCTGAATCGCCTTCATCACCGCATCGAGCGCAGTGATCCGCTCGCGCACCTTCTTGTCGTTCCAGTCGTCGACGCCCATCGCGGAGCTCCAGACGACTTCCGCTGGCTCTAGCCCCCAGCGCTCGCGCAGCGTCGCCTCGAAGTCGCCCATATGCGCGGCGCCGTAGAAGATCGCCACCGACGACGGCGGCGCCTGCTTGCCGAGCAGATGCGCGAGTTCGTCGATCACCGCATCGTTGCGCTCATCGATGATGATGCGCTCGTCGACCTCGCCCAGTCCCGCACGACGCCCGCCCGCTCCGCGACCGACAGCATCCCCCGCGCCCCCGAGCGCCTGAATCACCAGCTTCTTGAACTGCGGCGAGTCGGACACCATCGACAGGAAGAACCGGAGCACGCCCTGCGCGAACCCATCCTGGTTCGAGAGCGACTCAAGGGTCATGCTTCGCTCGCCGCGCTTCCAGAGACGGTCGAGCAACTCTTCCATCGGAAGATCCGCAGGCTCCCATCCTGGCCGGTCGTAGTCGATCGAGCGCACCTGGAGCGAGACGCCAAGCGCGTCGGCGAACTCCTTGTAGAGATCGCGCCCCTCGTCTGACTTCTTCTCCGCGCCTTTCCCGGCGCCGTTCGCGGCAGCCTTCTCGGCGGGCTTGGGCCGCGCGACGCGCGGCAGCACGAGATCGAGATTCTCATCCGACCCGCCGGAAGCGCCGTCGGCACCCAACGAGACGAACGCGTACGCGCCGCCCGTCGAGGAGTAGCCGATGCGGCGTCCCCATCCATCGACGCACGCAAGGTCGAAGGGACGCGCGAGGCGAGTATCGCGGCCGACGGTGAATGCCCGCAGTTCCTCGAGCGATGCCGCGGGACGCCCGTTCGCGCGCTCGAATCCTTCGGCAAGCGAACGCACGAAGAGCATGGCATCCTGCGTGCGACGCTGTCGCTCGGTGTCGGTGCGGCCTCGGGTTCCGAAGGCGCCGCGAGGAAGCACGCTCTCGTAGAGCACGATGTCCGAGCGGCCGAGGATGCCGACGAGTTCGTCGTAGTACGCGCGATCGCCAATGTGAACGACGCCGACCAGCGACACCACGGGGCCGGTCCCATCGGGACGACGGTAGACCCGCGTCGCCGTCTCGAACGCGGTGTATCCATCGGTGGTGCGGCTCCGCATGAACGCGGACGACTGCGTCGCCTCATCGCCTGACTGCGCGAGCGCCGCGCTTGCGACGGCGAGCACCAGCCCGGCGATGCCGATCGCGGCGCGGTTCATTTGCGCACCGACCAGTTCCGCGTTGGCCCAAGCCCCTGCTTCGCGGCTGTCACGATCGCCTCGAATCGACCGAGCGCGCGGTCAGCCTGCGCCTTGAAGATCATGTAGGGAAAGAGCGTGCCGAGCGCGATGATGAGCCCGGCAGCGGTCGTGATGAGCGCCTCCGCGATGCCGCCCGAGACATCTCGCGGGTCGACGATCGTGCGCGCGCCACCGAGCAGCTCGAAGGACTGGATGATGCCGGTCACGGTTCCGAGAATGCCAAGCATCGGGCTTGCAGTGACGATCGTCGAGAGGACGCTGCTGAACCGCTCGGTGACGCTGCGCAGATCCTCGATCGTCTCGAGCGCGATCGCGTCGTCAGGCCCTTCCTCAAGCAGCTTGCGCGCAAGCTGGTCGTACACGCCGCCCGGCTCCTCGAGGCACTCCTCGGCACGCGAGCGATCGCCGTTCCGAAGGGCGCGCAGCAGCTTGCGGATTCGGGTGGTCTCGCGCCCCGAGTTGAGGCGCGTCCAGAACCAGAGGCGCTCGAGCGTGATCGCGACCGAGATCACGCTCACGATGAGGAGCGGCCACATCACGAAGCCGCCGCGCTCGATCAGTCCGAAGATGTCCCAGGTTCCTTCCGGCATATCGGTTCACTGCACCAAGGGCTCGCATCCTATCGCATGCCCGAGCCTCCTTGGCGGCGACGCGCGACTGCAGGACACCCTCCGATCCCGTACAGTTTCCGCCGATGTCCGCGGCCCAGACAGCCTCCGCTCCGCTTGACCCGATGCTGCTTGACTCTATCGAGCGGGCGCTTGCGGACTTCCTGGCGGCGCAGACCATCCCGGAGAACCTCCGCGCAGCCTGCCTGCACGCCGTCCTCGCGGGCGGCAAGCGTCTGCGCCCGATCCTCGTGCTCGAAAGCGCCCGCGCTGCGGGCGGGTCGGTCGAGGACGCGATGCCCGCAGCGATCGCCATCGAGTTTGTGCACGCCTTCAGCCTCGTGCACGACGACCTGCCGGCGCTCGACAACGACACCATGCGGCGCGGCAAGCCGACCTGCCATGTCGCCTTCGGCGAGGCCATGGCGATTCTTGCAGGCGACTGCCTGCTTGCGCTCGCGCCCGTCGCGGCGGCTCGGGCGGCGCACAACACATCCGAAATCCAGCGCGAGCTCATGGCTGGCACCGTCCGGATGATCGCGGGACAGGTCTACGACACGCTGCAGGGCTTCCCAGCGGGCCTTCCCGACGGACAGAAGCTCGAGCTCGTCCATCACAACAAGACCGGCGCCCTGCTCGAGGCCTCGTGCCGGATGGGCGCACTCGCCGCCGGCGCTGACGAAGCCACCATCGCCCGCCTGACGACCTACGGCCGCGCGACGGGCCTGATGTTCCAGATCGTCGACGACCTGATCGACGCGACCCAGACCGCCGAGCACGCGGGCAAGGCGACCGGGAAGGACGCCGACGCCGGAAAGCTCACCTATCCCGTCGTCCATGGGCTCGAAGGCAGCCGCCGCGAGATCGCCAGGCTGCACGCAGAGGCGTCCGAGGCGCTTCGTCCCCTCGGTGGCCGCGCCGAGCGCCTGGCGCTCCTGCTCGAGTTCCTCGCGAACCGCACGAAATAGCGAACCGCCCGTCCGCCGCCGCCGTCTGCTGCGACCGCGGCTCGCCGCACGGCCGCTCCCGAACCGCCGACGGCGCCGTCGTTCCCCTAGCCATTTGGGCAGAACTCCCCAAGGTCCTGCATCGGCAGGCGATATCATCGCCGAACCCGTTGACGGATCTCGATGACCGAGAATACTCGGACCAGAGCCAGTCAACTCCGCGCGTCCCCTGCGAGCCACACCGTGCCCGACAAGATTCTTCCGTCGCTCAACTCGCCCGCCCTGCTCCGCTCCATGTCGATGGACGGGCTTCGCGACCTCGCGGCCGAGATGCGCACCGCGATCTGCGAGCAGGTCTCGCGCTCAGGCGGCCACCTCGCGCCGAACCTCGGCGTGGTCGAGCTTTCGATCGCGATGCACCGCGTGTTCGACTTCGCCCACGACCGCCTGCTCTTCGATGTCGGCCACCAGTGCTACCCGCACAAGCTGCTCACCGGCCGCTATCCGCTGCTCTCGAAGCTGCGCCAGCGCGGCGGCATGGCTGGCTTCCCTGAGCCGCGCGAAAGCCCGTTCGATCTCTTCTCGGTCGGCCACGCGGGCACCGCGATCTCGACCGCGGTCGGCATGGCCCGCGGCGACACGCTCAACGGCGAAGGCTTCAGCGAGACGAATCCAAACGGCCGCCGCGTGGTGTCGATCATCGGCGATGCGTCGATCGTGAACGGCGTCGCGATGGAAGGCCTCAACAACGCGGGCACGCTCAAGCGGCAGTTCCTCGTCATCCTCAACGACAACGGCATGTCGATCGCGAAGCCCCAGGGCGCGATGGCTGCGTACTTCGACAAGGTCCGCCTCTCCCACACCTACGGCGAGTTCCGCAAGGCGGCGAAGGAGCTGTCGAAGCACATGCCCGGCGGGAAGGCGATGGCCGATGTCTATCACAAGCTCGGCGAGATGTCGAAGACCTGCGTGAGCGAGGACAACTGGTTCGAGCACTTCGGGCTCGTCACCGTCGGCCCCGTCGACGGTCACGACCTTCCGTCGCTCATCGACATCCTCAACGAGGCAAAGCACTTCGACCGCCCGATGGTGCTCCATGTGAAGACCGTCAAGGGCAAGGGCTACAAGTTCGCCGAGGGAGACTCGACGACCTTCCACTCGCCGAGCCCGTTCAGCGTCGTCAACGAGGACGGCGAGGAACTCGTCAGCGAAGGTTGCCGCGTCGAGCTCAAGAAGAGCGCCCGCAGCTTCACCAGCGCGTTCGGCGACATTCTCGGCGACCTCATGGCGCGCGACCCGAAGGTCGTGGCCTGCACCGCCGCCATGCCCGACGGCACGGGCGTCTCGAAGGTGATGAACCGCTTCCCCGACCGCGTCTTCGACACGGGCATCTGCGAGAGCCACGCGCTCGACATGATGGCCGGACTCGCGAAGACCGGATGGAAGCCCTTCTTCGCCGTTTACTCGACCTTCCTCCAGCGCGCCTTCGACCAGTGCTTCCAGGAGGCGTCCCTCCAGGGCCTCCCCGTGCGCCTCTGCCTCGATCGCGCCGGCTTCGTCGGCGGCGACGGCGCCGTGCACCACGGCTTCTGCGACATCGCGCTCCTCGCGACGCTTCCCAATGCGTGCCTGATGGCCGCGATGGATGAAGCGAGCCTGCGGGCATCGGTCGAGTTCATGGCGAACTTCGAGGACGGTCTTTCGGCGGTCCGCTATCCGCGCGACAGCGTGAGCGGCATGTTCGCAAGCGAAACCTGCCCGCCGTTCGTCCTTGGCAAGGCGCGCGCGCTCGTGAAGCACGCCGACCCGCAGGTCGCGCTCCTCGGCTACGGCACCAGCGTCATCGATGCCGGCGAGGCAGCGAAGGAACTCGCCGCCGAGGGCATCCACGCCGATCTCTACGACGCGCGATTCGCGAAGCCAGTCGACCTCGATCTCGTCGCGAGCCTTGTTGCGCGCGGCGTGCCGATCATCACCGTCGAGGATCACTCGATCCGCGGCGGCTTCGGCGCGTGCGTGCTCGAGGCGTGCAACGAGCGCGGCATCGACACGCGGCTCATCACCCGCATGGCCATGCCGGACGGCTGGATCTACCAGGGCGAACGCAAGGAGCAGCTGGCCGAGGTCGGACTTGATCCTGCGTCGATCGCGGCGAAGGCGCGCGAGGTCGTCAGGAAGAATACGAGCGAGCCGTCGCGCGGACGGGCGATGCCGCTGGCGTGACGCGAACCGATCGGCGTCGGGGGAACCCGACGCTCCCGTTCTCGCACCCAAGGGCGCGGCCGCAGCCGCGACCGCTCAAACACGCGTCCTAGCACCAGAGGGAGCGGCCGCAGCCGCGACCGCTCAAATACACGTCCTAGCACCAGAGGGAGCGGCCGCAGCCGCGACCGCTCAAATACGCGTCCTAGCACCAGAGGGAGCGGCCGCAGCCGCGACCGCTCAAATACGCGTCCTAGCACCAGAGGGAGCGGCCGCAGCCGCGACCGCTCATTAATGCCGCACATCGCGCGCGCGACCGGAGACCATGCGGTCGACCGGCATGAGGATCAGGCTGACGCGCTCCGCGAACAGGCGACCGAGACGCTCGATCCCGGCAATCGACGATGCAGCGACCGGACCGCTCGCCTTCGCAGCCTCCGCGATCTCCTTGGCGTCCCACTCGGGGTGCCAGTCGATGCCGACGACCCACGGACCGAGGCCCCAGGCCGCGAACTTGGCGCCCGGCGTCGAGCCGAACACGCGCCCGCCCTCGGGGAGCTTCGTCACGCACTCGTCGTTCCACACCGGCTGCTCGCTCGTCCAGCGCTGGCCCGCGAACAGCGGCTCCTCGCGACCGACGGCGTTGAGCTTCACGGAAACAATGCCGCGCTCACTGGCCGCGCCGACCTCGCCGCCGAGCGACCGCGCCAGGAGGCGCGCGCCGGAGCCGATGCCGAGCACGGGGATCTCGCGCTTCACGCCCTCGCGGACGAACGCTTCGATCGAGCCGGCCGAAGCGCCCGCCGACGAGCCGCCTCCCGACACGATGATGCCGTGCACCTCGTCGAGATCGACGGGCATCGTCTCGGCCTTGCTGGCCTCGACCTGGCGGACCTGCTGCCCGAATTCGCGCAGCGTGCGGCCGAGGAGCCCAGGGGCGCCGTCGGCATCGAGTTCAAAGTAGAGAATCGCCATCGTTCGGTGTCTCGATCGGAGTTTCGGAGGCGTCGAGGATCAGCTGACGCCGACGGGCTTGGCGGCCGAAACCTTCGGACCAGCGGCCTTCACGGCGTCGGACATCTTGAACTTCGACTCGTTCTCGCGGAACTTCATCGCGAGTTCGGTCGCCTTGGCGTCGTACGCGGCCTTGTCGGCCCAGGTCGCGCGCGGGTTCAGGACCTCGCTCGGCACGCCTTCGACCGCGGTCGGCATCGAGAGCCCGAAGATCGGGTGCTGCTCGAACGACGCCTTCGCAAGCGAGCCGTCGAGGATCCGCGTGACGAAGGTGCGGGTGTAGGCGAGCTTGAAGCGGTGACCGACGCCGTACGGGCCGCCCGTCCAACCGGTGTTCAGGAGCCACACGTTGGCGCCATGCTTCTTGATGCGCTCGGCGAGCATCTCGGCGTACACCATCGGGGCGCGCGGGAGGAACGGCCCGCCGAAGCACGGCGAGAAGTTCGGCTGCGGCTCCTTGACGCCCGCCTCGGTGCCGGCGAGCTTCGAGGTGTAGCCGTTGAGGAAGTAGTACATCGCCTGCTCGGGCGAGAGCTTCGACACCGGCGGCAGCACGCCGAACGCGTCGGCCGACAGGAAGACGACATTCTTCGGATGACCCGCGACCGACGGGATCTTGGCGTTCGCGATGTACGACACCGGGTAGGTGACGCGCGTGTTCTCGGCCTTCTTCGCGCTGTCGTAGTCGGGGACGCGCGTGACGGGGTCCATCACGACATTCTCGAGGACCGAGCCGAAGCGGATCGCGTTCCAGATCTCGGGCTCGCCTTCCTTCGAGAGCTTGATGCACTTCGCGTAGCAGCCGCCCTCGACATTGAAGACGCCCGACTCGGACCAGCCGTGCTCGTCGTCGCCGACGAGGTCGCGGTTCGGGTCGGCCGAGAGCGTGGTCTTGCCCGTGCCCGAAAGGCCGAAGAAGAGCGCCACATTCGACGGATCCTTGCGGTCGACATTGCACGAGCAGTGCATCGGGAAGACGCCCATGTCGGGCAGGTCGTAGTTCATCGCGTAGAAGATCGACTTCTTCATCTCGCCGGCGTACTCGGTGCCGACGATGATGACGGTCTTCTTCTCGAGGCTCTGGGCGATGCCGATGTGGGTCTTGAGGCCGAACTCAGCGGGGTTCGTGATCTTCATGCCGCAGGCGTTGATGATCGTCCAGTCGGCCTTGAAGGCTCCCATCTCCGCCTCGGGGACATTGATGAAGAGGGTCTTCGCGAAGAGCGAGTGCCACGCCTTCTCGGTGAAGACGCTGACCTTGAGGCGGAACTTCGGGTCGGCGCCGGCGTAGCCGTCGAAGCGGAAGATGTCGCCCTTGCCCGAGAGGTGCTTGAGGGCCGCGGCCTTCAGCTTCTCGAAGTTGTCGGGCGAGATCGCCTGGTTGACCTTGCCCCAGTTGATGTTGCCATGGATCCCCGCGGTGTCCTCGAGGAACTTGTCATCGGGGCTGCGGCCCGTGCGTTCGCCGGTATCGCACTGGAGGGCGCCATTTGCAGCAAGCTGCCCCTCGCCGCGGGCAAGCGCGAGCTCGATGAGGCGGGCGGTCGCGAGGTTCGCATGAATCTTGGCGGAACCGAAGTCGACGGGGAGGGTGGAAAGTGCCATGTCGGTGGTGGGTAGAAGGTCGGGTTGGCTCGGTCACGGTCGGGCGGCGACCAACTGGGCGTCGCCGGACCTTACTTCTCGACCGAACCCAGCAGCGGCCTGCAGCGGCAGAGCCTCTTGGGGTCGGAAGGAGCCGATGGTAGCACAACCCCCACCGCCTCAGCAGGCGCGCCCATTGACCGAAAACCCCGCGTCCGCTATTGTTTGTGCCTCACGGAGACCATAGCTCAGTTGGTAGAGCACCGGATTGTGGTTTCGGCTGTCGCGGGTTCGATCCCCGTTGGTCTCCCTTGCCTTGAGCGGCGGCTGCTTGCGGCAGCCGCCTTTGGCGTTACGAATGCGCCTTGAGCGGCGGCTGCTTGCGGCAGCCGCCTTCAGCGTTACGACTGCGCCTTGAGCGGCGGCTGCTTGCGGCAGCCGCCTTCAGCGTTACGAATGCGCCTTGAGCGGCTTCGGTAGCCGCCTTTCGCGGCATAAGCTCTCTTCTGTCTCCGCTACGCTGCGCGCATGCGATTCCATGCCGTGCAGACGGACCCTGTCTGGCTCGACGCAGCCGAGAACCGACGCCGCATCGAGGCGACGCTTGCCGCTCTCGCGCCCGAACACGGCGACTTCGTCGTGCTTCCCGAGATGTGCGAGACGGGCTGGACCTCCAACGCCGACGCACTCCGCTCTGTGACCGGCTCGGCCGAGTGGATCGCCTCGCTCGCACGAATGCACCAAGTGTGGCTACAGGCTGGATTTGGAGAACACGCCGCGAACGGACGCATGGCGAACAGCGTCGCCGTCGCGGATCCCTCGGGCGTCGTTCGCGCCATCTACCGCAAGAACTTCCTCTTCCCGAGCGAGCGCGACTCGTTCGCCGTCGGCGCCGACCTCGTGGTGCTCGACATCGGCGTGGCAAAGGTCTGTCCGCTCATCTGTTACGACCTCCGCTTCCCCGAGCTCTGGCGCCTCGCGAGCCGCGCCGGCGCGGAGATCTTCACCGTGAGCTCCTCGTGGCCGAGCGTGCGTCACGAGCACTGGAGAGCCCTGCTCGTCGCGCGCGCGATCGAAAACCAGGCGTATGTGTTCGCCTCCAATCGCTGCGGCACCGACCCAAGCCTCGCCTACGACGGCGGATCGGTCGCGATCAATCCGCTCGGCCTGCGGCTCACGGAGGCCAGCGCCGGCGAAGGCACGATCGCGGCGCCGTTCGATCGAGCGCTGCTCGACGACTGGCGCGCGAAGTTCGGCGCACTGCGCGATCGTCGCGACTCGCTTCTCGGATCAATCGAAGTCCGCTCCGTCTGAGAATCGCATCGCGTGGAAAATTCCGCTTTTCACGCTCGAGTGCAGCACGCGTGACGAGTCGCGCTACATTGCCCGCGTCGGATGGAATCCGACACAGGGTGCTGATTGATGAACAACGATCGACATGGAGAGTCGTGCGCGCGAGATGTTGGCGCACGCGTCGACGAATCGGACTCGAAGTCGCGCAATCGTGGCTCGCGCGCGCGCAATTCCGCGCGCGAACGCAAGCCCGAGTGCGCCCCCGAACTCACGCGCGACTGGGATGAATACCGCCGGCAACTGCTGCGCGCGTTCTTCCGTGACGCCGCATCGCTCGCCGCGCGCTACCGCGTCGGCGGCGACGATCTCGTGCAGCATGTGCGCGCCCTCTGCGCGCCGCAGCTCGAGCGCGGCAACTACCTGAAGCCCGTCGCGTGCGTGCCGGACCTCACCGTGGCCGCGGCCTGCTGCCTCGGCCGCGCCAACGCCTGGAACGAGCTGTGGATCTTCGCGGAGCCCTCGATGACGCGCGCGGCGTTCTCGCGCCTTCCCGAGACGCTCGCCCTCACCTGGACCCGTCGGTACTGGTCGCGACTCGAGCGCGCCTCTCGCGACGGCTCGGCCGGCCTCATCCGCTACGACGGGTCGCGGCCGATCAAGTTGTGGCTCGTCGAGAATCTCCTCGGGACGCTCGAGGAGGAGCGCGCCGCCGGACGCCTCGCGATTCGCCGCGAGCACCTCGGTCGTCCGATTCCTCTGCGGCTCGTCGGCGAGCAGCTCGCCTAATCGAGTTCAAACAGCCCGAAAACGAAACAGGCCCGCGGATCCGCGGGCCTGCTTCTTCATGCCAACTCCCGGACTTGAACCGGGGACACTCGCATTTTCAATGCGATGCTCTACCAACTGAGCTAAGTTGGCGTTCCGCCCTCTCGGGCAGGACGGGAAGGTTAGCCGAACGATGCCCCGTGTCAAGCGACGGGGATTTCGAGCCGTTCCCCGCCTTGGGAGCGAGATTTATGCGGCGCCGCGCGAGAAGAGGTCTGCGACGAGCGATCCGTCGAGCACCGTCTTGTCCATGCCGCGCATCGGATACTGATGCGCCAGCAGACGCGCAAGGTTCTCGTCGTCGGCGATCTCGAACTGCACCGGCAAGCCGAGCACGCGCGTCGCGAAACGCACCGCCCGCGGCAGAAGCCGTCTGCTGGTCGCCGCCACGAGGTACCCGTCGTCGAGCCGAAGCGGGACGATTCCGAATTGCCACGCTTGGCGGCGAACCACCAAGACGCGCGCATCGTCCTCCACGCCTCGGGCGGCGTCGAATTCGGTGGCCCTCGCCTGGGTCTGTTCGATCCAGGCGCGTTCGATGGTGTCAGAAGGCACCTCGTAGAGTCGCTCGGCAATGCTGCCGAACGGCTCATGAGTCTCGGCTTGCTCCGCAAGCACCGCCTCGACCTGGTCGGGCGTCAGCACCTTCATACGGACGAGCATTTCTCCGATCCGCATTGCGTCGTACTCCTTCGCAACTGATTTCGACCCACGGCGAATCGACCGTTGCCCAAGCGGTCGAAGTTGCGCGAAAGCTGCGCGTCCGAGCCCGCGCAGACCGCATGACACGCACCGAGGCCCGCGGCCGGGCAACCGTGCGCCTTGCAGCATCGCCCGCGAAACCCGATAAACCGCCCTGAGACCCCTATGGCGCGCCGCCAGACAGAACTTGACGCCCTCAGACCGCTTGTCGCCGATCTCGCGCGGCACGCGGCGCGGTCCAACGGGGACTGGCAGGCGCTGGCCGACGCGCGGCTCCTGCGTGGATTCCGCCGCAACCTCGACGAGATCGGCGAAGCGCTCGCGGAATCGCAGCCCGCCCCCGCGACGATGGACTCGATCCGCACGGCATGCGCCGAGATCATGGTCGCGCAGCGGCTCCTCGACTCAGGATGCACGCTCGAGCGCGAGGCCGAGACGCCATCGGGCAAGCGCGTCGACTTCCTCGCGACGCGCGACGGCACCTCGCTTCATGTGCATGTGAAGCGCGCGCCGCAGCCGACGCTCCGCGATGCGTCGATCGTCGTGCCGCAAGCATGGCGCTCGCTTGAATCGATCCGCCGCGGCCTCGTCGTCGCCTTGTCGCTCGCGCGCAACCTCCGTGGCCGCGCGCTCCAGCATGCGCTGGCCGACGCGTTTCCATTCCTCGAGCAAGCCTCGATCGGCGAGGAACTCTCGATCAAGGATGGCGAGGCGCGAACCATCGCGCGCCTCCGCGTGATCGCGCCCTCTGCAGGCGGCACCGTCGAACTTGTCGCCGATCTCTCGTCGGCGTTCGACAACCATGTGCCCCGCTTCCAGAACACGCTGCGGAAAGCGTTCACCCAGTTCATGCCGAGAGGCGAGAACATCATCGTGGTGTGCGGAAGCTCCGGCGCCGTCGAGGCCTTCGCGACCGCGCTGCTCGGCTCGAACATCGAGCGCTGGGACAAGCGTCCGCGCGTCGGCGAGCTCGTCGCCTACGGCCGCGGCGGCGACGGCTTCTGGTCGGGCGCGATGCGCAACCAGTCGCGAATGGCCGTCTACTGGCCGATGGCGAAGGGCTCGGGCCCGCTGCTCTTCCTCCGCGAAGGCGCGGTGCGCGCGAGCGCGTCCAAGCCCGTGGCACTTGCGCGCGCGATCTTCGCCTGACGCACGACCCGGGGTCAGCGCGCGTCGAGCTCGTCCTCGTCCGGCTCGACGAGATGGGGCGCGCGACGCTTGCCGGCGCCCCAGCCTCCCCGCTTCGGCCGCGGATCCTCGCCATCGACGAGGAATGGCTCGCCGAGCGGAAGCAGCGCCTCGATCTGCCTGTCGCCGATCTCGGCGACGAGCGTCACCGAGTCGTCGCCGTACTCTCGCTCCTGGATGGCGCAGCGCTTCTCGATCGCGTCGATCAACCGCGCGCTCGCGATCGGGATCGTGATGCGGCGAACGCGCACCCCGCCCGTCACGAGCGCAAGCACGCGCATGCGCAGCTCATCGAAACCGGTGCCATCGAGCGCGCTGATCGAGATCGCGCCCGGCTCCTTCTCGAGCCACTCCTCGAGCGTCCGCAGCGATGCGCGCTCGTCGGGCCGCATCGACGCGATTCGATCGACCTTGTTCAAGACAAGGAATCGCGGCTGCGTGTTCGCGCCGATCTCGTCGAGCACCTCGCGCACCGTCTCGAGCTGCATGGGCGCGGTTCGGTCGCTCGCGTCGAGAACGATGAGAAGCGCGTGCGCGTGCACGGCGTCCTCGAGGGTCGCACGGAAGCTGGCGACGAGATGGTGCGGAAGATCACGGATGAAACCGACGGTGTCCGACAGAAGCACCGCGTTCGCGCCGCCGATGTTCCAGCGCTCGACGCGCGTCATCAGCGTCGCGAACAGCTTGTCGGCCGCGTAGGCGCCGCCGCGGGTCAGCGCGTTGAAGAGCGTGCTCTTGCCGGCGTTCGTGTAACCGACGATGCCGACGGTGAAGTGCTCGGCGCGTCGCTCGGCGACCTCGCGGCGCTTGCGCACCTGCACTTCCTCGAGCTCGCGCTTGAGCGCCGTGAGCTTGCGCGACACGATTCGGCGGTCGATCTCGAGCTGCTGTTCGCCAGGGCCGCGCGTGCCGACGCCGACCGGCGAACCGCCCGTCACCTGCCCCAGGTGCGACCACATCGCGCGCAGGCGCGGCGCCGTGTACTCGAGCTGCGCGATCTCGACCTGGAGCTGCGCCTCGCGGGTCGTGGCGCGATTGGCGAAGATGTCGAGGATCAGCTCGCTGCGGTCGATGACCTTGACCTTGACTTCCTTCTCGAGTTCCTGGATCTGCGAGGGCGAAAGCTCGTTGTCGAAGATGACGACGCGCGCGCCGAGCTCCGCGACCATCGCCGCGAGCTCCTCGACCTTGCCCTTGCCGAGGTAGGTCCGCCCCGTCGGCGCCTCGCGGTTCTGCATGAGTTCGCCGACCACGCGCGCGCCGGCGGTCTCCGCCAGCGCAGCGAGTTCTCCGAGCGGATTCTCGTAGTCCATGCGAGAACCGCGAACGCGGACACCCACCAGGATGGCCGCCTCCGCCTGCACTCCGACCGACTCGCGTGGATTCGTGTTCATGCGGGTTCGTCTGCGCGTCAGCGCGACGGGCTCACTGTACGCGCTTCGCGCCCTGCCCGCCCCGCTTCAGCGGCGCACCGCGCGCCAGAAGCGAGACCGCCTCCGCCGGAACGGAGAGGTCGTCCCCGCCATCGCCGAGCTTCCGCCGCAACTGCGCGTAGCCCGCGATCATCGCCGCGTTGTCGGCGCAGTAGCGCGGCTCGGGCACCACGAGCGCGACCCCACGCTCCATGCTCCAGCTCACGAGCTCTCGACGGAGCGTTCGGTTCGCGACCACGCCTCCACCCACGAAGAGCGAGCGCGGCGGCCCGATCTCGGCGGCGCGAGAGAGTCGGTCGATCACTTGGGCGATCGCGGCGCGCTGGAAGCTCGCGGCAAGGTCCGCCCGACGCGAGAGCGGAAGATCCTCGACGCTCCGCGCGAAAGTGCTGGAAGCTCCTCGCCCCTGCGGCACGCCGCGGATCTCGTAGAGGAGCTTCGTCTTCAGGCCCGAGAGCGAGAAGTCAAGCGCGCTCGGGAGCTGCGGCAGCGGGAACCGCAGCGCCTCTGCGTCGCCCGTCTCCGCGAGCCGCTCGAGATTCGGTCCACCCGGATGCGCAAGGCCGAGCATCGAGGCCGCCTTGTCGAGCGCCTCGCCAACCGCGTCGTCGATCGTGCGACCGACGAGCGTGCAATCGACCGCGCTCCCGAGGCGGAACAGGCTCGTATGCCCGCCGGAAACCACCAGGCCGAGCGCGGGAAAGCGACCGCCGTGCTCCGCGTCCCAGTCCGCGGACTCATCGCGGCCGCGCAGTAGCCCGGCAAAGAGATGCGCCGCCACATGGTCGATCGCGTGGAACGGAATCTCGCGAGCCCAGGCGAGCCCCTTGGCCGCGCTGGCGCCGACCAGCAGACTGCCGATCAGCCCAGGGCGCACCCCCGCGGCGATTCCGTCGAGCTGGTCGATCGGCACACCCGCCTCGGAAAGCGCACGCTCGACGACAGGCACGATCCGCTCAAGGTGCGCACGGCTCGCGATCTCGGGCACGACGCCTCCGTACTCGCGGTGCAGGTCGTGCTGCGACGCAACCACGCTGGCGCGCACGCGCAGGGCATCGTCGACCACCGAGGCGGCGGTCTCGTCGCAAGAACTTTCGATGCCGAGGATGCATCCCATCGGGGAACATGGTAGAGAATGCCGCTGGTCCCGACGACGCAACGCCTGCTTTCTGCCCATGGCCTACCGCCCTCCGTACATCGATGAGCGCTCGATCACCATCGAGGGGCCACATCCAGCGACCCTCGAGGAGCCAGAGCTTCTCGCGCAGTGCGAGATCAGCACCGGACGCGTCTCCGGCCCGGGCGGCCAGCACCGCAACCGCGTCGACACCGCCGTTCGCATCCGTCATCTGCCGACCGAGATCGAGGCCACCGCGACCGAGCGGCGCAGCCAGGCACAGAACCGCCATGTCGCGGTCTTCCGCCTGCGCCTCAAGCTCGCGTGCAAGGTTCGAACGATCACGAACCGCGACCGGCATCAGGCGAGCGCCCTCTGGGCGCGTCGTCGACAGGGCGAGAAGATGCCCGTGAATCCCGAACACGAAGACTACCCCGCGCTTCTCGCAGAGGCGCTCGATGTCGTCGTCGCGCGCCGCTACGACGTGGCGGGCTCGGCCGGGCTTCTTGGAATCACCATGAGCCAGCTGACGCGGTTGATCCGCCATGAGCGCCATGCGTTCGCGCGGATCAACGAGGGCCGCGAGGCGATCGGGTTGACGAAACTCAAGAGCTGACCGCCCGTGCCGGCGCCGAAGCCCGCTACCATCGGGTCATGGTGTCCACGCCGCTTTCCGCGCTCAAAGCCCGCGTTCGCGACCTCGTCGCGGAAGAGACGCCGCGCGCCACCGCGCTGCGCCGCGAACTGCACACGCATCCCGAGATCTGCTTCGAGGAAGTCCGCACCGCCGCGCGCATCCGCGCCGAGCTCGACGCGGCGGGCATCGCGCATGTCGACGGACTCGCCGGCGGCACAGGCACGCTCGCGTTCATCGCGGGCGCAAGCAGCACCGCCGTTGCGTTGCGCACCGATATCGACGGCCTTCCGATCGTCGAGGAGGGCAATCCCGAGTGGAAGTCGCGCACAGCGGGTCGCATGCACGCATGCGGTCACGACGGACACACGGCGATCCTCGTCGGTGCCGCGCGAGTGCTCAAGCGTCTCTCGCAGGAATCGTCGCTTCCGAACCCCGTTCGCTTCGTCTTTCAACCGGCCGAGGAGGGCGGCGCCGGCGGTCGGCGCATGGTCGAGGACGGCGCGCTCGACCCGCGACCGGAAGGCCCTGCGGTCCGCCGCATCTACGGGCTCCACAACTTCCCCGGGGTTTCGCTTGGCGTCCTCCAGACGCGGCGCGGCGCGCTGTTTGCCTCGAGCGACCGCTTCGAAATCGAGATTCGCGGCAAGGCCGCCCACGCCGCGTGGCCGCACCAGGGGCATGATCCGATCGCTGCCGGCTCGGCGATCGTGACCGCGCTCCAGACGATCGTGTCGCGCGAGCTCGATCCGCTCGACGCGGGCGTCGTGAGCGTGACGATCTTCCAGTCCGGCACCGCAATGAATCAGATTCCGGCGTCGGCGTCGCTGCAGGGAACCGCGCGTGCGCTCCGCGAGGAAGTTCGCGCGCACATCGAGCGCCGGATCGGTGAGATCGCGCGCGAGATCGCACGCGCGCACCGTTGCGAGGCAACCGCCCGCTACCACCGCGGCTATCCCGTCACCAAGAACGACGACGCGAGCGTCGCGGAGTTCGAGCGCATCGTGCGCGAGGAAATCGCATCGCAGCGGCTCGAGCACATGGATGTGCCCGTGATGGGCGGCGAGGACTTCGCCTTCTACGCCGAGAGGATCCCGGCCTGCTTCTACATCCTCGGCATGGAGGACGGAAAGTGGCCCTCGGCGCACCTCCACCAGCCGACCTACGACTTCAACGACGCGGCGATCCCCCACGGGATCGAGGCGATGGTGATGCTGGCCATCGGCGACAGAGGCTGAGCGCCCGATAACCGATCAGCGGCTTCTGCAGCCCCCCTTGGATCGACCTTGCAGCAAGCCCTGCGCTTCGCTACATTGCTCGGCTCGACATTTCAAACCGTTCGAACTACCGAACCCCTGTGGCGCGCCAACTCGCTTCAGGGTCCGCAGGACAGAAGGCGGCGTTCGCCAGAAGTCTTGAGTTCGGTGGGAGGTCATCGGAACCATGGCAGCAAAGAAAGTCACAAAGCAGTTCAAGATCATGGCGCCGGGTGGCAAGGCCACTCCCGCCCCGCCGATCGGCCCCGTCCTGGGCGCAAACGGCGTCAACCCCGGACAATTCATCACGAAGTTCAACGAAGCCACGCGCCAGCTCAACGGCCGCGTCGTTGGTTGCGTCATCACGGTCTACAGCGACCGTTCGTTCGACTTCGAGATCAAGAGCTCGCCCACCTCGGTCCTCATCGCTGCGGCGCTGAAGGTCGAGAAGGGCTCGGGCCGTCCGAACACCGAGAAGATCGGCAAGCTCTCCAAGGCGCAGGTCAAGGCCATCGCCGAGGAGAAGCTCAAGGATCTCAACACCACCAACATCGAAGCCGCGATGCGCGTCGTCGCCGGTACTGCACGCTCGATGGGCGT
>JBEAUK010000156.1:0-4353 GCA_041161465.1 Planctomycetota bacterium | reverse complement strand
GCTCTGCGTCGACCCCCTTCGCAAGCGCGTCGACGAACGACGCGGCGTGCGCGCGCTCGAGCGCCGTGCGCAGCGCGGCGTCGCCGACGCCCGCAAGGCCGAGCGCGACATTCTCGCGAATCGAACCGCGCACGAGAAGCGGCTCCTGCGGCACCACGCCGATCTGCCCGCGCAGCGACCCGAGCGAGACGCCCGCGATGTCCGTGCCGTCGATCCGCACCGAGCCTTCGCTTGGGTCGAAGAGCCGCACGAGGAGGCTCGCGAGCGTGGTCTTCCCGCATCCGTTCGGGCCGACGATCGCAATGAACTCGCCGTGCGCGATGCGCAGGTCGACGCCGCGCAGCGCGTCGCGGTCGGCGCCTTCGTAGCGATAGCGCACGCCCTTGAACTCGATCGACGCGCGGTGGCGCGGCAGCGCGGGAAGCTCGCGCTCGCGCACGCCCTCCGCAGGAATCGCCATGATCTCGAGGATCCGCTCCGCGGGCGCGGCCGCGGCCTGGATGTCGTTCAGGAGCCCCGTCAGCGGCTTCAGGCTTCCGCCCGCGACGCCGAGCGACGCCAGCGCCATCAGGAAGTTGTCGAACTTCATGCGGCCCTCGAGGATCTCGTGCGCGGCGAGGAGCGCGAGCGACATGATCGCCACGATCGCCATCACCTCGACGAGCGGCGTCGAGATCGAGCGCGCGAGGCGCACGCGGCGATCCTCGCGGATGACGGCGCGATTCGCGGTCGCGAAGCGGCGGCGCGCCACGCGCTCAGCGGTCGCCGTCTTGAGGCCGCGCAGCCCCTGCATCGCCTCGTTCGAGTTGCGCAGCAGGTCTTCGTACGCCTTCAGCGTGTTGCGGCTGCCGCGCACGATGCGCTTGCCGAACTTGCGCAGCACCACGCCCATGATCGGCGCGACGATCACGGCGACGATCGTGAGGCGCCAGTCGAACCAGACCGCGGCCGCGAACGCGCCGGCACCCTTCGTCACCTGCGCGAGCGCCTTGCTGGTGAGCGCGGAGAAGCCGCGCTCGAGTTCGGCTGTGTCGCGGGTGACGCGCGAGACGATCTCGGCCGGTCCGCGGCGAAGCACGGTCGCCAGCGGCAGGCGCAGCGCATGGCGGAACGCCTCGAGGCGGATCTCGCTCGCCGTCACCATCGAGAGCGTGAGCGAGCAGTACTGGTGCAGGAAGTTCGCGAGCGCGCCAAAGAGCGTGAGGAGCAGAAGCGCGGCGAGGATGACGGCGACCCCGGCGAGGCGATCGGTCGGCAGCCAGGAGACGAGCGCGTCCGGAACGAATCGCGCGACCTCGGGGTGGTCGGCGAGCGCCTTGGTCGTGATCGTCGACAGATTGACCGACGGATCCTGACCGAGGATGAGTTCAAGCACCCAGCCGATCGACACGAGGCCGGACGCGAGGCCGCCAGCGGAAATCAGGGAGAAGACCAGCGTCCCGACGGCCAGCCCGCGCCGCTTGAGCATCCGTCGCGCGAAGTGCCAGAACGCAGAGTTCCTCATTGGCCGCCATTCTGACGGCAAACCTGCCCTGCGAGCAAGTCGAGTTCCGTCCAGAATCCGGGCCAGCTCTTGGCGACGACCCCGGGATCGTCGATGGTGACGCCGCCGCGGACCGAACCGAGGATCGCAAACGCCATCGCGATGCGGTGGTCTGCCGCCACCTCGATCGTGGCCGGCGTGAATTGTGCAGGCAGCGGATGGACGATGACCCAGTCTTCGCCCGTCTCAACCCGTCCTCCGAGCGCGCGGAGGCCGGCCGCCACCGTCGCGATGCGGTCGGATTCCTTGACGCGCAGCGTCGAGAGCCCCGTGAACCGGCTCGGTCGATCGGCGCACGCGGCGACAACCATCGCCATCACCGCCGCATCGGGCGCCCGCTCGTAATCGGCGTCGTTGGCTTGGAGCACGCCGGATGAGCGCACGAACACGGAGGGAACGCCGGCGCACGGGGGCGCTTCCTCGACGGTCACGCCGCGGAGCGCGAGGTCGTCGAGGAACCACGAGTCGGGCTGCAGCGAGCGGCGCGTGCAACCGACGAGTTCGACGGAACCACCCATGATGGCGGCGAGCGCCGCGGGATACACCGCGCTCGAGGCGTCGGGCTCGATGGCGATGTCGGCACCCGCGACGGTCTGCGACGCGATGCGCATGTTGCGAAGTCCCGCTCCCGGCGCCGCGCGATGGATCGGAACGGGACCGTACGCGCTCGAGGCATCAACGCCGTGCGCGGCAAGCGCCGCAAGCGAAAGCGCGATGTAGCTCGCGCTCGTCGGCTCATCGGTGAATCGCAACTGGATCCCGCGCGCGGTCCACGGCGCGATCAGCATCAGCGCCGAGATGAACTGGCTCGAGGCGGTCTTGCCGACCTCGATCCCGCCGCCGTCGAGCGACTCGCCCTCGCGCGGACCTTCGATGATCACGGGAAGCGCGCGTGGAACACGCGGAAACTCCGCGCGTGCGCCGATCGCGCGCAAGAGGTCGACGCCCTCGTCGATCGGACGCTCGCGCATCCGCGCGCTGCCGTCGATCTCGGTGCGTCCAGACGCGAGCGCCGCCACGGCCAGCATGAAGCGCGTCGGCGTGCCGCCATCGCCAAGGTCGACGCGCGGCGTGGCGCACGGTCGGCCTGCAACGCCTCGGACGCGAAGAACCGTCGGATCGGCCGCGTCCCATTCGAACCCAACGCCCATCGCGGCCAGCGCAGTGACGAGCCGGTCGCAATCGTCGGAGCGCAGCACGCCCGACAGGCGCGAGTCGCCGTCGGCGAGCGCCGCGATCACGAGGTGGCGGTTGGTCAGGCTCTTCGAGCCAGGCACGCGGATCCGGGCGCGCAGGCGATCGCCCGCCGCACGCGCCATGCAGGCGACCTCGCGCGGCGCGCGCGCCGGGCCTGCCTCGGTCAAGACGGCTCCCGGCGGAACACAGCGACCACATCCTCGACCGGTATCACGAAGAGGCGGTTGTCGCCCTCGAAGTCGACGGGGATCGCGTGCTTCGGATTGAAGAGCACGCGGTCGTACTGCTTGATCGGATAGTTCTCGTCGCGCTCGACCTCGGCGCTCACGGTGACGACGCGTCCTGTCAGCGTCGGGATCTCGATCTTGTCAGGAAGGTGCAGGCCGACCTTCGTGACCTTCTTGTCCTCGTCCTTGCGGATGAGAACACGCTTCCCGATCGGCTCGACGGTCTCGATCGCGGTCTTCTTCTGCGTGCGGTCGCCTGCGTCCTTCATGCCCCGATGATACCCGCGCCGACCCCGCCGATCCGCTACCTTCCACGCATGCACCCGCAGCTTGAAGCGCTGATCCGCGACATCCCCGATTTCCCGAAGCCGGGCATCGTCTTCAAGGATGTCACCCCGCTCCTCGCGAGCCCCGCCGGCCTCGCGCTGGCGGTCGAGCTCATGGCGAACCCGTTCCGCGGCGAACGCGTCGATGTCGTGGTCGGCCCCGAGAGCCGCGGCTTCATCTTCGGCACCGCCGTGGCGACCGCACTGAGCGCCGGCTTCGTGCCCGTGCGCAAGCCCGGCAAGCTCCCCTACAAGACGCGGTCGATCGAGTACGCGCTCGAGTACGGGACCGACTCGCTCCATGTGCATGTCGACGCCGTGAAGCCCGGCATGCGCGTTCTGCTCGTCGACGACCTGCTCGCGACGGGCGGCACGCTCGCCGCCGCGGCATCGCTGATCGGCAAGGACGGACTCGGCGCGACCGTGGTCGGCGCGAGCGTGCTCATCGAACTGTCGTTCCTCTCTGGCCGCTCGAATCTCGGCGACCTCCGCATCGAGAGCCTGATGCGCTACTGAGCGCCCGGCGACGCGGCCGGCGGCGACTCTGGCTGCGGCGGCGCGCCGGCCCCCGATCGGTCGTATCCGCTCTTCGGATCGATGATCTGCGGCGGCGTCTGGATGCCTGAACTGCCGCGGTTGAGCACCACGAGCAGCGTGGCCAAGGCTCCAAGGATGAGGAGCGTCAGCGTTGCCACAGCGATGAACTTGCCTGCATTCGGCGACCTGTTCTCGGGCGAATACTCGGGGCGGGCCTCTGCGTGCATCCAAGAAGCGTAGCAAGGCCGCCGCCCCGCGACTTGAGCGCGGTGTGGCCGCCGCACTATCATCGCGACATGACGACCCTCAGCCCTTCGGCCTCCGCCTCGACCAGCACCGATCCCCTGCAGCTGATCGATGTCGACCATGTGCGGTTCTATGTCGGCAACGCCAAGCAGGCCGCGTTCTTCTACGCGAGCGCCTTCGGCTTCCAGGTCGAGCAGATCGCGGACCTCACCACCGGCAGCCGCGACCGCGCGATGTACCTGCTCACCCAGGGCAACATCCGCATCGTGCTCGAGAG
>JBEAUK010000096.1:0-10315 GCA_041161465.1 Planctomycetota bacterium | reverse complement strand
CGCGATCGGCATGACCGTCGCCCACTACATCCCGTGGCGCGCGATCCGCGCGGGCAAGCAGCTCAGCGACTCGAAGGGCGCGTCGGCCGCGATCTCGACCGAGGTCGCCGTCCTCTCGATGATGCGCTCGATGCGCGGATTCCTCGGCCCGCGCGACATCTTCCGCAACCCCGAGAGCATGTTCCGCCAGTTCGAGAAGACGAACGGCGACAGCCCGTTCGATCTCGTCCTCTCGCACTCCGGCAGCGACTTCGCCGTGATGGGCATGCACTTCAAGCTCGGCCTCTACGAGCACCAGTCGGCCGGCGCGCTGCAGGGCGTGCTTACGCTCCTCCGCGAGAATCCGCAGATCCTCGAGAAGCCTGAGCAGATCAAGTCCATCAACATCGTCGCCTACGAGCCCGCCTTCGGCATCATCGGCGACCCCGCCAAGCGCGACCCGAAGACGCGCCAGTCGGCCGACCACTCGATGGTCTACATCGTCGGCACGCTCCTCCGCAAGGCGATCGAGATGGCCGAGTCGACCAAGTCGACCAAGCTCGGCCACTGCGACAACTGCTACTGGAAGAACCTGATGCTGGTGCCGCACGACTACTCGCCCGAGGCGATCTACAACAAGAAGACCCGCGCGCTCATGGAGAAGTTCTCCTTCACGCACGGCGGCCCCGAGTACGACCGTCGCTATCCGGACGGCATCCCGACCTCGCTCGTCATCGAGATGGCCGACGGCAAGAAGTACGACTCGGGCCTCGTGATGTACCCCGCCGGCCACGCGCGCAACACGACCGCGGACCTGAAGGGCATCCTCGCGAAGAAGGCCGAAAACCTCGGCAAGCTCGCGTCGGACAACCCGCAGCCGATCATCGATCGCTTCAACCGCCTCGGCTCGCTGTCGTCGGCCGAACTCACCTCGCTCTACGACTTCGCGATCGCGAACCGCGGGAAGTACGAGTGAGCCGTCGCTCCCCCAAGGCCGCCCGCGAGGCACGCGAGCGCGCGGCGCAGGCCGCGGCGCCATCGCCCGCATCGCAGGAGTCCGCGGATGAAACCTCCGCGGACGAGAGCTCGTCGCCCGACATCGATGTCTGGATCTGCGACTTCTCCGACGGAGATGACCGCGAAGCCTTCGCGCGCCTGATGGCCGAGTTCGCGGCCGAGCCCGTCTCGAGCCGGCCCGACCTCGATCACGCGCACTTCACCCGCGTCGCCGACGACCTCGCGCGCCGCGCGGGCACGCTCGTCCTCCTCGCCGCACGCGCGGAGAGCGAGACGACGGAAGGCGTCCTCATCGCGTTCGAGGGCTACTCGTCGTTCGCGCAGGCGCAACTCTTCAATGTGCACGATGTCCATGTCACGCCCGCCGCGCGCGGTCAGGGCGTCGGCACCGCCATGATGGACGCGCTCGAGGAACTTGCCCGCGAGCACCGCTTTGCGAAGATCACGCTCGAGGTCGCGGCGTCAAACACCGGCGCGATCGCGCTCTACCGTCGCCTCGGATACTCAGGTCTCGGCGCGGCGCTTGAGACGGCCGCGTCGCCGCTTGCGGGCGCCACCTACTTCGCGACCAAGACGCTCTGAATCCGCGCGTCGCGTCAGGGGACAGGACCCCATCGCGAAAGCAGGAACGCAAGATCGCTCGCGCCCACGACGCCGTCGTGGTCGAGGTCCGCGGGCGACTTTCCGCCGGCGCCCCAGGACGAGAGCATCGTCGCGAGGTCCGACGCACCGACGACTCCGTCGAGATCGAAGTCGGCCGCCGCGATCTCGCAGACATCGAGCCGCCCGTCCCCGTCCTCGTCTGCCGCTCCGCTCTTGATGTCGCAGTGGTCCGCCACGCCGTTCCCATCGCAGTCGTCTCCGTCCTGGAGGCTGGCGCACGAGGGCGCCTCGATCGCGATCGAGAAGTTCTCGCCGGCAGCGATGAAGTTGATCGTCCCGAGATCCGGGGGCACCGAAGCGTTGTCGTAGAGCCCGCCGCCGGCGGCGGGTTGCCATGCGACGACCTTGCCATCGCTTCGGAGCGCAACCGTGTGGCCGATTCCTGCGGCAACTTGGATGACCTCGAACGCGTCGGGCGGCACATTGCACTGACCCGAATTGTTGCTCCCCCAGCAGACGACCGAGCCATCGAGGCGAGCGGCGACCGTATGCCAGTAGCCGGCAGCGAGATCGCGTGCGTCGTTGAGGCTCGACGGCACAGAGGACTGCCCGTGGTTGTCGCGACCCCAGCACACGATCGATCCATCGCTGCGCCGGGCGACCGAGTGCGAGTAGCCCGCATCCACATCAACCACGCCTGTCAGCCCCGCGGGCACATTGCACTGCTGATAGTTGTTGCGTCCCCACGCAAAGACCGTCCCGTTCTCGCGGAACGCAACATTGTGGTGGACGCACGAGGCGATGCCGGCGACGTTCGTCTCCGTCGGCACATACTCCTCGCCGTATCCGAACCCCGCGCCCCAGCCAGCGAGGGTGCCGTCGGCCTTGAGCGCGAAGCAGCGCGCCTCGGCCGCCGCGACGGCGATCGCAGGACCGAGATTCGTCGGGACATTGCACTGTCCCGCATAGTTCGCGCCGACGCACACCACCGAGCCGTCGTCGCGAAGCAAGATCGCATGGCGCCAGGCCCCGTCGGCCTGCACGGGTCGACCAAATCCGAGGATCGGTGGCGCCCAGTCGCCGAGGAATCCCCACGCTTGCGCACGGCCGTCGGTCTGCAGAACGACGGCATGCGATCCTCCTGCTGCGATGCCGACCACGCTGTCCAGCTCGACGGGAAGCTCCTCCTGGATCAACGACGCGCCCCAGCTGGTCACGGTTCCGTCGGACAGCAGCGCGAGCGTGAAGCCAGCACCGAGCGCGATGTCCGTCACGGGACCGATGCCCGCAGGCACGCTGCACTGCCCGATGCTGTTGCTGCCCCAGCACACCACCGTGCCATCAGGTCGCAGCGCCGCACTGTGATGACCGCCACCGTCGAACTTGGTCACGGCGCCGAGCGTGGTCGGCACGGTGCACTGGCCGGAGGAGTTCAGTCCCCACGCCTGGACGGTGCCGTTCGACTTGCGGACGAGCGTGTGCCAGCGCCCCGTGCCGATCGCTGTGACCGTCCCGAGGTTGGCTGGAATGGTGCTCTGCCCGTGATTCGGCACTGTGGTTGACACGGCACCCGCGCCCCAGCACACGATTGTTCCATCGGCGCGCAGCACGACGCTGTGGTACTCGCCCGCCGCAACCGCCTGGCACGACCCAACATTCGCGGGGATGGTGCTCTGTCCATACTCGTTGTTTCCCCAGCCATAGACCGTGCCATCCACCTTCAATGCCAACGCATGAAACCCGCCGCCATCGACGGCGACGATGTCGGTGAGGCCTGAGGGAACACGGCAGTCGCCGTACGAACTGTCGCCCCAGGCCGCGAGCGTGCCATCCTTGCGAATGGCGATGTTTCCACCACTCGTCGCAGCGATCTTCAGGAAGTCGCTTGTCTCGATGTGGCGGAAGGACACCTCGCCGAAGGCGGTGACCTTCACCTGAGCATGCGACTCGACTGCGAAGAGCTGAGCGGCCGCGATCGTCACGAGCGACAGGGGAACCGAATCGATGAGTCGGGGCATCTTGAGATCCTCACTTGTGCGGCAGGACTGCGCCGTGCATCACGCGTCCGACCACCGCAAAGGTAAGGCTGATTCGAGGAAACAGAAACAACGCCGCGGGCATGCAGCCCGACTCCGCGCAGTTCCATCAGAGGCTCCACCCGTTCGGGTGCTTGCTCCGCTCAGTTGAACAGACCGTCAAGCAGCTCGACGACGCCCTTGCCCTGGGTCGCGATGGTCTCGAAGATCTTGCGTCCACTTGCGATGTCGAGCAGCTCGCGCACGAGCTTCGACTCGCCGGCGTGATCGGCCTTGTTGACGACGAAGAGGTCGGCGATCTCGAGGATGCCCGCCTTGTCCATCTGCACGGCGTCTCCCATGCCGGGCACGACGACGACCGCCGTGCGGTCGACGAAGGTGCGGATCGCGACATCGTTCTGGCCAGCGCCGACCGTCTCGACGATGAGCTTGTCGTAGCCCGCGCCGCCGATCAACTCGATGATCTCGGGCAGCGTGCGGTAATCCTCGCCGACGATCGCAAGCGACCGGTAGAAGATGCCCTCGTCGACCGCGTTGAAGTCGACGCGAAGGCGGTCGCCGAGCAGCGCGCCGCCGGTGATCGGGCTCATCGGGTCGAATGCAACGACCGCGATCTTGTCACCGCGGCGGACCGCCTCGCTCGCCATGGCCGCGACGAGCGTCGACTTGCCGGCGCCGGGCGATCCAGTGATGCCGACGACCTGCTTCGGCCGCCGACGCGGTGCGCTGACCGGCTTGCCCGCATGGGCGAGCGAGATGTTGCGGGCGAGCACGGCGGCGGGGTGCGTGGACACGCTCGCGGCGAGCGGCGCGTAGGTCTTCACGCTCTCGCGAACACTGCCGACGATCTGCTCCATGCTGGTTCCGGTGTGATAGACGCGCGCGACACCGGCATCGATGAGCTTCTGCACATCGTCCTGCGGGATGATGCCACCCACGTTCACGATCATGTCCGGACGACCGACCTTCGCACACTCCTCGAGGAGGCGGGGCACAAGCACGAGGTGCGAGTTCGACATCATCGAGCAGGCGATGCAGTCGGCATCCTCGTCGCGGGCGCTGATCGCGAGGCTGCGCGGCGTCTGCCAGAGCCCGGAGTAGATCACATGGATTCCCGAGTCGCGCATGATGCGCGCGATGAGCTTGACCCCGCGGTCATGGCCATCGAGCCCCATCTTGCCAAGGAGCACTCGTGGGCGGTGGGGGAGATCGCTGCAGCGGTCCTGCTTCTCAATCGCCGTCGTTGGTTCGGTGGTCGCACGCATGGTTCAGCTCTGGGAAGGGGCGAAAGGGGTAGCTCGGGCGGCTGCAGCGCGCATCGGCGCAGCGGAATGGCCGTCTTGCGCTCAGGAGCGCTGGCTGTCGTCGTTGTCGCTTGCGGCAGCGGCGGCCTCGGCCTCCGCCAGCGCCTTCTTGGTGTCGCGGGACTTCGGGTCGCCGATCGGCCGTGCGTCGCTCGTCCACTGGCCGGGGTGGAACCGCGCCGCGAGCACGGCGACGATGTCCTCGATGCCCCGGTACTGATAGTCGTCGAGGTCGATCCGCTTGCCATCGGTCGTGACGACCGTGGCGATCGACTTCTCCATCCAGTTGCTCATGTCGATCTCGGCAAGCTCGGACGAACTGAATGTTCCTTCCGGAGCGTGGAGCGTGCCATCGTCGTCGAGTCGGTAGCGACGACGCATGAGCTTCCACTGGGCGTAGAGGAACCACGGCGTACCAAGCACGCCACAGCCGACGATGTAGACCCAGAGCTGGATGTCGTCGTCGTAGCTTGCCGGTTCGGACGGCTTCTCGGTGAAGCGCGCGAGCGTGGCATCGACTTCCTTGAACTGCAGCTTCTGCTCGTCGGTGAGCGGGCCACTGCGCGCCGCGGTCTCGAGGTCAGACCGGGTCTTCTCGGCCGCCGTGAACGCATCGAAGTCGGCGCGCTCCCTCGGGATCGCGATCGAGTAGTCGTACCAGCCCCACAGGCCGAAGCCGAGGCAGATCAGGGCGACGACGATGTTCTTGATCGTGAGGGAGGTGCGGACGTTGGTTTCGATGGCCATGGGCGTTCCTGCAAACCCGCTTCGAGGCACCCCACGAGCGAGCAGGGTCGGAAAGTGAAAGGATACGGGGGTGGTTCTTTCGGCGCGAATGGAAGCTCGGCTTGACGCCCGTGAACGGGTGGGTGGATTGCCCTCAACTTTCGAGGTTCTCGGACAAAGGAGACGGTCACCCGAGGGGGTTCGGTAGCATCGTGCCCACGATGTCACAGCAAACATTCACGACGGGTTTCGAGGGTCGGCCACTGAGGTGCGAGGGCACGCTGCTCGCGCTCGCAGCCACGGTGACAGGCGGAGCGCTTCTCGCCGGCTGCGGAGGCCAAGCGTCGCCGTTCCTGCCGGAGCCCCAGCCCGCCGCCGTGCGCTCTGTGGCGATGCCAGGAAGGCTGCAGCATGTCGTCCTCGTCGAGCTTTCCGACAAGTCAGACATCGCGGCGATGAAGGCGGACAGCGACTTGATGCTGCCGCGGATTCCCACCGTACGCGGCTATGTGTGCGGTGCGCCGGTTGACATCGGACGGGCCACCGTGGCCAAGGACTATGACCTCGGAATCGTGGTGCAGTTCGACTCGGTCGAGGACTACCAGGCGTATCTCGTGCATCCGATCCACGAGGAACTCGTGTCGAAGTGGCGACCGAAGTGGCGTCGCTTCTACATCGTCGACTTCGCGCCGTAAGGGGCGCTCATGCAACGAGCGGTATGCGCGGGCCGGCCTTCGGGACGGGCGCCAGGAACTCCTCGCAGAGAACCCGACCCTCGGTGAAGCGCCGGCGGTGGTGTGGCCAGCGGATCTCGGAGTAGCGCTCGAACGCGGCGCGCACGCCCTCGCCGTCGATGACCCCGTGCAGCAGATTGTTCAGCAGCGCCGCATCGGCGAGTGCGTCGTTTGCAGACTGGCTCGTGAACGGGAGCGCCGCGTGCGCGGCATCGCCGATGAGCGCGATGTTCGCGGTCGAAAGTTCATCGAGCGGAGGCAGATCGCGCGACTGGATCAGTCGAGCCCGCGCATAGTCGAGGCTTGCGATCGCTTCCTGCACTTCCGGTGCCCAGCCGATGGCGCGCTCCTGCGCGAACGCACGGAGCGCGAACGGCTCGCGGGAGACGAGGGTCCATCGCAGCGGATCAAACTGCAGGAAGCAGGCAACCGCGCGCGCATTGAGCGGCAGCAACTCGATGGCGAGCCCGCCTTCCTCATCGTGGAACTTGTGGAAGGAATGACCGAGCTGGGCTGCCACGCCGGGAGCATCCGCGATGCCGACGATCTCCTCGACCACAGTGTCCGAGAGGTGCGACTCGGGAAAGAGCAGGTGGCGTGCCCGGGAGTGCGAGCCGTCGCATGCGAAAAACGCATCGCCGTCGACGCTCCCGCCGTCGGCAAGCCTCGCTCGCGTCACCGAGCCGTCGGCTGCGCGGTCGAGTCCCGCGAATGACCATCCCTCGAGGAACGCGACGCCGCTGGCCGCGTCGCGCAGCATTCGGCTGAAATCCGCGCCTCGCATCGCGATGCACGCATCGATCGCGGTGTCGCGGTAGACCCGCCCCGAGCTTGCCCGCAGGACCACGGAGTGAATCAGCCGCCCCGATTGACGCCAGTTGAACTCGGGTGCGACGATGTCGAGCGCGGTGAGCCCCGTCTGATTGAGCAGCACCCCGACCTCAATCGGTGGGGCGTGATGGGTCTGCTCGAGAATGACGGCCTCGCGCTCAAGGGGCGTGCCGCGAAGCGCCGCCGCGACGGCGCAGCCGGAAACACCGCCGCCGAGGATGACTGATCGCATGCTTGCTCCTTCTTGCACCGCCCGAGGCGGGGGGCTCTGAAGGAAGTCCGTACGGCGAAGCGCGGTCTCGCAGGAGTTCCCGAAGGATTCGAGCGTTTGTGCGAACGCGGGGCGAAACGGGCGATCGCGACCCGTACAGGAGGTGGAACGCTCGGTCCGGAACAGAGCCAGGCAGCGCGTGGGAGGCGTGGCCGGCGCCCGGTCCCGGCGGGTTTCCCGATCGCAAGCGGCGCTCAGGAGGACCGGGAGCGACTTCCGGAAGATCGGCTCCTCCCTCAAAGAAAGTGCCCCCCGCGGAGGTGGGATCCGCGGGGGGCGAGTGCGGAGCCTTCGCGTGGGTGGCTCCGCCGTGGTGGAACTGGGAGGACAAGACGGGACGCCCGAGTTGGTTACCCGCAGCCGCATGTGAGGCCATGCGAAACGGGGAATGGGCTCTGCGAACTCCATGCGCGCCCATACGGTGCAAGAAGGATCCATCCACTCGCCAACCTTCTCGAAACCTGTCGGTGCTTGGGAACTCTCGTTCGCAATGCGCCGACCAACGGCGTCGCCAGTCTCGTCTTTGAACTGCTCGGGTGTGTCGGAGCAAGGCTGTCCTCAGCGACAGCCACTGCAACACCCATCCGGAAGGATCGCACCTGAATTCGGCTTCCGTTCCTCACAGCGCCGCGCGTTCGGCGCAGTCAAGCGCGTTCACGCGGCGGCATGCTCTGCCACCTCCTGTGGCGTGCGATCCAGCGGTGCAGCGCGTCGGTTGCGCTGCCATCAGTCTCCAGTCCGCACACGCTTGGTTCGCTGAAGACGCCGTGTGCGGGCTTCCTTCAGCGGGGCTTGCGCCCATTGATCGCTCTTGCGGGGTTCGCGTCGTCCTTCCGAGCGGCTCGTCAGCCGGTTCGCACATACCGTGCGAGCCGCACTCCGAGGCGCATCGGTCGCCGCAGCGGGGTGCCCGTGTGATCGAGCCGCCCGCCACGGCGAGATGGATTCAGCTGCAACCCATGCTGTTGCCGCAGTTGAGGCAGCGGTAGCAGGTCCCGTTGCGAACCGTGATCGAGCCGCAGCCATCGCAGGCGGGCGCATCGCCCATCAGCGCTGCGTTCGACTGGTCGAGCGCATTCGCGGCGGTCGTCCGCACGGTCTGCTCGATCGCAGCCACGGTCTCGATCGTCTGCCCGTCGCCCGTTCGCGTCTCGGTCACGGCCACCACGGCCTGCATGGTGCTGAAGCGAGACTGGGGTGCCCCAGCGGTCGAATCGCCGCGCTCGGCCTTCGCGGCCTCGATCGCAGCCTCCCGACGAACATTCCATCCGTTGGAAGTTCCGCCGGTCACGCTTGTTCCCGATCCTGTTGAGCATCCTGCCTCCTCCTTCGATGCCGCGGCGGAAGTCCCGTGGGACGCCGCGCGTGTGGTGTCGGTGCTCACCGAGACCGGCTCGCTCTGGGCGCTTGGACGGCGCGGAGCGTTGAGGTCGCGGTAGCCAGGAATGAACTGCATGCCGAGCCAGCGGAAGATGTAGTCGACGAGGCTCTTCGCGAACGGGATGTCCGAGTTCGTCGTCATGCCCATCGGCTCGAACCGCTGGTGTGCAAACTTGGTCACGAGGCTCTCGACCGGCACGCCGTACTGGAGCGCCACCGAGATGGCCGTGCCGAGCGAATCCATCAAGCCGCCGATGGTCGAGCCTTCCTTCGCCATGGTGATGAAGAGCTCGCCTGGTCGACCGTCCTCGTAGAGGCCGACGATGAGGTAGCCCTCATGACCGGCGACATTGAACTTGTGGGTGACCGATTCGCGGGTGTCCGGCAGACGACGACGCATCGGGCGCTCGATGATGCGCTCGACGACTCGCTCGACGACGCGCTCTGCAGGCACGGCGATTGGCTCGCCGCGGAGCGCGACATCGGTCAGCGCCTCGGTGAGCAGCTCGCGCTGCTCGCCCGCGTCGGTGACGACCGCATCGGAGACCTTCGCCTCGGCGACGGACTTCGCAGCGGCAGAGGCCTTCTCGGTCTTGTCGGCCTTGTCATCGTCTTCTTCGCTCTTGTCGCTCTTGGTCGAGAGCGGCTGGCTGAGCTTGCAGCCGTCACGATAGAGGGCGTTCGCCTTGAGTCCGAGTTCCCAGCTCATTCGGTAGCAGGCGCCGATGTCATCGACATTCGCATCCGACGGCAGGTTGATCGTCTTCGAGATGGCACCGGTGATGAACGGCTGCGACGCCGCCATCATTCGGATGTGGCCCTCGGGCTTGATGAAGCGCGTGCTGAGCGGGCCGCAGCGGTTCGCGCAGTCGAACACCGCGAGGTGCTCGGGCTTGAGGTGCGGCGCACCCTCGACGGTCTGAGTACCGCAGACGGTGCGATTGATCGTGTCGATCTGCTTGCGGGTGAGTCCGAGCGCGCGGAGGCCGTTGAACGACATGTCGTTCTTGGCAGCAGCGGCGTCGACGCCCGCCGCGGTGAGGACGCTCTCCGGCATCGACCACGCGGAGAACGCGAATGCGATCTCGAACACGGTCGGGAGGGAGTTCTCGACGGCGAGCAGCTGCTCGTGGGTGTAGCCCTTCGACAGCAGGAACTCGCGCAGCGTCGATCCACGGCCGGCGGCGACGGTTCCGTCGGCCGCAGGCATCGGGACATCGAGGCTGAGCGTGCCCATGACATAGGTGAGGATGTCATCGGCCTGGTCGGAGGTGTAGCCGAGCGCGCGGATCGCCGGACGGAGCGACTGGTTGGCGATCTTGAAGTAGCCGCCGCCCGCGAGCTTCTTGAACTTGACGAGCGCGAAGTCGGGCTCGACGCCCGTCGTGTCGCAGTCCATGAGGAGACCGATCGTGCCGGTCGGCGCGATGACGG
>JBEAUK010000136.1:0-2735 GCA_041161465.1 Planctomycetota bacterium | reverse complement strand
GTCGAGACTGACACATCTCAAGGAACTCGAGGCGGAGAGCATCCAGATCTTCCGCGAGGTCGTCGCGAGCTTCGAGAAGCCCGTGATGCTCTATTCGATCGGCAAGGACTCGGCCGTGCTGCTGCACCTGGCCATGAAGGCCTTCCACCCCGCGAAGCCGCCCTTCCCGCTCCTCCACGTCGACACCAAGTGGAAGTTCAAGGAGATGTACAAGCTCCGCGACGAGTATGTCGCGAAAGAACTTGGGCTCGAGCTCCTCGTCCACACGAACCCCGAGGGGCTCGCTGCGGGCATCAACCCGATCACCCACGGCTCGCGCAAGCACACGGACGTGATGAAGACGCAGGCGCTCAAGCAGGCGCTCGACAAGTACGGCTTCGACGCCGCGTTCGGCGGCGCGCGCCGCGACGAGGAGAAGTCGCGCGCGAAGGAGCGTGTGTTCAGCTTCCGCGACAGCCAGCACCGCTGGGATCCGCGCAACCAGCGGCCTGAGCTGTGGAACATCTACAACACGGAAATCCATCGCGCGGCGGGAATCAACCGCGCGGCCGGAACGCGCGGCGAGTCGATCCGCGTGTTCCCCCTCTCGAACTGGACCGAGCTCGATGTGTGGCAGTACATCATGCTCGAGAAGATCCCGATGGTGCCGCTCTACTTCGCGGCGATGCGGCCCGTGGTCTACCGCAGCGGCGTCCCGATCATGGTCGACGACCACCGCCTGCCGCTCGAGCCGGGCGAGAAGCCCGAGATGAAGATGATCCGCTTCCGCACGCTCGGCTGCTACCCGCTCTCGGGCGCGATCGAGTCGAACGCGACGACCTTGCCCGAGATCATCCGCGAGATGCTCGAGACGAAGCTCTCCGAGCGCCAGGGCCGCGTGATCGACCATGACGGCGCGGGCAGCATGGAGGAGAAGAAGAAGGAGGGCTACTTCTGATGCGCGCCGACCAAGCCGAACGCGAGCTGATCTCGCGCGACATCGAGGAGTACCTCGCCCGCCACGAGCGCAAGGACCTGCTGCGCTTCCTCACCTGCGGCTCGGTCGACGACGGCAAGAGCACGCTGATCGGGCGACTGCTGCACGACACCCACATGGTGCACGAGGACACGCTCGCCGCCGCCGCGCGCGACTCGAAGGCGCTCGGCACGCAGGCGGGCGAGCTCGACCTCGCGTTCCTCGTCGACGGCCTCAAGAGCGAGCGCGAGCAAGGGATCACGATCGATGTCGCGTTCCGGTACTTCACGACCGCGGCGCGCAAGTTCATCATCGCCGATACGCCGGGCCACGAGCAGTTCACGCGCAACATGGCGACGGGCGCAAGCACCTGCGACCTCGCGATCCTGCTCGTCGATGCGCGCCATGGGATCAGCGTGCAGACGCGCCGCCACGCGTTCATCACGAGCTTGCTCGGGATCGGCGAGATCGTCCTCGCGGTCAACAAGCTCGACCTCATCACCGATTCGAGCGGCGCCTTCTCGCAGGACCGCTTCAACGAGATCGTCCGCGCGTTCGAGGAGTTCAGCACGCGCCTCCCCGCGCGCAACATCCGCGCGATCCCGATGTCGGCGCTCAAGGGCGACAATGTCGTCGAGCGCAGCGCGAACACGCCGTGGTACACGGGCCCGACGCTCCTCGAGCACCTCGAGACCGTGCCGCTCGGCGGCCGCCGCAACCAGGTCGACTTCCGCTTCCCCGTCCAGTGGGTGAACCGCCCGAACCTCGATTTCCGCGGGTTTTCGGGCACGGTCGCCAGCGGCTGCGTGAAGCCGGGCGACCGCGTGATGGTGCTGCCGTCGCGCCGCACGACGACCGTGAAGAAGATCGTCACCTTCGACGGCGATCTCGGCGAGGCATACCCCCCGCTCGCCGTCACGCTCACGCTCGCCGACGAGGTCGACTGCTCGCGCGGCGACACGCTCGTCCACCCGGGCAACGAGCCGCATGTCTCGCAGGATGTCTCCGCGATGGTCGTGTGGATGGACGACGCGGCACCGCTTGTTCCGGGCAAGGAGTACATCCTCAAGCACGGCCCGCACAAGACGCCCGCGTCGGTGGTGCGCATCGCGCACCGCGTCGATGTGAACACGCTCGAACGCTCGCCGGCGCCGGCGCTTGCGCTCAACGACATCGGCGAGGTCGCGATCCGCACGAGCCGCCCACTCGTCTACGACGCCTACACGCGCAACCGCGCGACCGGCGCGTTCATCCTCGTCGACCGCCTCACCAACATGACCGCAGGCGCGGGCATGCTGCTCGACCCGTCGGAAGCCGATGGCGGCAACTGGACGAGCGCGCCGCGCGCCACGCACCTCGCGCCGAGCGCGCAGGTGATCACGCCCGACGAGCGCGCGAAGCGCCTCGGCCAGAAGCCGTTCACGCTGCTCTTCACGGGCCTCTCGGGCTCGGGCAAGAGCGAGGTCGCGCGCGCGGTCGAGCGGCGCTTGTTCGACCTCGGCCGTTTCGGCGCGGTGATCGACGGTGCGGCCCTGCGCAGCGGCATGAGCCGCGACCTCGGCTTCACCAAGCACGAGCGCTCGGAGAACCTGCGCCGCGGCATGGAACTCGCGCGCGCCATGAACGAGGTCGGCCTGATCGTCCTCGCGAGCTTCACCGCGCCCGATGCAAGCGTGCGCGCCCGTGCGCGCGAGCTTGTCGGCGGCGACCGCTTCGCGCTCGTCCATGTGTCGACGCCGCTCGAGGCGTGCCGTCGCCGCGATCCGTCGGGCCTCTATGC
>JBEAUK010000118.1:0-52019 GCA_041161465.1 Planctomycetota bacterium | reverse complement strand
CGCCGAGCTCGACGAGCGTCTCGATGAGGACGGCCGTCTGGATCGTCATGTGGAGCGAACCCGAGATGCGCGCGCCCTTGAGCGGCTTGCGGCCCTTGTACTCGGCGCGCAGCGCCATGAGACCCGGCATCTCGTGCTCGGCGAGCTCGATCTCCTTGCGGCCGAAGCGCACGGTCTCGGCATCGGTCGACTTCACCATGTACGGCGGGTTCGACAGGAGGACGAGACCCGTATCCATGAAGGTCTTGCCGCTGGAGGCCTTGCCTTGGGTCTCGGTGCTGTTGGACTTGGACTTGGACGCTGTGGACTTCTTCATGGTCGGAGTGGCTGGCATGGTTGGTCTCGGTCTCGGAAACTCGTGGAACGCGACGCCGACGGGAGTCGCTTCATCCATTCATCCGGATGAACGGAAGAATACCCCGCCCAGCCGCCGCAGGCAAGGGGTTTGCGGACGCGCGCGGCGCTGATTCGCCCCCACCACGCACCCGCAACATGGGTCGCCCCGTCGTGCCCTTGATCCCGTAGGCTCTCCACCATGACCATCAAGAACCGCCTCCTCGTCGCCGTCGCCAGCCTCGCCGCCCTCGCAGGCGCTGCCATGACGGCCGCCCCCAACAACGCCGGCAGCTACTCCGGCGACCCCTACACGCTCGATACCTGCCCGGTCTCCGGCGAGAAGCTCGGCAAGGACGCCGTCACCGTCGTCCTCGAGGGCATGTCCGACGCCAAGCTCAACGGCACGCAGGTCAAGTTCTGCTGCCCGAAGTGCGAGGCGTCCTTCAAGGCAGACCCCGCGAAGTTCACCGGCAAGATGAACGACGCCATCGTCAAGGCCGCCGCCCCCTACGCGCTCAAGAACTGCATCGTGATGAAGGACGAGGTCCTCGAGCCCGATGCGAAGACCGTCGTCTACCAGAACCGCGTCTACAAGCTCTGCTGCAAGAAGTGCGTCGGTCGCTTCGAGAAGGATCCCGCGAAGTACGTGAAGGAGTACGAGGCGCAGGTCGTCGCCGCCCAGAAGCCCGCCTACAAGCTCGCCACCTGCCCGATCAGCGGCAAGCCGCTCGGTGACGGCGCGGTCGACATCGTCCTCCAGGGCCGCCTCGTGCGCGTCTGCTGCGCTGGCTGCGTCGGACCCGTGAAGGCCGATCCAGCAGCAGCGTTCGCGAAGATCGACGCCGCGAAGTAATCGGAACGCCACCAAGCACACGACGGCCCCGCCTCGCGCGGGGCCGTTCTACTTTTCCACGCCTGATCGAAGCCGCTACTTTTCGAGCCGCGCGACGAACAACCCCGGCCCCTTCGCCTCGATCGCCGGGCGGAGCGGACGGTATAGCGACAGCGCGAGCCTCGCCTCCGATGCGAGCGCACGCATGTCCTTCTCGCCGAAGCCGAGATGCTCATGCCCCATCGTCGTGCGGTACTCGCCGCGCGTATGGGCCACCATGTCGATCACAAGCACGACTCCGCCCTTCGCGAGCGACTTGCGCGCCGACTCCAGCACGGCCGCCGGCTCGCGCACATGGTGCAGCACCAGCGAGAGCACGCATGCGTTGAACTCCCCTGCTTTCGCGGGAAGATCGGTGAGTTCACCCTTGCGGACCTCGGCGTTCGTGAACTCGCGCAGCCGCTTGCGCGCCGCGTCAAGCATCGCGGGCTCCCGGTCGATCGCGACCAGCCTCTTGACGAAGGGCGCGATCTCCGCGGCGATTTCGCCCGTGCCGCAACCGAGGTCGGCCACCGTCCACGAGCCCGGCACCAACGCCAGCAACGCTTCCGCGGCGAAACGCTCGCCGAACAGCCCGCGGCGCAGCCCGCTCCACTCGCCGCCGACGCGACCGAAGAATCCCTTTGGGTCCGGGCTTCGCGCGGCGAGCACCTCCGCGAGACGCCGGTCATCGTCGGCGAAAGTCGCGTCTTCGCCGAGCGCTCCATGCAGGAGATCCCACGCCGCACGCGCCTCATCGGACAGCGAATCGCGGACAAGACGGTAGAAGGTCGCTGTTCCCTCGGTGCGCTTGACGACAAGTCCAGCCTCGAACAGCGCCTTGAGCTGACGGCTCATCGTCGACTGCGGCAGCTGCAGCGCGGCCGCGATCTCGCCAACGGCGAGCTCCTCGCGGACGAGGATGCGCAGCATGCGCGCACGCTGGGAATCAGCAAGCGCGTGGAAGATCGGGATGACTGGTTTCGGGTCGCGTGGCACGCAGCTTCGGCGATTCGGCTCAGGCCAATCGCACGGACCTCACGGCCCGGGCGGGAGACCCGTTGTCGCCTCGGCGGCGAGTCCGTACTCGCCGAGCTTCGCGTTGACAGCGGGCGACTTCGGATCGATGGTGTAGGCCTGGCGCAGGCGCTGCGAAGCCGTCTTGGTGTCGCCAAGACGCTCGGCGACCTCGACCGCCTTCAGGTACGGCGCGACATCCTTGCCGTCCGAGAGCAGGATTGCGCCGCGCACCGCGGTGTTCGCGGTGTCGGGGTCGTCCATGCGCAGCGCGTAGTCGGCGAGCAGCATGAAGCTCGGGATCGAGCGCTGGAGATTGCCGCGGTCCTGCAGCAGCTGCACGAGCTTCTGCTTCTCACCAAGCTTGAAGTAGACCTGCGCGAGGCCGGCTGCGACCTCTTCGCTCGTCGGGTTCGCTGCGTGCGCGGTCTCGCAGTGCGTGCGTGCTTCGCGCAGGTTGCCGAGCTCGGCGAGGCACACGCCGTAGCGGTACTCGACTTCCCAGTCGCCAGGCGCCTTCTCGAGGATCTCGAGGTAGGCCGGCGCGGCCTTCTCCCACTGACCGTGCTTGAAGGCATGATCTGCCTCCGACTTGGCGACCACCATGGGGCGGCCCGTCGAGCAGGCGGTGAGTGCGAGCAAGGAAACGGCGGCGACGAGGCCAAGACCAGACTGGACACGGAACGACGGGCGGTTCATGGGGCGCAATCATACGATCTCGGCGGCGCGCGGAAGGTGCGCAAACCCGCGAAAAATCAGCGAGACTCCGCACCGTGACCCCTGAATCGCAACCCCCCGCCCCGTCCGCGTTTCCGCGCGGGTTCCCCCTCGCGGACGGCGAGGGCGCGGTCGCGATCGCAGCGTCTCGTCACCTCGATGCGCCCGTCGTCGGCAGTCACATCGATCTCTTCCTCGGCCCCGCTTCGGCAATGGCGCACGACCGCGACGCCCGCGTCGTCCGAACCTATCGCCTTCCGCTCGCGGCGTTTGCAGCGAACGCGCCCGCCGCAGGGATCTACGACGCCGTGGAACTGGAGCCGCACCGATCGGAATACCTCTCGCTCAAGGCGCCGCGCGAGCTTTCAGACGGACGCGGGCGCGTCGAGCCGATCCTCTGCGCGACCGGGCGTGCGGTGGTGCGTGGATCCATGTTCGAGGCCAGCTGGGGTGGCTGGCGTGCGCGCGGCGCACGCGTCGACGCAGCACGATGGACGATTGAACTCACGCAGACCCACGAACACACATGACCATCGAATCGATCCCCATCGGCGTTGGCGTCGGCTTCGCCTTCTTCGGCCTGCTCTGCGTGCTGCTCGTGGTGGCCGGACTTCCGGGCACCTGGATCTTGATCGCGGCCGCGATCCTCATCGACTGTCTCGACTGGCTGTGGCTTCCACCTGGCTCGCCGCTGACCTTCCATCCGCTCACGCTCATCGCGGCGGTGCTCGTCGGCCTCGTCGGCGAGGCACTTGAGTTCGCGCTCTCGGCCGCGGGCGCCAAGCGGTTCGGCGCGACCAAGCGCGGAATGCTCGGCGCCGTCATCGGCGGCGTGATCGGAGCGATCGCAGGCACAGCGCTGATCTGGATTCCGATCATCGGCACCTTCATCGGCGCGCTCGCCGGCACCGCCGCGGGCGCGATCATCGGCGAAACCTCCGATGGCAAGAAGACGATGCGCGAGGCCGCGCAGCCCGCGCTCGGCGCCGTGCTCGGCCGCGTGCTCGGCACGCTCGCGAAGCTGCCGATCGCGGTGATCGTGCTCGCGATCCTCGCAGTCGCGGTGTTTCGCGACTAGATTGCGTGTCGTCCCACCATGCGCGACTCCGCCGAACGCTCCCCGGCCCACGCCAGCATGCCTTCGCACGGAGGCCTCGCGGAGTGGACGATCTCGAAGGAAGAGTGGGACTCGTTCGTCGCGAGGTCGTCGAGCCGCACGGTGCAAACCGGCTTCTGGGTGGCGCTGGCGATTCTCTTCGCGCTTGGCTTCGGACTGCCACTCTTCCTGATCTACGCTGCCGGCATGCCGCTCGGGCTCGGGCTCGTGATGCTTGGCGTCTGCGGATCGTTCGCCCTCCTGTTCGCGGCCATCTTCCATGTCGCCATGCGGGGAACGAGGCTCTGGATCGCGCGCGCGCCAGGGATCTGGGACGCGCGCGGCTGCGTGTGCCCCGAGTGCTTCGCGCCGCTGACACGCTACGCCGACGACCGCGACAGCTGCGGGCATGGCCATATCCTCGAGGACCAGCCGGACATCGTGCGCTATCTCGAGACACTCGCGACGGCGAGCTCCGGCGACCTCGGTAGAGGCGCAGGAGCCGACGCGCTCGCCGAACTCCGCAAGCGCGCCGCGAAGCGCGGCGGGCGTCGCAAGGGCGGCGCGTTCGACCTCGTCTTCTCGTTCCGCAGTGCGTGTGAACAGTGGTTCGGCTTCGACCAACCGCTCTGGCGACGCGCGGTCGGCCACGGCGTGGTCATCGGGCTTCCTGCGGCGATCGTGCTGCCGTTCTCGCTCGTGGGCGCCTCGGCCTTCGTGTGGGTGATCGGATTCACGCTCGTCGGAGCGCGGGCCCTCGCGAAGTCGAAGCACCGCGACAAGCGCGGAGAACGCGGCGCGCTGCGGTACAGGCTGCTCGCGACGGCCTGTGGGTTCTTCGCGCTCGTGTTCCCGACCACGGTCGCGCCCATGATCGGCCGCAACCTGCCGACCGAGACGCTGTTCCTCATCGGAGACACGATTCCGGGCGCAAACCCCGACACATTCAGCGTGCTTGCATCGCGCCCCCTCAACGCCCGGGAGCAACAGCGGCTCGCGGACGCCATGCTTCCGTACATCGCGGAATGGGCGCGCGGCGGATGGACCGGCCGCAGCAACGCAGCGTGGCATGTCGGCGCATGCATCGCGACCGACGCACTGCCGCCTGAATACCTCGAACGGCTCGCCAACGCGCTCGTCTTCATCGACCTCGGCGTCGATGGAATCGCGCTTGGCGCAGACGCCGGGGTCGTCGAGGTCGGCGTCGGGCAGCAGCCCGTGTTCACGCTCTCGATGGGCGGAGAACCCAGGTTTCTCAACAGCGCGCTCGGACGGGTCACGCTCGTCTACACGAGCGCGGATCTCGACGGAGTCCCGATCTGGAACGCCGCGGCGCCCCCGACCAACCAGACCCAGCGCTTCACCGTCACCGACACGAAGGCGGCCGGAACCCGCACGCTGACCGTCCACGCGTGGATCGCGGTCGTTCCGACTGGCACGACCATCGACGCCATCGACCCGACCGGCGTGCCGGTCCTGCCTGCGAATTCCCGCGGCGCGTGGAAGGTCGAACGGAAGATCACGCTGCGCATCCGGTGATCGGGCCGCGATCGCCGCTACGCTTCCCGCATGAGCGCAACGCGCGTCCTCTTCCGCGTCCTTCTCGTTGCCGTCGCCTGCGTGACGACGACTGCGCCCGCGGCTTTCGCTCCGCTCGGCGACGACACCCCCGCTCCAGCATCGGGCGACCCCGCGCCCGCCATGCAGCCGCTCAAGAAGCCTGCATCGCTGCGCGCGCGCCTCCGCGACGGCACGAAGCTCGCCGGCAAGGCGACCGCGTTCAACGCCGACGGATTCGAGTTCGCGCCGGACGCGGCGAAGGGCGAGGCTGCGCCCGCTTCGCGCACCGTGCGCTGGCTCGAGGTGCTGCCCGCCGATCTCGAGAGCGTGTCGGGCAAGATCCTCGACGAGAAGCGCGCCGACGAGCTGCTCCTCAAGGGCGAGCTGCTCATCGTCGCCGGCCGCGAGAAGGCGGGCACCGCTGCGCTCGAGCGCGCGGTGAAGCTCGACCCGGCGCTCAAGACGCGCGCCAACGACGCGCGCGCCCGCGCGACCGTCGCCGTGCTCGACGCCGCGCATGAGGAACAGATCGCGAAGTTCCGCGAGATGAGCGCGCAGATCCCGAAGGCGGGGTCCGTCGAGCCGTGGCCCGTCCCCACGCGCGCCGAGCAGGAAGCCGCGGTCGCCGCCATGAAGGCGCGCGCCGAGGAGATCTGCCGAATCTCCGGCATGCAGGCCGTTCCCGTCGAGACGAAGTACTTCCTGCTCTACGCCGCGACGAAACCCGAGGCGGTGAAGGAATGCGCGCGCAGCCTCGACGCGATGTACGAGGCCGTGCTCGAGCTCTTCGGCATTCCGCCGGGGCTCAACCTCTTCTGGGGCAAGGCGGTCGTGCTGCTCCAGCCGAATCAGGAGAAGTTCCGTCTCGTCGAGCAGGCCGCGTTCGGGCAGATGACGCCGCCCGGCGTCGTCGGACTCTGCCACCAGATCGGCCCGCAGGTGTTCGTCAACATCTTCTGGATCGACGACCAGGACCTCTTCGACTCGACGCTCATCCACGAGGCCGTGCACGGCATCGTGCATCGCTACCACTCGCCCGCGCGGCTTCCCGACTGGGCGAACGAAGGCCTCAGCGAGTACATCGCTGCGATCACCTTCAAGACCTCGCCCGTCGACAAGAGCCGCCGCCCGCAGGCGCTCGACTTCATCCGCGGCGGCGGCAGCGTGGCGGATGTGATGCGGCTCAGCTACCGCAACCGCACCTGGCCCGGCCCCGAGGCGATCGGGTACGCGGTCGGCTATGTCGTCGTCGAGCTCATGATCCGCCAGCAGCCGCGGAAGTTCGGCGCGTGGCTGCGCGCGATCAAGGGCGGCAAGGACTGGGAGACCGCGCTGCGCGAGGACTTCGGCTACACGGTCGAGGCGTTTGCGCAGACGGCGACCGACTTCTACCGCCGCGCGAAGTAGCGGGTCAGCCGGCCGACTCCGTCGCTGCCAGCACTTCCTCCACGGTCGTGCGGCCGAGCCGCACCTTCTCAAGCCCGTCCTCGCGCAGCGTGCGCATGCCACGCTCGATGCAGAGCTTGCGGAACTCGACCACATTCGGGTTCGCCGCCACGCGATCGCGCAGGAAATCGTCGAGTACAAGCATCTCGTAGATGCCGAGTCTCCCCGAGTAGCCAGTCTGCCGGCACGCAGGGCAACCCTGCCCGATCCGGAGCGTCGGCACATCGATTCCGTGCGCGACGAGAAGGTCGCGCGCCTCCGCCGAGACGGGGCGTTCCGCGGCGCATTTCGTGCAGATTCGACGGACGAGCCGCTGCGCGAGCACGCCGTTGAGCGCGGCTCCGACGAGGAACGGCTCGATCCCGATGTTGATCATTCGGGTGATCGAGCTCGGAGCATCGTTCGTGTGAAGCGTCGACAGCACCAAGTGACCCGTCAGTGCAGCCTGCACCGCGGTGGTCGCGGTCTCCGCATCGCGAATCTCGCCGAGCATCACCACATCGGGATCCTGGCGCAGCAGCGCCTTCAACGCCACTGCGAAGGTCATGCCGATCTTCTCATGCGTCTGGATCTGCGTGATGCCGGGCAGGTTGTACTCGATCGGATCCTCGACGGTCGAGATGTTCATCCGCCGCGTGTCCATCTGGCGGATCGACGAGTAGAGCGTCGTCGTCTTGCCGCTGCCCGTCGGGCCCGTGACGAGCAGGATGCCGTGCGGCTTCTCGATCTCGTGCTTCCAGGTCGCGAGCGCATCCGGGCTGAAGCCGAGCTCCTCGAGCGGCACGCTGATCGAGCGGCTGTCGAGGATGCGCATCACGGTCTTCTCGCCCTTCGGCGTCGGCACCGTCGACACGCGCAGGTCGAGCTTGCGTCCGAGCACCGTCGCGCGGATGCGGCCGTCCTGCGGAAGGCGCCGCTCGGCGATGTCGAGGTTCGCCATGATCTTGATGCGGCTCGTGAGCGCCGCGTGCATCTTGCGCGGCGGCGTCATCAGCTCGAAGAGCACGCCGTCGATGCGCGCGCGCACCTTCAGCACCTTCTCGTCGGGCTCGATGTGGATGTCCGACGCGCCTTCCTTGAGCGCCGTCTGGATGATGTGGTTCACATAGCGGACGATCGGCGAACTCTCGGCCTCGGCCTCGATGTCGCGCTCGAGCACATCGTCCTTCTCGACCGCGACATCCTCCTCCTCGACATTCGCGAGGATCGCCTCGAGATCGATCTCATCGGAGTGCTGGCGTGCTTCCGCATCGGACAGCGTCTGAAGCGCAGCGAGAATGTCCCCCGCGGCCGCAAGCACATGGCGGACCGCCGCGATGCCCGTCTTGCGGCGGAAGTCGTCGAGCAGGAAGACATCGGCGGGGCTCGCCGTCGCCACCAGCATGCGGCCACCCTCCATGCGAAGCGGCAGCACGAGGTTGGCGCGGCAATGGTCGAGCCCAAGCCTCGCGATCGCCTCGCGATCGAACGCGCCGGGCGCCTTCGCATCGATCGCCTCGAAGGGCATCCGCGCAAGCTCTGCGATCGCCTGCTGCACCGAGCGCTCGTCTGCGCCCTGCTCCTTCAGGATCTCGCAGAGCCGACGCCCGGGCGACTGCTTGTGAAGCCGACGAGCCGCGAGCATCTGCTCCGCGGTGATCACGCCGCGCTCGAGAAGCAACGCCTCGAGCTGCGCGCCCGAACGGCGCTCCTTCACGGCCGGCTCGTAGATGTCCTCGAGCGTATCGATGCCCGCTGCATCGGAGCGCGCCGGTGGCGCCGGGGCGGCGCCCTGCGAAGGCGCAGGCGCATCGCCGCGCGGTGCCGGTCGAAAGAGCTCGTCAAGATCGAATCGTCCCATGGGGCTCCATTCCGCGGTGTGCGGCGCCGTCCATTCAGTGCAGTTCGCGGATCACGAGCCGCACCAAGCGCTCGCGGGAGAGTTCAGCGTTGAAGGCCACGAGCGTGATGCTCGTCGGCTCGACCGACCTGATCTCGTAGCGGATCGGGCGGTCGGGGAACATCACGCTTTCGCCGACGCGGAACACGCCGCCGTTCATGCTGACGATCGAGTGCCTCGGGTCGGGCGCGATGAGCACCGACTCGACGACGAAGTCATGTGCGCCCTCGTCGACGAGTGCATCCCATGCGGTGATGCGCGACTCGGCGTCGGATGCGCCAGACGCGTCTGCGCCGGCCGAGGCGAGCGCTCCGCCGCCATGGGGATCGGCGACCACGGCCGCACGCCACGGTGCTGCAAAGGGATCGCGCATGAGCCGCTCGCGCGGAACCTGCAGCTCCTCTGCGTTTCCGACGGGAAGAGGCGCGGCGCTGAGTTCGCGCGCGCTCGGCTGGCCGCGCGACTTCGACTGCTCGCTCAGATACGACTCGACCAGGCGGCCCGCCTCGGACGATTCGCCTGTCGCCGCGCTCGCACGCCCGATCGCACGCATCGACCAAAGGCTGCCGAACGCGGCGATTCCGACGACGACAAACAGCAGCGGGCCGGTGCCCATCCGTCGACGCCGACGCGGGCCACCGATCGTGAGGTCGCCAGATTCGTGCAAGTCCGGCTCGCTTGGCTGAAGCAGGCCGCGGTCGGACTGTTCCCGGCCCACGAAGGTGTCGTCGCGGTTGAGATCGAACTGGCTCATCGTGCGGCTCCCTTCGCGCTGGCGGGCTGCTTGGCATCGGCCGCAGGTGCAGCGTGCGCCGCGGGCACGCTGAAGTACACGGACAGGCCGATCTCGGCGCGAATCGAAGTGCCCGCCGTGGAGGTTCGCGAAGCCGCCGCGTGCGGATCTGCGCCGAGCGCCTGGACCTTCATCGACTGGACGCGGGTGATGCGCGGCAGCGACTCAAGCGCGAGCAGGAAGTCGTAGAGCCCGCCGAACTCCCCCTCGAGCGCAAGCGAGAGCGGGACTTCCATCGCGGGACCCGCGATGATGGGCTTCTCGCCCTTCACCGTGCGCACCGCGAGATCCGAGCGTTGTGCGATTCGCGTGATTTCCTTGAGCAGTCCATCGAGATCCTCGCTCTCCGGAAGACGCTCCTCGAGCTGCGCGAGCTCGGAGCGCCGCGCGTCGATCTCACGACCAAGGTCGCCGATCCGCGCGGTGAGCTCGCGCAGGCTCGTGAGCCGCGTCTGCTTCGACTCGATCTCGCGTCGTGCCGCCGCGATCTCCTCGTTGCGCGGCGCGAAGACGAGATAGTTCGCGAAGAGTGGAACCGCAAGCAACCCGACCAGCACGGCGACACCGAGTGTCCCGCGACCGAGGATCGTTGCATGACGACGCTGAAACGCACTCATCGCTTGACCTCCACGGCGGAATCGTCGAGATCGCTGATGCTCGAGGCGAACTCGTCGGGCAGTCGACCCTCGCGGAAGATCTCGAGTTGATCCCATGCGCGCAGATCGGCTTCAGGCTCGATGCGGATCGCGATGCGGAACTCGCTCAGCTTGACGCCGTCGAGCGCCTTCTCTTCCATGAGCTCGAGTCGCACCGCCGCAAAGACAGGGACGCGCTCGAGCGCCGTCATCCAGCGACCGACCTCGAGCAGGCTCGGCGCCAGGCCGACGAGCACGAGGTGCGTGCGACGACGGATCGGCTCGGGTGTCGGCTCGGCGGTCGCCAGAGCGCCGGCACGCGACTTCGCGGCGGCGGGCTTTGCGTTGCGCGCCTTCGGGTCGGACTTCGCGTCGGTCTTGGTCGGCTTGATCTGCTCGGTCCGCAGCTCGAACGAGGTGAGCGCCACATTGCTCGGCATCGTGTTGGTGAGCACGGCGAGCAGCACCGAGCGCGGAACGGGCTCGAGAAGCCCCCGCGCGAGCTCGGCCTTCGCGTCCATCTGAGCGCGGATCTTCTCGAGGCTCTTCATCTCGGAGATCTCGCGCGCCACGCGCTCGGTCTCCAGGTCGACAGCCGCCTGCGCCGCGCGCACCTCGCTCCACTGTCGATTGGTGACGAGGAACGCCGCGAACACCGCGACGATCATCACGGGAAACAGCACCGCCGCGAGCACGCCGGTGCGGCGCTCGCGGGTTTCGACCACGAAGTCTTCTGGCAGGAAGCTGGCGCTTTGGTTCATCGTTCAGGTTCCGAGTTCAGAGGTCGGTCGGTGCCTTGGCGAGACCGCACGCGACGGTCCAGCCGGGGTGCGGGCTCGCGGGGTCGGGAAGTCCGCGTGGCGTCTCGCCCGCCAGAAGGGTCGCGAGCGGGTCGCCGACCTTCGCCGGAAGCTGCAACGCTTGGGCCAGCGCCTGGCAGAGGCCACGGTCGCGCGCTTCGCCGCCGACGAAGACCACGCGCTGGATCGGGTGATCGGGAAAGAGCGCACCGTGGTAGCGCATGCACATGCTGAGCTCGTCGGACAGTCCCTCGATGGCCTCGACGGCCTCGCGCGTCGCCGCCGTCGCGGCGCGGCTTGGCGCAGAGGCGAGCGTCGCGAGCGCGGGCGCCACCGTCAGTTCGGGCGGTTCCGGCGAACGCCACGCGAGAAGCCCAGCCGCCATGCGCGTCTGCCGTGTCTCCTCGAGTCCACCTCCGTGCGCGGCTGCAAGCCTCGCATCGAGGCTGCGGCCCGCGAACGGGATCGACTTCGCGAAGACGAGTTTCTCTCCGTGGCAGATCGCCACCTTCGTGCCGCCGTCGCCGAGATCCGCGTACATCGTGGCGCGCGTTGCATCGGCGCGGACGGCGTCGCCGTCGAATGCATGAACCATCGCGGCGATGCCGGAGTGAACCCCGACGACCGACAGACCCGCGCGGCGGAAGAGCTCGACATACCGCATCACATCCTGACGAGCCATCGCGAACGCGATCGCCTCGACGCGCGATTCGCCGTCGCGCATCGTCTCGGTCACCTTGTTGGTGCGGACGACGAGTTCGGCGGGATCGCAGCCGAGGGAGATCGCGATGCGGGTCCGGATGAGCTGGTCGGCGCATGCGGCATCCGACGCAGGCACCGCGACATGCTGGACAAGCGTGTGCTGCGTGAATGGCGCAACCACCACCCGTCGGCCACGGAATCCGCCTTCACGCAAGGTGTCGAGGAGCCGCACGGCGACATGTGCCAGCCGCGCCTCGAGCGGGCGCGCACGCGTGGCCTCGTCGAAGTCGATGGAGGCCACCGCGAACACACGGGGGCTGTCGCCCGACGACAGCTGAAGAAGCTTCACACCGCTCGCGCCGAAGTCGGCGAGGACGGGTGAGAGCGTCGGGCGAAACAGACCAAACGGCATCGGAGCCTCCGAAACAGCACGGGTGGCGCGGAGCACGACTCCGAGCCACGGCTGAATCGACCGATGCAATCCGACTGTTCAGCCCTGCATGCACCGAACGGCAACGACCCCACATCCCGCACCGTCCTCGCAGGACTCGTACGGTTGCGCGGGCAGGTCCAAGAAGAATCGCCAGCGTGTCAGGCGCCGAGAGGGCCGCGAAGCACGGTGACCGCCTCCGCGAGCGCAATCGTGCGTTGGGCGCCCGAATCGAGGTCCTTGAGCGCCACATTGCCGTCGGCGAGCTCCGCACCGAGGATCAAGGCCTGGCGCGCACGGACCTTGCCGGCGTCGCCGAGCAGCTTGCCGACATTTCGCGTGGTCTTGGCGCTCGTCCGCACATGGAGCCCAGCGCGGCGGAGCGCCATGACGAGCCGCGGCAGCTCGACCTCGGCCGCCTCGCCACCGGCGGAGATGACGAAGACATCGGGCCGTGGAAGAAGCGTCGCGCCGTCCGTCGGGAGCAGCTTGCGGTCGTGCAGCGCGTTCGCGAGGACGACATCGCCCATGCCAAGGCCGCACGCGGGCATCTTCCGGGCCGCCGAAGACCTCGACGAGGCCGTCGTAGCGGCCGCCGCCCGCAAGCGCGCGCTCGGCGCCCGAGATCTCGTGGAACTCGAAGACGGTGCCCGTGTAGTACGCGAGACCGCGCACGATGCCGATGTCGACCGAGCACCACTCGAGGATGCCCATGCGCGACGCGTGCGCGCGGAGTTCATCGAGCGCGGCGAATTCGTCGGGCGAGACGCCGATCTTCGCGGCGAGTTCCGCAAGCGGCGCCGACAAGGGCTGCGTCGCGCGCGCGGCGATGTCGAAGCGCGCGATTCCGTCGGCCGAGAGCCCGAGCGCACCCGCGCGCTGCGCGAACTCCTCGGGCTTCAGCTTGTCGCGCCGGTCGAGGAGCGTCATCGCGTCGGCGGTCTTGTCGGCGGGCACGCCGAGTGCCGCGAGCATGCGCGCGATCGCGGCGCGGTGCGAGACGCGCACCTGGACATCGCGCGGCGTGAGGCCGAGGCGCTCGAGCGCGAGGATGCCGCAAGCAATCACATCGAGGTCATGGGGCGCGCCCTCGACTCCGGCGATGTCGATGTTCCACTGGAAGAACTCGCGCAGGCGGCCGCGCTGCGGGCGCTCGGCGCGGAACATCGAGGGAATCGCGAACCACTTGACGGGAATCGGCAGCGAACCGGCGTGCGCCGCGATCATGCGCGCGAGCGTCGGCGTGAACTCGGGGCGCAGCGCGTAGTCGCTCTCGCCGCCGGCGCGGCGGAACGAGAAGAGCTCGTTGACGATCCCTTCGCCTGACTTTGCGGTGTAGAGCTCGAGGTGCTCGAAGGTCGGACCGTCGACCTCGTCGAAGCCGCAGTCGACCGACGCGGACCTCCACGCGGCCTCGATGTGACGCCGGACGGCGAGGTCGGCGGGATAGAAGTCGCGGGTGCCCTTCGGAGCCTGGAACGAATGCGTGCCCATAGGGCGGGGAGCGTAGCCGACCTGCTACGAGTTCGGCGGCGGCGCCCCAGCACCCGCAGAGGGCGCCGACGGCGCGGCTCCTCGTGCCGCCCAGAGCGCCGCCTTTGCGTCGTAGCCCTTGCCCGGCTGCGCCGCGTGCCACGCGGTGTAGAGCGCCGCGAGCGAGTCCGCGCAGCGCCGCGCCTGGGGACTGTCCTCGCCTCTGCTCCGTGCGGCCAAGGCATGCGCCTCGTTCAAGTCAACCTCGGCTCGCACAAACCGCTCGGCATCGAAGCCGAGCGCGATCCGCGCGTCCGACTGCATGCCGAGCATCCTCACGAGAAACGCCTGACCTCCATCGGCCACCGACTTCCGCGCCGCGGCGGTCGCGGGCGTCAGCAGATCGATCGCGTCGAGGAACCTCTTCTGCTCGAGCAGCATTCCTGCGTAGTTCGCGGTGTAGGTGAGCGTCATGCGGTGCTGCGCGCCGCGGGTACGCGTACTCCGCTCGATCGCCTCGCGGAAGTACGGCTCCGCTTCCGCTTGCTTTCCCTCGAGGTTGAGAAGGAACCCCATGTTGTGCATCGCGGTGAGCGTTTCCGGATGCTCTTCGCCACGCGTGCGGCGAAGCCCCTCGAGCGCCTCGCGGAAGTAGGGCTCCGCCTCCTCGAGCTTGCCCTGCTTCTGGAGAAGCACGCTCAGCGTGCGTATGGCAACGAGGGTGTTTGGGTCGTCGTCACCGAACACCCTGCGCGACCGCTCGATCCACTCGCGCAGGTAAGGCTCCGCATCCGCCAGCCTATCGGCCTGCAGAAGCTGGTCTGCCATGATCGCGATGAGATCGATCGTCAGCGGATCGTCCGAGCCTCCGACGCGCCGTGCCGTCGCAATCGCATCGGCAAGAAGCTCCGACGCTTCGTCGAACTTCCCCTGTGCCTGCAGAAGCGCTCCCATGCTTCCGACGGACTGAAGCGTGTCGCGGTGCTCCTCACCCAGCACGCGCCGTCGCCCGGCAAGTGCTTCGCGGGCAAGCGGCTCGGACTCGGCGATCTTGCCTTGATTGAAGAGGACGACGGCCACCTGCTCGACAGACGAGAGCGTGTCGGGATGCTCGTTGCCGAGCAGGCGCCGGCGTGTCTCGAGCGCGGAACTCAGGAGTCCATACGCGTCGTCATAAAGACCGATGCGGCTGTAGAGATCGCCGATCGCCTGCCGGAGGGTGGCCTCGGTCTTCGGATCGTCCTTGAACTTGCGCTCGATCGTCTTGATCGCGGGCTTCAGGATCGTGCGATCGACCATCGCCGCGGCGGCATCGGTCGAATTCAGGGATGCGAGCTCATCCTGGAAAGCCCGGATACGCTCGAGGCGGTCGGGCTCCGCGACACCCGCGGTGACGAGCGCTTCCGAGAAACGCTTGCGCAAGTCCAGGACAAGATCCGAGCCGACCGTCGTGACATCGATCTGCCCGAGGATCTCCGACTGGAAATCGCTCACCTGCTTGAGGGCATCGGCGCGCTCCTTCTCGGCGCGCTGCGCCCTCTCGGTCTCCGCGAGCTGCACCGCGAGTTGGCCGCGCGCGTGGACCGCCTCGCGCCACTGCCAGCCTGCGGCCGCGAGGCCGACGAGCAGCGCCACGCCCGCCGCCGACGCGGCGATCGCGCGCGCGCGGTTGCGCCGCAGGTACTTTCGGAAGCGGTACATCGACGACTCGGGCGCGGCCGTGACCGGCCTCCCGTCGAGGTACGCGAGTACATCCTCCGCCAGCATCATCGCGCTCTGGTAGCGGTTCTGCGGCTCCTTGCGCATCGCCTTGAGCGGAATCCACTCGAGCTCCGTGCGGAGTTCGCGCGTGAGTTCCTGCAGCGCGACGCCGCGGGCCTTCTCGATCTTGGTGACGAGGTCGGTCTCCCTCGTGAGGATGGTCGACAGCCGCGCGCTCGGGCTGGGCGGATCCTCGTCGCGGATGATGCGCTGGATATCCGCGTACGGCCTCGCGCGAAGCGCCTTCGGGTCGAACGGCGTCGTGCCCGTGATGAGTTCGTAGAGCACCACGCCGAGCGAGTAGATGTCGCTGCGCGTATCGATGTCGCTCGAGGTCGGATCCGCCTGCTCGGGGCTCATGTAGGCAGGCGTGCCGATCATCTGCCCCGTCTCGGTGAAGATCGTCTTGTCGGTGAGCGACTGGCTCATGGCCTTCGCCACACCGAAGTCGATCACCTTGAGCTTGGGTCCCTCGCCTGCGACATCGTATGCAAGGATGTTCGCGGGCTTGAGGTCGCGATGCACGATGCCCTTGAGGTGCGCGTGCTGCACGGCTTCGCACGCCTGCACGAAGAGCGCGAGGCGCGCCTTGACGCTCAGCTTGCGCGCGTCGCAGAAGTCGCTGATCGGCTCGCCCTTCGCATACTCCATCGCGAAGTACGGCCGTCCGTTCGGCGCGATGCCGCCATCGAGCACCTTCGCGATGCCGGGGTGGTTCATGACCGCGAGCGCCTGACGCTCCTGCTCGAAGCGGGCGATCACGCTCTTCGAGTCCATGCCCGGCTTGATGAACTTGAGCGCGACGCGCTGGACGAACGGCTCGCGGCGTTCGGCAAGCCACACCTCGCCGAAACCGCCCTCGCCGAGCAGCGAGATCAGCTTGTACGGGCCCATCACTTCGCCCGCGCGATAGAGGGACTCGAACCGCGGCGGATCGCTCCCGCCCGAGGGCGCCGCCCCGTGCACGAGTCGCGTCTGATTGTCATGGGACCCCGCCCCGCTGGTCATGGAGCCATTGTGACAGGCTGCGCCACCAACAGCAAGGCTCCACCCGATCCCGCTCGATCAAACAGCCGCGATGACATCGGCCTAACGCACCGCGGGCGCGCAAGACGCGTCGAGGTCGGGCTTCGTCGTCCAACGCCGCTTGGCGCCGGGCTTCTCGACCTTCTTGCGCAGGATCACGGTGTTGTCGAGATCGAGGTCTGCGGTCCAGATCCACTTGGCGCCCTTGAAGTCATGCTCGAAGTACGGCTGCTTCGGGTCGATCCGCTCCTCGGTGTACTCGGTCGCGTTGTCCCACTTCGAATCGTCGAAATCGACCGCGAACCAGCGCTCGGGAAGCTCCTCGCTCCGCACCTTCGGATTCGCGGTGTCGCCGCCGATCGGGCCATGGAAGAACGCCTTCGCCTTCCACGATGCGTCGGTGACCGTGCCATCCGCGAACTTCAGCACGAAGCCGCCATCGCCGATCGCGCGGCCGTATTCGCAGCCCGTCTTCGGATCGGCGTTGTCCTTCGCGAGCACCGCGATCGTCATCGGGTACTCGGGAAGCATGTCGACCGACACCACATTGTGCGGCAGGAAGTCGATCGAATCGACGGCGACGAGCTTGCCGTTGATGTACATCGCGAACCAGTTGTCGGCGTACATGTTCGCCTTGATGGTGTCGGTCATCGCGGGCTTGACGATGCCGTCCTGCGGCGGCTTGCGCTGCTTGCCACCGCCCTGCTTGCGCGGCGCGGCCTGCATCGCGAGCGACAGCGAGCCGAGGATGACGAGCGGAACGACGATGGCGAGCGAGGTCTTCATGCTGGTGCTCACTTCTTCTCCGCGGCCTGCGCGCGCGGCTTGATTTCGTAGGAGTCGACGATCGTTCCGTTGGCCTGCGGCGCGGCGCCCTGTCCACCACGGCCGCCCTGCCCGCCACGCCGTCCGCCGCCGCCTGCTGCATCGGCGTCGGAGATCGCCGTACGCACGAACTCCACCTTCGCCGTTCCATCGGCCGCCATGCTCACGCGCAGGTGGCCGGGGCTTCCGTGCAGCGTTCCCGATGCGTAGCCGTACTCCTCGGCGCTGCGCGTGTTGCCAGCGACATTTCCAGGCTGCGGCACGCACTGGTAGTGGATGCCGTCGAGCGTCGAGTGCACATAGAGGTGGTCGTGACCGTGGAAGACAGCGGTGACGCCGTTCTTCACGAGGAGATCGTGGATCGGCATCGGCCAGCCCGGTCGCTTCGCCGCGAAGCCATCGCTGCCGTCGGCGCTGTCGCCGCCCCACTCGAAGTAGCGGGCGCTCTCGACGCCGCCGCGCGCGGCCTGCCCGCCGATACCGCCGACAAGGTGATGGATGAAGACGAACTTCTGCTTCGCCTTCGACTTCGCGAGCGTCTCTGCGAGCCAGTCGTACTGCGCACGGCCGAGCGTGCGCGACCAGCTCGAGTCAACGGGCGCGAGCTTCTCCACATTCGGACCGCCGCCTGCGCCGCCGCCGCGAGGGCCGTCGCCGCCGCCTTCACCGCCGCGCGCGCCACCACCACCACCGCGGCTGCGCTCGGTCGTCGACCAGAACGGGTCAAGCACGATGACCAGCGCATCGCCCCATTCGAAGGCGTAGTAGTTCGCGCCACGCCCATCCTTCATCGCAGTCGCGCCCGTGAACATCGTTCCATCGATGACGGGCGCGGGGAAGCGCGAGGTCCGCTCGTTGTACGACCACTCCGCGATGCCGCGGCCGACATCGCCCTTCTCGCCATCGTGGTTGCCGAGCACCATGAAGAGCGGCATCGAATGGCACGCGAGGCCGAAGTAGTAGCGCTGTGCGTCGTACTGCGGCAGCGAGCGCTCGTAGTCCTGCCCGCGCTTGTCGGTCATGAAGGTGTCGCCGAGATCGACGAGGAAATCGGGCTTCGCGGCGACCATGTTGGCGAGCGTCTGCTCGTAGACCTTCGGCGTGACGCCTTGATCAAGATGCGAGTCGGCCTGGATGACGAACGCGAACGGGCTTCCCGCCGCGCGCGGCGTGTGAAAGCGCCGCTCGTCGCCGCGCTTCGGCTCGTCGCCGTCCTTGGTCCACGAGATGAAGCGATAGGTGTAGTCGGTGTTCGCAGCGAGCCCGGCCAGCGTGAAACTCGCGGGCTTGCCTGCCTTCATCTCGACCTTCGGCGTCATCTCGCTCTTCGCGGAGCCGGCGCGCATGAACTCGATCGCGCCGAGGCGATCGCTCGACGCGCGAACGCTGACGGTCATCGTGGTCGCGGTCGGCCGCGCAAGGATCGCCTCGTAATCGGTCGCGGGAACCTCGGTCCTGAACGCGGTCATGCGCTCGAGCAACCCGCGGTCGCCTTCCTGCGGCCGCTCAGCCTGAGGTCGCTCGCCCTGCGGCGGCGCGCCGTCTTGCTGCTGGCCACGGCGCCCACCGCCACGACGCTGCCCCTGACCCTGACCTTCACCACTGCCACCTCCACCGCGCGGCGGCTGCGTCGCACCTTCTTGACGGGCGTACTTCAACTCGACGCTTGCCGTTGCGAGCGTGGTCGGCTTCATGGCCTCGAGCAGCGCTTCACGCGTGACGCTGGCGCTCGACTCGAACTTCGGCTCAGCCGAAAGCGCGTGAAGCGTCGCAATGTAGATCTTTTCACCTCCGCCCTGCGAACATGGCGGCGCGTACTCAGCGCGGCGGTTGACGTTGTTCACACCGAACCGGCCAACCTTGCGCTCGGCCTCCGCCAGCGCCTTGGCGTCCGAGGGGATTCCGTGGAGCACGAGATACACGCGCTCGTCGCCATCGGGCGTGATGTGGTGAATCGTGAGCGCGAGGCTCTTCGTGTCCTTCGGCAGGTTCGACCACGCGAAGCCCGGCATGATCGAGTCGCCGTCGCAGGTGTGACGCGCACGAAGAAGCCCGTCGTCGCCAACGCCGTCACAGGTCACGCTGAAGCCAGCGGTTGCAGGCGCCTCGCGCCGCGGGCGGTCGCCGCCTCGGGGAGCACCACCACCGCCCTGGCCTTCGCGTCCACCTTGACCGCCTTGTCCACCTTGACCGCCTTGTCCACCTTGACCGCGACCTCCGCGCTGCCCGCCGCCACGCTGTGCTCCCTCTTGCCCGCGGGCCCGCGCCGTGTGTTCCTCGACCCGCTTCTCGCCATCTGGGCCGACGAACTCGAAGATCGTCTTGCCGGTGTCCTCGACGCGGTAGTTGACCTGCGATGCGCGTCCCCCGACTTCGTACCGAAGCGACCACGCCTTGGGGCCAGTCTGCTCGAAGCCCGTGATCTTCGCGCCGCGCAGCTGCTGCAGTGCCGGCCGCACGCCGTTCGCGCGCGGCTGCGGCACCACCTGCGTGTCGGTGCCGCTACCCTCGATCTCGACCTTGCCACGCATGCCGCCGTTGATGTACGGGAAGGTCTTCGACGCGTGATAGTGGTACGACCGCGTTCCGCCGCCGAAACCCTCGCCCTTCGGCACTTCGCAGAAGTGGCCGTTGAGTTCGTCGAGCGGCTCGTGCGAGCCGCACGGACACGCGAGGTCGTCGCCCTTCTTCGCCTTCGGATCGAACAGGCCGTAGATCGGGAAACCGTCGAGCGCATACGCGATCGGCTTGCCCTTGCCCACGACCTTCTCGATCGCGAGCGGCGCAGCGTGGTAGTGGTAGTCGTCGCCGCGGCCGCAGTGACCGCCGAACTCGTCGAGCTCGCCGATCGAGAAGCTGTCGACGCCCCGGTTGTTGAGCGCATTGAAGATCGGGATGCCGTTCGCGGCGAGCGCCACGGCGCCTCGCATGAGCGCGGTGCGGCCCGAGATCGGCTTGTCCGCGAGCTCAGGCTTCAGCGGAATCTGCCACGCGTTGCTGCCGGTATACGGCTGCGGCAGCGGCACCTGCTGCTGCCACGCGGTGATGCCGACCATCATCCTCATCTCAAGCGGCGCGTGAGGCAGGCCGTCCGACTCGACATAGAGCCAGCGGTCGTCGAAGCGCGTCTTCACGAACGGCGCGAACTTGTCGAAGATCTCGGCCTGCGCGGGCTTCGCCGCAGCGGCCGCCTGCTCGACGCGCGCGTCGTTGATCGCGCGGATCGACGCGATGCGCGCGTCGGCCTCGGCGCGGTCGGCGCCCGCGAGATCGGCGAGCGCGACCGTCTCGAGCGCACCCGACGGCGTCGCGATCGCGACCTTGCCGGAACGCGCGAAGAGGAACGAGCCCTCGACCTGCTCGCCCGTGCGCGTGTTCGTCCAGACGCGGCTCGACGCCGCATCGAACTCGTCGGGTGGATGCGCGTGCGCGAGCGCCGCGCACGAGAGCGCCGCGATCGATGCGAAGAGGCCAAGCTTCACTCGCCACCTCCCTGGTTCGGGTTGTTCTTGCTGCCGCCGCCCTGACCACCGCCACCCTGACCACCGCCACCCTGACCACCGCGACCTCCGCCGCCCTGCCCGCCGCGGCCGCCGCCACCCTGGCCACCACCACGACGCGGGCGGTCTGCAGGCTTTTCGGCCTCACCTTCGGCACCGGCGCCGCCCTCGGGCTTCACAGGCGCGTCCTTCGCGAGCGTCGCCATCGGCGCCTTGATCGCCTTGAGATACGCGTCGAGCTTCGCCTCGAGCTCCTTCACGCGCTCAGGCATCTGCGCAGCGAGATCGTTCGCCTCCGCGCGGTCCTTCGCGATGTCGTAGAGCTTCACGGTTCCGGCGTCGTAGTTGCGCACGAGCTTGTGGTCGCCGAGATAGATCGCAGAGGCCGGCCCGCCGTTGTTGAGGTCGTAGTGCGGGAAGTGGATGACGATCTCCTCGCGCGTGCGCGCGACCGTTCCCTTGCCCGCGTTCTCGCCAGAACTCTTGAGGACCGGCGCGAGGCTGCCGCCTTCGACCACCGTCTGTGCATCGGGATCGACCGACTTCTCGATCGGCTTCCCGGCGAGATCGCGCATCGTGGGCACGAGGTCCATGCCCGTCGCGCGCACGCGGCTGATGACGCCGGCGGGCACGCCTGGGCCAACCACGATGAACGGAACGCGGATGCCGCCTTCGCTCACGCTGCCCTTCGCACCGGCAAACGGCGGATTCGCCGTGTTGCGGCCACCGCGACCTCCGCCGCCTCCGCCACCGCCGCCCTGCGCACCGTGGTCGGCGCTGAAGAAGATGTAGGTGTTGTCGGCGATGCCCAACTCGACGAGCGCCGCGCGCACGCGCGCGAGCTGGAGGTCCATGTCGTGCTGGCCCGCGATCGCGCCAAGCGGCTTGCCGCTGACGCCAGGGACGAGCTTCCGCGCGATCTCGAGCGACTCAGGCGTCGCCTCCTCCTCGCTGCCGAATCCGTAGTGCGAGATCTGCACATAGAAGGGCTTCCCGGCCTTCACGGCGTCGCGCATGAACGCGATGCCCTTGTCGGAGATCACCGTCGCCTGCTTCGGATTCGGCGCAGTGCCGCGCTCAGGGCCTTGGTTCGAGTTCGGCCCGTCCGACGCGTCGAAGCCGTTTGCCTTCGGATCGGCGCGGCCAGCATGCCACTTGCCGAAGTGCGCGCTTGTGTAGCCGAGTTCCTTCAACCACTCCGCGGTCGTCTTCACGCCCTTCGGGATGTACTCCTCGACCTCGGGCGGAACCATCTTCATGAGCGTGTAGCCGCCATCGCCTTGCTCGCGACGGCTGTTGCCGCCTTCGTTCTGGTAGGTCATGTGCAGCTTCGCGGGCGAGATGCCCGTGACGAAGCTCGCTCGCGAAGGCGTGCAGCGCGGGCACGACGCGTAGAAGTCGCTGAAGCGCATGCCGTCCGCGGCGAGCTTCTCGAGATTGGGCGTGAGTCCGGCCGGCCGTGCGTGCGACGGCGGCTCGCCGTCCATGTCGACCGAGGTGCTCGACCAGCCCGTGGCCTCGGCCTGGATGAAGACGAAGTTCGGCGGCGACTTGGCCTTTGCAGCAGACTTCGTGTCGGGCGCGGGATTCGCCGTCGTGGCGGGCGTCGGTGCCGACTGAAGCGCGAGAAGCGAGACGAACGCAGCGGAGATGAACGGGATGAACTGCATGCAGTCCTTTCAATCTTCAGTGATGACGACGCGCGATGCGTCGTGATGAAACTCGTGGGTGAAGAATCGCGGGTCGAGCGGAGCGTCATCGACCAGTTCGAACTCGACGGTGCGCGGTCCGCCGCGAGCCTGCGGAAGATTCTCGAGCCGAATCGAGCGGATGAGTGCGCTCGACTCCTCGTACGCAAGCTCGACGCGCTTCGGGCCACCGCGGGTGTCGCTACGACGCGTGCCCTCGATGCGCGCGAGTGCGTCGTCCTTCGTCGCGGGCACGAGCTTCAGGTCGTACGACTGCGCAAGCTCGGCAAGATCCACATGCGGATCAATGAAGACGATCCCCTGCTGGCTCCCGGGAAGCGCGCCGCTGAAGCGCTTTGGGTCGTTCGACACACGCACGGGGCCCTTCGCGGGCACGATCCACGCGCGGGAGCCGTCAGATCCCGTGATCGTCTCGGTGCCAGCCTCGTCGATGCGCGCGAGTACATAGAGGTCCGGCGCGCGCACATAGAGGATCGCACCGTCGATCGAGGGCGTTGGCTTTGGTTGGGGACGAGCGCCGCGCGGCTTCTCGGCGGCACGCGCGGGCTTGCGGTTGTCGTCGACGGCGCGCACGAAGTAGGTGCGGTCGCCCGAGCGTGCGGCCGCGACGAGCCGCGCGACGACCTCGGCCGCCGACGCCTCGGGCGTCGTGCGGAAGGCAATCCACGCCAATCCGGTCGCAAGTGCGATCGCAGCGGCGACGGCTGCGATTCGACGGATGCGCGCGAACACGCGCGTGCGGCGTGCAAGCGTTCGACCTGCGACCGCCGCGTTCATCTCGCGCTCGAGCGCGTCATGCAGCATGGCAAGACGCGCGAAATCCGCAGCGCGCGCGGCATTCGATGCGATCTCCGCGGAGATTCGCGCGGCGTCGTCGGGCGAAAGCTCGCCATCGAGCGCGGCCTGCGCGAGTCGCGACCACTCGCGGTCGTCGATCGGTGCGTGTCCGCTCATCGCGCGCCCTCCGCAGCGATGCGGCGCTCGATGCACTCGCGCAGTTCCAGGCGCACGCGCTCGAGCGCCTTTGAGACCGTGTTCGGCTGCATCCCGAGCGCGCCCGCGATGCGCGCGGGCGTAAGGCCCGTGCGGTAGCGCAGGTCGCAGATCTCACGCGGGCGGCCTTCGAGGCGTGCGAGGCAGTCGGAGAGATGCGCGAGGCGCACGCGCTCGTCGTCGCTCACCGAGGCGACGGCGTCCGCGAGCGCGCTTTCCGCGGCTTCAGAGAGGAGCGCCGGGAAGCGCCGGCCGCGGTGGCGTGCTTTCGCGACCTCGTTGCGGGCGATCCCGAGCGCCCAGGGCAGGAACGGCCGCGAGGCGTCGTAGCGGTCGAAGCTCTCGAGGATCGCGAGGGCGACCTCCTGCAGGATTTCGTCGCGCGCGGTGCGGTCACCGACGAGCGCATGCACGAACGCCGACACGGCGGGCTGCGCCTGCGTCCAGAGGGTAAAGGCCTGTCGGGTGCGTGGGTCCATGCGGGAACAGCCTGCGAAGAGGTGTTCCCGTTGAACGCGCGATCGTGACGGAGATTTTGCGGATTTCCGAAGAATCCGCGCGTCACATCGGCCCGTTGCCGCGCTCGAGCAGGCCGAGCACATGGCGCGCAACGGGGTCGGCTTGATCGATCGCCCGCGCGCGCGTGGCGGCTTCACGCGCCTCGTCGCGGCGGTCCAGCAGCAGGAGCGCCATCGCGAGGTTCGCCCACGCGGGAGCGGACCTTTCGTCGAGCTCGACGGCGCGGCGGGCAGCGACCTCCGAGCCCGCGAAGTCGCCGCGCTCGCCGCGGATACGGGTCAACTCGAGCCAGGACGACTGGTCGAAGGGCGCCAGCCTGATGGACTCGAGGAACGCGCGTTCCGCGGCGTCGGGCTTCCTCAAGAGACGGGTCGCCAGCCCGTATGCGTGCCAGCCCTCCGCGAAAGAGGTCGCGGGATCGTCGAGGAGCGCGCTGAGGGACCGCTCGATCTCGAGGAGCCGCACGAAGATCCGTGCCGCTTTCTCGCGCTCGTGCTCCTCGAACCCGTCGCCGAGCTCACCGTCGAATCGCGCGAGCTCTCCCCCGAACTGCATGATCTGCCCGAGCGCAGCCTCCCTGCGCGGGTCACGCGCGACAGGCGCCTGCTCGAGCTTCACGAATCCAGGGCTTGAGCGATTCGCCTCGGCCTGCTCGCGGCACATCTCGATCGACTCCTTCACGAACTCGCGAATGCGCTCCGAGTCGCGCCATTCCTTGAACGCGGTCCAGTCCGCCTCGCTCCAGTCCGGCGGACGCTTGGCGCAGTCGAGCTGCAGTCCAGTGAGCTGGATACGCTCGTCGGAGAAGACCTCGATGATGTTGATGTAACGCGCCATCTCCTCGACCGACCGCGGGACGGGCGCGTGCACGAAGTCGCAGATGACCGTCTGGTCACGCTGGAACGGTGGCGCGTTGATCGCAAGATCGGGGGTCTGGTACCAGAAGTGCCCCTCGGGGCACGCGAACCACTGCGTCCCCGGCTTCAAGATGTGCATTCGGCCAACGGCCATCCGCCGACCACTCGGCAACTGCGGCATCGTCTTCTCCTTCCGATTCGCCAATCACCAAGATCGCCTTCACGCGGCGATCGTCACCACTCCGGTCCGCCGGAATAGCGGCCGTACACATCGGCCATCGCCTGCACCTGCTCGCCGAGCGTGCAGCGCGCGAGGCTGGCGGCGACGAGCGCGGGCATGACATTCTCGCCCTTGCGCGCCGCGGTGCGGATCGCGTCGAGCGAGTTCTTCACATCGAGCGCCGAGCGCCCGGCGCGCATCTTCGCGAGGCGCGCGTTCTGCTCGGTCTCGACCGTGTGCGGGATCTCGAGGATGTCGACCTGCTTCTCGTCGTTGCCCTCGGTGTAGGCGTTCATGCCGACGACGATGCGGTCGCCCGCCTCCATCTCCTGGCCGAAGCGATAGCTCGCCTCGGCGATCTGGCGGCGGAAGTAGCCCTTGTTGATGCCTGCGACGACGCCGCCCATGTCGTCGACTTCCTTGATGATGGCGTTCGCGTCCTTCTCCATCTGGTCGGTGAGCGCCTCGACGAACCAAGAGCCGCCGAGCGGATCGACCGTGCGGTGGACGCCCGACTCGTGCGCGATGATCTGCTGCGTGCGGAGCGCGACGCGGACGGCCTGCTCGGTGGGCAGGCCGAGCGTCTCGTCCATCGAGTCGGTGTGGAGGCTCTGGCAGCCGCCGAGCACGCCCGCGAGCGCCTGCACGGCGACGCGGACGATGTTGTTGAGCGGCTGCTGCTCGGTGAGCGAGCAGCCCGCGGTCTGGACATGCGTGCGCATGAGGAGCGAACGCTCGTTCTTCGCGCCGTAGCGCTCCTTCATCGCCTTCGCCCAGATGCGGCGCGCGGCGCGGAGCTTGCAGATCTCCTCGAAGAACTCGTTGTGGCTGTTGAAGAAGAACGAGAGGCGCGGGCCGAACCCGTCGACATCGAGGCCGCGCTTGATGCACTCCTCGACATACTCCATGCCATCGCGCAGCGTGAAGGCGAGCTCCTGCGTGGCGGTCGAGCCGGCCTCGCGGATGTGGTAGCCCGAGATCGAGACCGAGTTCCACTTCGGGAGGTGCTGCGCCGCGAACTCGATCGTGTCGACGACGAGCTTCACGCTCGCCTCGGGCGGATAGATGAACTCGTTCTGCGCGTGGAATTCCTTGAGGATGTCGTTCTGCAGCGTGCCGCCGAGCGATGTCCACGGGATGTTGCGCTCCTTCGCGTGGGCGAGGTACATCGCCCAGATCACGGCGGCCGGGGCGTTGATCGTCTGCGAGACGGTCACATCGCCGACGGGGATGTCGGCGTAGAGGCGGTGCATGTCCTCGATCGAGGCGATGGCGACGCCGCAGCGGCCGACTTCGCCGGCGGACAGCGGGTCGTCGGAGTCTCGGCCCATGAGGGTCGGGAGGTCGAACGCGGTCGAGAGACCGGTGTTGGCCTTCGTGCCCTTTGCGTTGTCGAGGAGGTACTTGAAGCGCTTGTTGGTGTCGTCGGCCGAGCCGAAGCCCGCGAACTGGCGCATGGTCCAGAGGCGCGAGCGGTACATCGTCTTGTGGACGCCGCGGGTGAAGGGGTACTGGCCGGGCTCGCCGATGCGCGGGTGGGCGCGGGTCGGGTCGGCGGGATCGTGGGTCAGGACGGTGTCGGGGCCGTAGCGCTCGCCGACGACATACCCGGAGATGGTCACGGTCTCGGGGTCGGTCTTCGAGGGGGTGGCGGACGGGGCCGTCGGATGCGCGGTGGACATGGATTCATCTTATCGCCAGACAGGTGCACGGCACGTGCCAGTCAGTGCCAGGCACTGCATGGCACGTGCCTGGCACGTGTCCGGCACCGCTACCGGCGCAGAAATCGGCCGATCTCGCGCCTGCGGAACGCGTTCGGCGCGCGCGGCGCAGTGTGCACGGCACGTGCCGTCCAGTGCCTGGCACTGACTGGCACGTGCCGTGCACCGGTTGTGTTTCCGTCATAATGCCCGATATGTCCGACTTGACCAGCGTGGAGAAGACCGCCGACCCGTCCGCGAGCGTCGCGAACACCCCCGCAGCTCCGCCCGCAGAGCTGCGCTTCGACGCCTCCAGCACCACCTCCGCCTCGCTTGAGCTCAACGCCGTTCCCTGCGTCTACGCCGTCGAGGTCCGCGCCCACGAGCGCCTCGCCGGCACCCTCCTCCGCATCGCGATCGACGGCCAGCCCGCCGATTCCGCGACCATCTTCTCACGCGGCCTCGAGACGATCGACAACGGCGCCACGCTCGCAGTCGACACCCTCGGGCTCGAGCTCCCCGTCGAACTCCTCCGCCGCTCCACGGAGCGCGAGCAACTCGACCTCGTCGCGACCCTCGGCGACGCAAACGGCCGCACGCTCGCAACCGCGCGACACCGCCTCACCATCGTCCCCGCATCGCACTGGTGCGGCACGCAGATCACTTGCGAGTCGCTCGCGGCGTTCGTGACATCCAACACCCCCGCCATCTCCGAGATCCTCCGCGATGTCTCGGCGCGCATGCAGAAGTCGACGGGCAACGGCGCGCTCGACGGCTATCTCTCGAGCAGCCCCGAGCGCGCGCAGCGCCTCGCGGAGGCGTGCTACGAAGCACTCGCCGCCCGCGCGATCACCTATGTCACCGCGCAGCCAAGCTTCGAAACCACGGGGCAAAAGGTCCGGACCGCGGGCGAAGTCCTCTCCGACGGCCTCGGCAACTGCCTCGACCTCGCCGTCACGCTCGCCGCGCTCTTCGAGGCCTGCGGACTCTGGCCGATGATCGCCCTCGGCGATGGCCACGCAACCGTCGCCTTCGCCACGATCGACTCGCACTTCCCAGACGCGGTGCACCTCGGCCCCTCGCGGCTCGAGAACCGCGTCGCCCTCGGCGAAGCGCGCGTGATCGAGGCCACCGCCGTCTGCGGCGCAACCACCGGCTTCGGCGCGGCACTCGCGACGGGCGAGCGCTGGCTCACGGATGCGTCCGACACGATCTTCGTCGTCGACATCCGCGCCGCGCGCGCCGCCGGCTTCCACCCGGTTCCCGAGCGCTTCGAGCGCCGCGCGATCCGGCGCTTCGACGGCAAGCCCGCGCCCGAGGACAAGTGGACCGTCGTGCAGCCCGCCGACCTCCCCCCGCTTCCGAAGCCGAAGCTCACGCCGCGCGAGCGCCGCCTCGAGTCGTGGCGCAAGAAGCTCCTCGACCTCACGCTCCGCAACAAGCTGCTGAACGACCGCGACAAGGCGGGCGTGCCGCTCTTCGCGGAAGGCGACGAGTCGATCGCGCTGCTCGAGGACACGCTCTGGAACGAGACACCGCTCGTGCTGAAGGCGCGCGGCGCGATGCGCGACATGTCGCCTGCGCATGTCGCCGACGAGATCGGCCGCCGCATCCTGCGATCGACGCTGGAGGACGACGAACTGTTCAAGCGCGCGACGAAGGCCTACCGCGACGCCCGCACCTCGCTCGAGGAAACCGGCGCGCGCGCACTCTTCGTCGCGGTCGGATTCCTCGAGTACACCGCCGAGCAGCGCAAGGAACCGCTGCGCGCCCCGCTTGTCCTCGTCCCCGTCGAGCTCGAGCGCATCTCGCGCTCCGAGGGCTTCCGGGTGCGGCCCGTCGCCGACGACACCGTGCCGAACGCCGCCCTCGTCGAGTCGCTGCGCGCCGCGCATGGCCTCGACATCGGCCTCGGCACCGGCCTCGCGAGCGCGCTCGTCGAGGACGAGCACGGCCTCGACATCCGCGCGATCCTCACGCGCGTACGCCAGGCGGTGAAGGATGTACCCGGCGCACGCGTGCTGCCGATCGCGAAACTCGGCATCTACTCGTTCAAGAAGCTCCCGCTCGTCGAGGAGATGCGCGCCCGCGGCGCAGCGCTCGGAAGCCACGGCATCGTGAGCACGCTGCTCGATCGCGCGATCGCCCCCGAGCTCCGCAACGCCCGACTCATCTCCCCCACCGCGGTCGACGATGAGGCGCCGTTCGCCGCGATGCACCTGCCGCTGCCCGCCGACAGCTCGCAGATCGCGGCGATCGTCTCCGCGACGAAGGGCTCGACCTTCGTGCTGCAAGGACCACCCGGCACCGGCAAGAGCCAGACCATCACGAACCTGCTCTCCGAATGCCTCGCGCGCGGAAAGCGCGTCCTGTTCATCGCGGAGAAGAGCGCGGCGCTGAGCGTCGTGAGCGACCGCCTCCGAAAGTCCGGCCTCGGCGCCTTCGCGCTCGATCTGCACGCCGAACACGCGACCAAGACAAGCTTCGTCGTGCAGGTGAAGGCCGCACTCGACGAGATCGACGCCCGCGCCGCACCGAATGCGCGGCAGTTCGGCACGGTGGCGATGGGCGTCGACAAGCCGCGCGTACGCCTGCGCGCCTCGTGCGAGGCGCTGCACGCGACCTCTGCTGGAGGGCTCTCCGCCTTCGACGCGATCAATCGTTCGTTCGATGCGCGCGCAAAGAGCGCGGGCCGCACGCTTGCGACCGGCGCGCTGGACGCAGCGGTGCGTCCCGACATGAACGCCTCGGACATCGCCGAACGGCTCGACGCCGTCGCCACGCTCGCCGACGCTGCGCGCGATCTGCCGCCCGACGCGACGACCGCGCACGCCGGTCTCTCGCCGAGCACGCTGATCTCGCCCGAAGGCGCGCTCGAGGCCGCAAAGGCCGCCCGCGTCGCGCGCACGGCCGTCGAACGCGCCACCGACACCGGCCGCGAGCTTTGCGCGCTCGTCGGACTCTCGCCGCGCACCACGCTCGGCGAACTCTCGCGTGCGGCCGCGTTCGCGGCCTCGCTCGAATCCGGCACGCGTGCAGCGCCTGTGCTCGCGACCGCCGCGTTCGCCGCCGATCATGCCACGCGCCTCGACGCCCTCGCGCGCGCGGTCGACCTCGGCGAACGCGCCGCCAAGGCGTCCGCCGATCTCGACCTCCGCTACGACCGCGCCGTGCTCGCGCTGCCACTCGCCTCCATCGCGGGCGATCTCCGCGCGGTCCGCGAGCGCTTCATCCTCTTCCGCTGGCTCGCGGCACGAAAGGCCCGCGCAGCGCTCGCGCGCGTTGCACGCAACACGCCGCCCGCGGGCGTCGACGACCTCCTCGCCGAAGTCGAAGGGCTTGTCGCGACCGACGCAGCGATCAAGGCCGGCGAGTCCGTCGCAGCCGAGATGCGAACCTTCGCGGACGCGAGCGCAGGGATCGATTTCGCAGCCGCCCGCGCCGCCATCGAGCGCACGCGCGCAGCCGCGCGCACCGCGCGCGAGCACTTCGCACGCGAGCTTGCCTCGCTCGCAGCGCATGTGCCGGAGCAAGCCGGCTCCGGCGCGATCCTTCCGCGCGCACAGGCCGCGCTGCAAGCGATCGCCGAACTCGACGCAGAGCTCGCCGCGGTCGATGCAGCCGTCGCGGCAACCGGTACTTTCCGCAACAAGGAACGCGCGGCGACCGACCTCGACGAACGCCTCGTGCGCCTCGAGTCTGGCGCTGCAAGCCTGCCGGCGTGGAGCGCGTTCACGACCGCGCGCGCGCAGGCGACGAACCTCGGCCTCGAGCCCGTCGCCCATGCGCTCGCCACCGGCGCGCTCGACCCTGCCTTCGCGGAAGACGCCGTCGAAGCCGAGCTCCTCGCCGCGTGGGTGCGACTGCGACTGCGAAGCGAGAACGCGCTCGCCGATTGCGCGAGCGATCGCGCAGAGCTGCTGCGCCGGAACTTCCTCGACGCGATGACCGCCTACCGCAAGGGCGCCGCCGACTCGGTCGCGGTGATGGTGCGCGACCGCGCGAAGACCGCGCTCGAGTCAGCCGACGAAGACCCCGCGATGCGCAATGCCGTCCGCATCGTGAACGAACTCCGCGCGCTCACCACGATCCGCCGCCCGATCCGCCGCGTGATGAGCGAGGCAGCGCCCGCGCTTGCGGCCATCAAGCCGCTTGTCCTCGCAAGCCCGCTCTCAGCGGCGACGATGCTTCCGCCCGACTTCCCGCCGTTCGACCTCGTCGTCTTCGACGAAGCGTCGCAGGTTCCCGTCTGGGACGCGGCCTGCGCGATCTCGCGCGGCAGCGCCGCCGTCATCGTCGGCGACTCGAAGCAGCTTCCGCCGACCAACTTCTTCGACCGCAAGGACTCGGGCGAATCGACCGACGCGGAGGCCGAGCTCGCCGACGCGCTCGAGCCGCTCGAAAGCGTGCTCGAGGAGGCGATCGCCTCGGGAATCCCGCAGCAGAGCCTGCTCTGGCACTACCGCTCGCGCGACGAGCGCCTCATCGAGTTCTCGAACCGGAAGAGCTACGGCGGCCGGCTCCAGACCTTCCCCGCCGCGCACCGCGCGCATCCGAACCTCGGCGTCGAGTTCCGCTTCGTCGGCGGCACCTACGACCGCGCGGGCACCGCCACCAACCGCGCCGAGGCCGAGGCGGTCGTCGCCGAGATGGTTCGCCGCCTCACCGATCAGGACGCGTGCAGCGCGAACCGCTCGATCGGCGTCGTCACCTTCAGCGTGGCGCAGCAAACGCTCGTCCAGGACCTCTTCGACGAGGCGCTCGATCGCGATGCACGCGTGCGCGAGGGGCTCGCGGAGAGCGTGAAGCTCGGCGACCCCGTCTTCATCAAGAACCTCGAGAATGTGCAGGGCGACGAGCGCGCGACCATGCTCTTCTCGATCTGCTACGGCCGCGACGCGTCGGGCGCGATGTACCACAACTTCGGCCCGCTCAACCTCTCGGGCGGCGAGCGGCGCCTGAATGTCGCCGTCACGCGCGCGCGCGAGAAGGTCGTGATCTTCTCGTCGATCCGGGCGAGCGACCTCGACCCGAAGAAGTGCCTCTCGAAGGGCGCGCAGGATCTCCGCGACTACCTCGCCTTCGCCGAGCTCGGCACCGTGCCGACCGCGCGCGACGAGGCGGGCCCGCAGCGCGCGCTCGACATCGACGCGGTCGAGGCGGCGCTTGCGCGCGAACTCGAGTCACGCGGCTGGAAGGTCGACCTCCATGTCGGCCGCTCGCGCGATTTCCGCATCAGTCTCGCGCTCGCAAACCGCACGACGCCCGACCGCTGGGTGCTCGGCGTCGAGCTCGACGGCGTGTTCCACCGCGCGGCGCCCACGGTCATCGACCGCGAGAGCGTGCGCGAAGGCGTGCTCGACGGCCTCGGCTGGAAGACGATGCGCGTGAGCGCGATCGACGCACTGCGCGATCTTCCCGGCGCCGTGGCGCGCATCGACGCAGCCGCGCGCGCGGCGAACTGAACGCGCGTCAGACCGGCGTCCGCGGCGGAACGGCGCCCGGCCACTGCACCGGCGGCGGCGCAGGCGCTGGATCGGGTTCGCCACGCAGCGCGCGGTAGAACCCGACCTGGAGCGCAAGCGCGAGCGGCATACCGACGAGCATGACTCCGACGAAGCAGAGGAATATGCTCAACGCCACCGCAGATCCAATGAGGATCAGCATGCCGATCGCCACCAGCGTGCGGCCGCGCGTCAAGGCGAATGAGTAGCGCAGCGCCTCCAGCCCGCCGATCGGCGGCTCATCGGGGTCGGCCGCGCGCAGCGCCGCCGCTCCGAAGCGCGCGGTGAACCAGACGCTGCAGACGATCCCGAAGAGCCCGCAGACGATCGTGATCGGGATGTTGAGCTTGGTGATGTCGGGCATCTGGCTCTCGCCCCTGATCACTCCTTCGAACGCAGGCAGCACGCACGCGGCGAGGAGCACCCATGGGATCGTCGCGAGCAGGAGCAGCAGGAACTGGACGGCCAGCACGCTCTTGAACTTCCTGAGGCCCGAGAGCAGGGCCTTGAAGTCGTTGGCGTGCCCGCGCTGCGCGCGCATCGCAGCCGCCGCGCCACCGGCGGTCGTCAGCCACTGGAGGGTGAATGCAACGATCTGCGAGAGCGCGACGCCGCCGATCATGACACCGAGCGTCACGGCCTTGGAAGCACCCGCTGCATCCGCTGCAATCCCGATGATCTGGAACACCTGCTGGAGAAGCGCACCCGGAATTCCGCCCAAGATCGAAAACAGCGCTGCGACCAGCAGCAGCGGCCAAGAGCTCTTGAAACTGCTCCAGCCGAGCCGAATCGCCCGCTCCAGCACCTCGTTTGAATTCATCGACATGCAGCGTCTCCTTCGCGCGTCACGAAGACGCGCGGCGGAACCGCAGCCGCGCCTTCGTCACTTCGCAGGATACTCGTAGACGCCACGGCCCGTCTTGTCGCCGAGGCGCCCCGCCTGCACCAGCTGCCGCAGCAGCGGGCACGGGAAGAACTTCGGGTTTCCGAGCTCCTTGTGGAGCACCATCATGATGTCGTGGCAGACATCGAGGCCGATGAAGTCGGCGAGGCGCAGCGGACCCATCGGGAAGTTGCAGCCGAGGAGCATGATCTGATCGATGTCCTCGGGCTTCGCGACGCCTTCCATCCAGGCGTAGAACGCCTCGTTGATCATCGGCATCAGCACGCGGTTCGAGACGAAGCCCGCGCGGTCGTTCGCGGGAACGGGCGTCTTCCCCATCGCCTTCGAAAGCTCGATCGTGCGCGCGGTGGTCTCCTCGCTCGTCGCGATGCCCTTGATGACCTCGACGAGCTTCATGATCGGCACCGGGTTGAAGAAGTGCATGCCGATGACGCGGGGCGCGTCCTTGCCGACCGAGCTCGCGATGTCGGTGATCGAGATGCTCGAGGTGTTGGTCGCAAGCACCACATCCTCGCGGAAGGTCGCCTGCATCTCCTTGAAGATCTTCTTCTTGAGCTCGACATTCTCGGTGGCCGCCTCGACCACCCAGTCGGCCGCCTTCGCATCGGCCATCGCCGTGCAGTAGGAGACGCGCTTGAGCGCCGCGTCTGCATCGGCCTGCTGCATCTTGCCCTTCTCGACGAGGCGCGCGAGGCTCTTCGCGTGACCGGCCTTCGCCTTGTCGAGCGCGGCCTGGCTCACATCGATCTGGATGGCGCTGAAGCCGGTCTGGGCTGCGGTGAGGGCGATGCCGGAACCCATGGTTCCGGCGCCGATGACGGCGATGGTCTTGACGGTGGACATGGGGCGAGGAATGTAGCACCCCCCGCCCATCCCTCGGCAGACGCTATTTCTGCCGAGAGACGCGGTCCTCCCGTGCGGAACATGGTTCAAACAGGTGACAGGAAGGCTTCGCGGGCGCACCAGCTCCGACGAAATCGCCCGTGTTTGAAAATCTCGCGATGTACCCCTTGAACGCTACAAACACTTCTGTAGTTTTGAGAGATCGCTTGGGAGTCGTTGCCAGCGTCCAGATGGAGGCTAGGTCGCGCATGCCCAATCACTGCCGACATTCCCCCAGTCAGCACGACCAATCGCGCCGCGACACCGTGGCGTCGCACGAGCTCCGTTCACTCCATCGAACCAGCGGTCGGAAGGCATCCCGACTGCGATTCTTGTTCGATCCACCGATGCCGCGGAGGCGGGCTGGACCTAGGTCCTGAGCCGCATCCGATCCTGCAATTTCGTCTTCTTGAGGAGTCCCACATGTTGAAGATGCGTCCGTGCGCAATTGCGCTCGCCAGCCTTGGCTCGATCACGCTTGCGGTCTCCGCAGCGCCGCAGGTCGCGACCAAGACCGCGCGAAACCCAAACCAGTCCCATTTGCAGGACTTCGGCGCCGTCCAAGCCGATCCATGGCTCGCGGAGCTCGGCCAAACCTCCTGGATCGTGCCTGACGAGTTCATCGTCGAGTTCGGCGCAGAGGCAACCGACTCGCTCGAGGCGAACAACCTCGCCGCCGATGGGCGAGTGGGAATCAAGGTTCTCGATGACCTTTGCGCGCACCACGGCGTGAAGGGCATCCGCAAGTTGTTCCAAGGTCCGGTCGCCGCGAACCTGAAGAACAAGCCGCTCCCGCAACTCGATGGCTACGCGGTGCTCACCATCGATCTCGAGAAGACCACCCTCGAGGCCGCGATGGCCGACTTCGCGGCCGACCCGCTCGTCCGCAAGGTCGAGCCCATCGGCGTGCACACGGTCTTCGCGCCACCGAATGATCCGAGCTACCCATCGCAGTGGCACCTGAGCCAGGCGAACGACAAGGACATCGACGCCCCCGAGGGATTCGATATCCAGAACGGCGCGCCGTCGACGATCGTGGCGGTGCTCGACACGGGCGTCCGCTACTTCCACAAGGATCTCGGCGGCTCTGCGGCCAGCATCAGCAACCCCGGCGGAACCGCGGGAAACATGTGGATCAATGCCGCTGAGAAGAACGGCGTTTCCGGCGTCGACGACGACGCGAACGGCTTCGTCGACGACTGGGTCGGATGGGACTTCGTGACCCTTCCCGTGATCACCTGCTGGAACCTCGAGGACTGCAACGGCGCCGACAACGATCCGCGCGACTTCAACGGTCACGGCACGCACTGCGCCGGAATCGTCGCGGCGATCAACAACAACGGCTACGGCACCGCGAGCGTTGCGGGCGGTTTCGCCGCAGGATCCTCGACGACCACGGGCGATGGCGTTCGCGTGATGGCGCTGCGCATGGGCCACAGCGCGAACCAGGGCGGCCAGCAGGTCGGCGTGGTCCGCATGGACTCGGCCGCATCGGCCCTCTACTACGCGGCCAACAACGGCGCGCGCATCGCGAGCTGCTCGTGGGGCTCGTCGAACTCGGGCGGCCTTGCCGCCGCGGTCGACTACTTCATCGGCGCAGGCGGCCTCGTCTTCGCCGCTGCAGGCAACTCCAACACGCAGACCGCGCCCTACCTGAGCACGCGCGAGGATGTGTACTCGGTGGCCGCAACCAATCAGTCGGACCAGAAGGCATCGTTCTCGAACTACGGCACCTGGATCGACATCTCGGCGCCCGGAGTCGCGATCCTGTCGAGCTACCACGTCTTCAACGATCCGAACAACGACTACACGGCCGCGCTCGACGGCACCTCGATGGCATGCCCGCTCGTCGCGGGTCTCGCCGCGAATGTGTGGAGCCAGAATCCGACCTGGACCGCGGGCCAGGTCTGGCACCGCGTCCGCACGACGGTCGACCAGATCGACTCGCTGAATCCGAGCTTCGCAGGCAGGCTCGGTGTCGGCCGCGTGAACCTCAACCGCGCGCTCACCAACGCGACCAACAGCGGCTGGACCACGCCGACGACCTCGGGCAAGATCCTCCTCTCCTTCAGCGGAACGCCGACGATCGGCGCCGCAGGCGTCGTTCCGCCCCAGGACATCGCGCAGTACGACGGCGCGACCGCGACCTGGAGCCGCTACTTCGATGGCTCCGATGTCGGCCTCGGCGGCCGCACCATCGACGCGATGGCGGTGCTCGCAAACGGCGACATCCTGCTCTCCTTCTCGGCGGCGACGACCATCACAGGCCTGACCGGCGGCCCGAGCGGCACCTCTGTCGGCGCCGAGGACATCGTGCGGTTCACGCCGACTTCGCTCGGCGAGAACACGGCGGGAACCTTCGCGTTCTACTTCGACGGCTCCGATGTCGACCTCACGGTCGCGGGCGAGAACATCGATGCGATCACGATCCTGCCCTCGGGCGCGATCGGCATCTCGACGCTCGACAATCCGACGATCGCCGGGCTCTCAGGCGCCGCCGATGAGGACATCCTTGCCTTCACCCCGACTTCGCTCGGCTCGGTGACGGCGGGAACCTGGAGCTGGGGCCTCGACCTCTCTGATGTCGGCTACACGCTGACGGACGAAGACACCGATGGCGCGTGGGTCAGCTCGTCCGGCCAGTGGACACTGTCGATGTTCGGCGCATGGGCCGCATCGGCCGTGAGCGGCGACAAGAATTCGCTCATCACCTTCGCTCCGACGGCAAGCGGTTCGACCACCGCGGGAACCTCGACGATCTACTTCCAGGGATCGCAGCTCCTGATCCCGACGGTTGCGAATGTGAACGCGGTGCACCGCCTGCCGTGAGCAGGCGGCTTCCGCCTCGACGGTGAAACAAGAACCCCGGTCTGCGCTGCAGGCCGGGGTTCTTCGTTTTTGCTTCGTTCCGAGCGGCTCCCGATGCGGGACCCGGCGGCGCGTCTCACGCGTTCCACTTCAGGCTCATCGGGCCCGTGTAGCTCGCGAGCGGGCGGATGATGCGGTTGTTCGCGTGCTGCTCCATGATGTGCGCGCACCAGCCCGTGATGCGGCTCGCCACGAAGATCGGCGTGTACTGCGGCACGGGGATGCCCATGATGAAGTAGGTCATGCCGCAGGGGAAGTCGACATTCGGGTGGATGTTCTTGTCGCGCAGCATGATCGCCTGCACTTCGTCGCCCATGTCGAACCACTTCTTCGACTGCGGCCCCTGCTTCTCGGCGAGCTTGAGGCCCCAGCGGCGCAGGATGCCGGCGCGGTGATCGCCGTTCTTGTAGACGCGGTGGCCGAAGCCCATGAGCTTGCGCTTCTCTGCGAAGGCGCGCTGCATCCACGCATCCACGCTCATCTTGCCGCCGGCGCAGTCCTTGTCGATGTCCTTCAGCATCTCCATCGCCATCTCGTTGGCGCCGCCGTGGAGCGGCCCCTTGAGCGCGCCGATGCCGCCGCAGACCGCGCTGTGCATGTCGGTCTCGGTCGAGGCGATCGTGCGGCAGGAGAAGGTCGAGGCGTTGAAGTCGTGCTCGGCGTAGAGGACGAGCGAGACATCCATGATCTTCGCCGCGAGCTCGTCGGGCTTCTGGCCGCTCATCATCCACATGAGGTTCGCGGAGTGACCGAGCGACGCGTCAGGGTCGACCGGGGCCTTGCCGTTGAGCGTCATCTGGCACGCGCCGATGATCGACGGGATCTGCGCGAGGAGGCGCTTCGACTTTCGGAGTTCGGCGGCCGGCGAGTTGTCCTCGCAGTCCGGGTCGAGGTGCGAGAGGAGCGAGACGCCCGAGCGCAGGATCGACATCGGGTGGGCGTTGGGGCTCTCCTTCGCGATGCGGACGATCGCGTCGCGAACGCTCGCGGGGATCGCTCGCATCGAGGCGATCTCGGCCTTGAAGGCGCTGAGCTCGGCCGCCGACGGCTTGTGTCCGACGAGCAGCAGGTGCGCGACTTCCTCGAAGGTCGCATTCTCGGCGAGGTCGGCGATCTCGTATCCGCGGTAGATCAGCTCGGTCTGGGTGACGGCGCAGATGGCGGTGTCGCCGACGGTCTGGCCTGCAAGGCCACGGGTGTCGACGGGCTTCGGGGTCGGGGCGGACGCGGTGCTCATCGTGAGGTCTCCAGCAAAGCGAACGGACGGCAAAAACGCCGATACGGAAGTCGGGAGTCTACACAAGCCGCGGTCACCGAGGAGGAGCAGGTACAGTGCGGAAATGACCTTCGCAGTGCCTGTCCGCGGCCTGTCCCTGCTCGCCCTGCTCGCCTGCGTGCAGTTGCCGATCGGCTGCGCGACCGCAGCGAAAGCCCCGGCTGCCCCGAAGGCTCCCACCGTCGCGAGCGGCGTACCCGAGGTCGCGACGCTCCTCACCGGCTCGTTCTCGAGCGAGGCGCAGTCGAAAGTCGACGGGGAGTTCTTCGATGTGCGGCTTCACATGACCCCGATCTGGACCTCGCGGGCTGACGGTCCGTGGCTCTATGTCGAGCAGGCCATGGCCACGAACCTCGATCGGCCCTATCGGCAGCGCGTCTACCGGCTGATCGACCGCGGAGACGGCTCGGTGGAGAGCTTCGTCTACGAGTTGCCCAACCAGGCCGAGCGCGTCGGGGCTTGGAGCGATCCGTCGCGCTTCGATGCAGATTCGCCCGATGCGCTCGTGCCTCGAGCCGGATGCTCGATCGTGCTGCAGCGTGTCGGCACGATGTGGGTCGGTTCGACGAACGAGCGCGACTGCGAAAGTTCGCTGCGCGGCGCTTCGTACGCGACGAGCGAGGTGATCCTCCGCGCGAACGGCCTCGAAAGCTGGGATCGCGGCTTCGACGCCAACGACAACCAGGTTTGGGGCGCGAAGAAGGGGCCGTACGAGTTCCGCCGCATCCGGTAGCCCGCGCCGACCGGTGCACGGCACGTGCCAGTCAGTGCCAGGCACTGCACGGCACGTGCCGTGCACTGGTTCCAACAAGCACCAGAGGCGACTGCCGCAGCAGTCGCCGCTCAAACAGGCCCAAAACGCTGACCGGTCGCCAATGGGTGCACGGCACGTGCCAGTCAGTGCCAGGCACTGCACGGCACGTGCCGTGCACCGGTTCCAACAAGCACCAAAGGCGGCTGCCGCAACAGCCGCCGCCCAAAACAGGTCCAAAAAAGCAACACGCCCGAGCGTCCTCGAGCGTGTGCGTGTGAGCGGCAGGTTCCCTTTCCGCCGTTCACAGGCGTCTCGCTCTAGCAGCGAAACGCCGTCCCTTTTTACCTCCGCCCGCCTTCAGGTCCCTCAACCCGAAGGCTTGCGAATACACAGGCGGTCCCTAAATCGCCTGCTAGTCGGCGTGAGCCAACCGAAGGGATTGTCACTCAGGAACCGACTGAAGCGAGGAGAAGGCCACGAAAAAGTCGAAAAAGGGAGTTCCGTCTCAAGCCGAGCGCTCCCAAAGACCCGTTTCGCCGACCGCGCTGTGTCCAAAATGGGTTATCAACCCAAGTTTCGATCCCGTAGGCTCTTGCACGCCTCCGCCGACGTGAAGTTTGCGTACTTCCTGCGTTCGAGCACCGCCAAATCGGCGAGAATCCGACGACCGAGCCCACGCATGCGCCCGCTTCTGGCCATTCCCCTGCTCCTCTGGCTGCTGATCGCGAGCGCCACGCCCGCGCCCGCGCAGGACAACTCCCCACCGAGACCGGGCGCCGACTGGTTTGCGAAAGCCGGCCGGGAAGTGCGTTCGAAGCACTACCGCATCCTGAGCGACCTCGACCCGGACGAGACCAGGCTGTACGCCGCGCATCTCGACCTGATGTACGAGGAGTACGCGCGCCGGCTCGCCGGCATCCCGCAACAGGCGCCCGAGGTTCCGTTCGTGCTGATGTTCCAGCGCGAGTCCGACTACCTCAATGTGCTCCGCAACCGCTACGGCGTGAACGGCACGGGCAGCGGAGGCATGTTCTTCATCTCGCCCGCTGGCGCGGCGCTTGCCTTCTTCGTCGAGCAGCTGCCCCGAACGCGGGTGCTGCATGTCGTGCAGCACGAGGGATTCCACCAGTACGCGCACAGCCGCTTCGCCGGGACGCTTCCGCCATGGGTCAACGAAGGGCTCGCCGAGTTCTTCGGCGAGGCGATCGTCGTCGACGGGCGCGTGATCGTCGGCCAAGCGAGTCCCACGGCGGTCGCGGCCGTGAAGAAAGCGCTTGAAAACGGCTCCACCGTCGATTTCGTGCGGCTTCTCACCATGTCGGGCGACCAGTGGAACGCCAATGTCCGCGCGGGCAACGCCTCGGTCCAGTATGTGCAGTCGTGGTCGATGGTGCAGTTCCTCGGCTGGGCCGAGGGCGGCCGCTACCAGCAGCCGTTCGAGGGCTACCTGCGGCTCCTGCACAGCGGCATGCCGAGCGAACGGGCGTTCGTGCAGGCGTTCGGCACCAACGATGTCGCCAGCTTCGAGCGCGCATGGCGCGACTGGGCGTCGAAGATGAAGCCGTCCGCATTCAGTGCGGCCGCCGCGCGGATCAGCTTCCTCGCGGAAGGCCTCCGGTTCCTCTCGCGCGAGGGCGCCGCGGTCGAGAGCCTCGAGGACCTCGTTTCACAGCTTCGCGAGCGCAACTTCTCGATCGAAATCACCGTCCATGGCCGGACCGACACCCTGACCGCCACCGATGCGATCCTCGACATCCCTCAGGACGACCTTGCGAAGACCAAGCCGATCTTCGACCTCATCCCCCCGAAGCGGGCGACCGGGACGAGCTCCGGAGACCGCAAGCTCGAGGCGAAGCACCCCACGCCGCCCGTCCTGACGACCCGAGGCCTCGAGCCAAGGGAGCTTGTGCTGAAGTGGGTGCGGAACAAGAAGACGGGCACCTTCGACTTCGAACTGCTCTCGCCGAAGGAAGCTCCTCCGCTTCCGAAAAAGCCCGCCCGCAAGCCGACGGCGGGCAACTCGACCCCATGAGCGAGCCAGTGTGGTGAAAATCGACGGTCGACGCTCCAAACCGCGTCGACCATGGCCACAATCTCGCCCATGCATCAGGTCGACACCGCTTTCCTTCGACGGCTCCGTGCGCGCGACGAACGCGCGTGGTTTGAGCTCTGGGAGGCATTCGGTCCCGTCATCCGCGGAACGCTCGCGCGCTGGGGCAACGGACGCCTCGGCGAGGAGACGCTGCGCGATCTCACGCAGGACACGCTGGCCGCGCTCTCCGACTCGATCGACCGCTTCGATCCGCAGCGCGGAGTGCGCTTCTCGACCTGGCTGCTCGCGATCGCGAAGCATGTCCTCGGCGACGAGATGGATCGCCGCTTTGCGCAGAAGCGCGGAAGCGGCAAGCGTGGCGCGAGCCTCGACGACGCATGGATGGGCGAGGCGCGCGTCTCGCAGCCCGACGAGGAGTACGAGCGCCGCGTCATGGCGGCGAAGGTGCACGCGGCCATCCGCGCGGCGCAGAAGCGCGCGGAGTTCGTGCACTTCGAGGCCTACCGCATGCGCGTCCTCGAGTCGAAGCAAGGCCGCGAGATCGGCGAGCTCCTTGGCGTGAGCGAGCCGACCGTCACGCGCCACTGCCAGCGCGTGCGCGAGGCGCTGCGCGAGGAACTCTCGGTCGCGATCGAGCAATGGAGCTACACCGACGACGAGCGCTCGGAGCCGAGCCGCGCCGGTCTCGCCGACGACGACGCTGCGTTCGATGATGCGCTCGGAGAGATCTGGCGCGCCCAGGAAGAGCTGGTCGCCCGCGATATCGCCGAGCGTGACGAGGCCCGCCGACGCGCAGGACCCGGAGGCGGTGGGCGTGCAAGGACTTGAGTGGCTGATCCTGATCATCGGCATGATCGCGGCGAGCGTTGCGCTGGTCGCGGTCGGCATCATCTTCGGCAAGCTCGGCATCCTCACCGCGGCGCTCCTCAAGCATGTCGGCGTGACGCTCAGCCGATTCCTCACCGATCTCGTGCGGTTCGTTGGCGGGGCGATCGTGGCGATCGTCCTGCTCCCTGTCGCGCTCGGCCGCCTCGTCGTGCTTCGCCCAAGCAGCGCGCTCGAGGCGCTCAAGGCCTCGGGTCACGAGAGCGTGGTCGCGCTCAAGTCGCTCGGATGCGCGGTCGCGCTGCGCCCGCTCGAACTCCTGGGGCTCTCCGCGCTCGTCGGACATGTCGGCACCCGCATGCGCGTGGCGCTCGGCGACGAGAACGAGAAGCGCAACTCCCCCGCCGAGTTCCCCGGCTACACGGTGCTGCGGGAGCTCGCTCGCGGCGGCTCAGGCGCGCGTCTCTTCGTCGCGGAACCCGATGCGCGCACGAGGCGCAAGCTCAAGCTTCCGAGCGGCTTCGTCGTCATCAAGAGCTTCGACTTCGATGAAGGCACCCACGCCGCCGAGATGCTGCGCGAGGGCCGATCGCTCGACGCCGCGCGCAAGCTCGGGCTCGTCCTCGACCACGAGGCTTCCGAGCGGCGCTTCCACTACGTGATGCGCTACTACGAGGGAATGGACCTCGGGCGATTCGTACGCAGCATGCATGAGGCCGCGGGCGGCGACGGTGCGGGCGGCGAGGGTCTCGACCGCGAGCGGCTCGTCCTGATCGCCTCGCTCGTGCGCGATATCGTCGCGACGCTGCGCGACTGGCACGATGCAGGACTCTGGCACAAGGACATCAAGCCGGAGAATGCGATCGTCCACGAGGGCCGCGCAACGCTCGTCGATCTCGGGCTCGTGACGCCGCTTGCATCGCACATGACGCTGACAACGCACGGAACCGAGTACTTCCGCGACCCGGAGCTCGTGCGCCAGGCGCTCCGCGGCGCGCGCGTTTCGGAGGTCGATGCCGCGCGGTTCGATCTCTACGGGGCCGGGGCCGTGCTCTACTTCGCGCTCGAGGGCACCTTCCCGGCGCACGGCGTCCTGAGCAGCTTCAAGAAGAAGAGCCCTGCATGCCTTCAGTGGATCGCGCGTCGCGCGATGGCCGACTTCGATCGACGCTACCGCGACGCCGAGGAGATGCTGGCCGATCTCGACCGCGCGCTGCTCGGATGCGATCCGGCCGCCGTGCGCCCCGCCGATCTCCCGTCCATGGGCGGCGGCGGTGAGATGGAGAAGCCAAGCGAAGAGGCGGCGTTCCTCGCGCAGACGCTGCGCAAGGACACCGCGCCCTTGCGGACCGGACCCGCGACGCGCCCGCCTGACGCAGCGCTGCTCGAGCGACCGCGCGTGAAGGTCACCAATTGGTGGACCGGCGCCTACGCCGTCGTGTCGCTGAGGCCGCTTCCGCCTTCGTTCCCCGAGCAGGGCCGACGCGGACTTGGCGTCGCGATCGCGGTGCTCGTGGCGGCGCTCGTCGCGCTTGCAGCGGTCATCTGGTTCTGGCTCTCGTATCAAGACACCATCGGCTTCACCATCGGCGGCGGCGCCTGACGCTCGCCTAGCCTCGCGGGAAATCCCACTCCTTGCCCGGCGTGTAGGCGAGCAACTCGTAGAGCTCCTTGCGCGACTGCATGCGCGGGAGCGACGGCTCGAAGCCGCCGTCCTTCGCGAGCGCGGCGAGGCCCTCGTCGACCGCCTTCATCGCCATGCGCATGAGCGAGAGCGGATAGATCACGATCGACACGCCGAGCGCGCGGAACTCGTCGCGCGTGAGGTGCTTCGTCTTGCCGAACTCGGTCATGTTCGCGAGCGTCGCGCCGGGAGAGGCCTTCATGAAGCGCGCGAACTCGTCGCCGTCGTGGAGGCCCTCGGGAAAGATCACATCGGCGCCCGCCTCGCGGTAGAGGTTCGCGCGCGCGATCATGTCGTCGAAGCCCGTGACATGCCGCGCGTCGGTGCGCGCGATGATGACGAAGTCGCTCGAGAGGCGGTGCTTCGCCATCGCGGCGACCTTGTCGGCCATCGCCTGCGCCGACACGAGGTCCTTGCCGTCGAGGTGGCCGCAGCGCTTGGGGAAGACCTGGTCCTCGAGGTGGAGCGCCGCGGCGCCCGAGCGCTCGTACTCGACGACCGTCCGCACGCAGCACTCGACCTCGCCGTAGCCGGTGTCGGCGTCGGCGATGACGGGCAGGCCCGATGCGTCGCCGATCTCGCGGATCGTGCGGCACATCTCGGTGAGCGTGATGAGGCCGATGTCCGGGTAGCCCGCGACATTCGCGGTCGCGCCGCCCGAGATGTAGGTCGCGGGGAAGCCCGCACGCGCCACGGCGCGCGCGACGAGCGCGTTGAACGCGCCTGGGACGAACACGGTGCCGCGCGCCATCGCGTCACGGAGCCGACGGCCTGGATGCTGATTCGCCATGCGCGGAATGTAGCGGAACAGCCGACCTCGACGGACGCAGGTGCGCGCGGGTTACGCGTACGACTTGACGATGTTCGCGCCCGGGTAGTAGCGCGCGAGGATCGCGTCGAACTTCGCGCCCTTCTTCGACATCGCCTCTGCGCCGTACTGGCACATGCCGACGCCGTGGCCGTGCCCGCGGCCGGAGAGCACGAGCTCGTTGCCCTTGAGGAACGGCTCGAAGAACGCGCTCTTCACGCGCTCCTTCGCGGGGCGGAGGTTCTGCGGATCACGCGGATCGGCGTTGAGCGCCCAGCGCAGTCGCTCGGCAAGCACCTGGTACGGCGCGCCCTTCGCGTCGGTGATGGTGAAGACCACGGGGCGACCTGCCTTGTTGCGCTCGGCGATGTCGACGCGGCGGATGCCCTCGACCTTGAAGAGCGACGCATAGCCCTCGGCGCGCGCCCACGCGGGCAGCGTGCGGGCGACGGTCGCCGCATCGAACGCAAGTTGCCACCGATACGTCGGGCTCCATGAGCAACAGTCGCGGCCGTCGGAGCCCGAGACCGCGAGCGGCGCGATGTCGTTCACGATCGAGGTCGAGATCGCGTCGCGCGCGGCCGCGCGCGCGCCGCCGCAGCAGCTCGAGTAGTACGCGGGCACCACGCGCGAGGTGTAGACGAGCACCTGTCCGCGCGTCGCGCTGACGGCGTCGAGGCTGCGCTTGTGCGCGGTGGCGCCGATCCAGGCCTGGCCCTGTTCGCCGGCGACCGCGTCGAAGTGGCGGCGCGTGCGCCACATCTCCATCTCGCAGAGCGCCCAGCTGCGCGCGGCGATCGCCTGCGCACGGTGCGTCGAGACGCCCCAGCCGTTGAAGAGCTCCTTCGCGATCACGCCGGGGAGGTACTCCTCCATCGGCACATCGTGGATGACATCGACCGGCTCGTTGGCGTCGTCAGGCTGCGGCACGAGGCGGATCACGCCCGGCCAGGTGCTGCCGAACGCGGTGAGCTGCTGCGGTTCGCCGCGCAGCGCGGAAACCTGCAGCGTGGCGCGTGCGGGCACCGCGATCACGCGCGGATCACGCGCGCGCGCAGACTCCGTGACGCGCCAGCCGTCTGCAGTCCACGCGAACTCGACGGGCGACTCGGCGACGGTGCCGGGTCGGCCTGATCCAGGCTCGACGATCCAGACCTGCGCACCTGGTCCGCGGATCTCGATCTTCGGCGATGACTTCGGCAGACTGCCGGTCTTGATTCGGATCGACGGCTCGCTCGACGGCGGCGCGGGTCGTTCGACCGGCTGCGGCTTCGGCTTCTCGGGAGATGGCTTCGGCTTCGCGTCGCCAGCAGCGGGCTTTTGCGAGCCCGATGGCGTCTGGGGCTGGGCGCCAGTCGCTCCGTTCGTCGTCGGACGCGTGCCGCCCGGGGTGCCGGGCGCCGGGCGCATGCCCTGCGGCTGCTGGCACGACACGACGCTGCCCACCGCGCTGGCAACAGCGACGGCGGACGCGAGCACGACAAATCGACGACGGCGTTCGAAGGTCTGCGGGTCCATGCAGCCATCCTCCGCTGAGAGAAGTACGCGGCAATCCTACCCAGTACGCAGCCGGCGCGGGGGCGCCCTCACGCGATTGAATCAGCTCAGCTGGCGGAGCGTCAGGCCGTGCTGGGCGAGGCGCTCGCGGATCTCGTGGAGGCTGGTGGCGCCGAAGTTCTTGACGCCCATGAGCTCGGCCTCGGTGCGCGAGGCGAGCTCGCCGATGGACGAGATGTTCAGGAGCTGCAGGGCCTTGCGGGCGCGCACGGAAAGCTCGAGCGACGAGATCGGCTTGTTGAGCGTGGTCTCGGGGACGATCGCCTTGAGCTCGTCGAGGATGTCCTTGCGGATGCCGCCACGGCCGCCGCCCTCGAGGTTCTGGCCGAGGCGCAGGCCCTTCTGCGAGAGCATCGCCTTGATCTCGACGAGCGACTGCTCGCCGAAGTTCTTGTAGCTGAGGAGCTCGGCCTCGGTGATCTTGAGGAGATCGCCGAGCGTGCGGATCTGCATCTTCTTGAGGCAGTTGCGCGCGCGGACCGAGAGCTCGAAGTCGGTGACGGGCGTATCGAGAATCGCGCTCGAGGGGCCGATGAAGCTCGCCTCGGTCTCGACCTGCATGTCCTTGCTCGCCATCACATCCTTGAGGAAGAGGCGGCCGCGTGCGTGGTTCGGATCGGTCTCGATGACCTGGCGGAGCAGGCGCTCGGCGCGGCCGAGTTCGCCGCGGTCTTCGCAGATCACCGCGAGATTCACGAGTGCGTTGATGTGCGGCTTGCGGCAGTTCGTGATGTCGGTGTAGAGCGCGACGGCCTCGCTCTCCTCTCCGAGGAGGTCGAGCATGTAGGCGAGCTTGAAGGTGATGTTCTGGTCGTCGCTCAGCTCGTGCGCGGCGCGAAGCTCACGCACGGCCTCGGCGCGCTTGCCGTCCTTCTCGAGGCGCGCTGCCTCGGCGAGGTGCTTCTTGACCTGCTCGGGGTTGCCAGCCTTGCCACCGATCACCGTGTCGAGTCCGCTCATCGTCGTGTGCTTCCGGGAATGATCGCGCGCTTCAACGGAAACCGTCCCGAGAAGCGGCGAAGGGCGACGAGTGTATCCGCTGCGGCGGCAACTGCATACAGCGTTGTTCGACGCGCGCCCTATAACTGCCGCGGCTACACTCGCGCACTCGGGGCGCCGCCCCCACCGCCCTCGATGCAGCAGCAACCCACCTTCCGACAGATCTTCTGGCAGACCTGGCGCGACCTCGTCTTCGTGCACTGGGAGGTTGATCCTGCGGCGCTCGAGCGTCTGCTGCCACCGGAGCTCGAGCCAGACCTGTTCGAGGGCAAGGCGTATGTCGCGCTCGTGCCGTTTCTCATGACGGGGATCCGCTCGGTGTGGTTGCCGCCGATTCCAGGCACCGCGCGCACGCTCGAGACGAATGTGCGCACCTATGTGCGCAGGCGCGGAGTGGCGGAGCCGATTCCCGCGGTGTGGTTCTTCAGCCTCGAGGCGGAGAGCACGCTTGCCGTGAAGGTCGCGCGCGGAATGTACGGGCTGCCGTACTTCAAGGCGCGCATGCAGTACGAGCGCGAGGTTCATGCGGACGGTGCCGAGGTGCGTCGCGCGGAGAGCACGCGGCTGTGGCCGCAGCCGGCGCCCGCGCGTTCGCTGGTGACGGCGGAGTTCGCGTCGCGCGCGCCGTTTGCGGAGGCTGCGCCGGGAACGCTCGAGCACTTCCTTGTCGAGCGCTATGCGTTGTTCGCGACGCAGCGCGGGAAGCTTACCTACGCGTGCGTGCGGCACAATCCGTATCGCATTCGGCCGGGCGTGCTGCGCGAGGTGGACACTGGCCTGGTTCGCGCCGCGGGGATTCCCGCGCCGGCTGCCGATGCGCGGGCGATTGTCCATCATGCCGCCGATGTGACGGTGCGCATCGGCGCCGTGTCGGTCGTGTCGTGAGTCACGCCGCGGCGCGATCGAGGAGATGCAGCCGCTTCCATCCGCCGCGCTCGAAGCGGATCGCGAGGACGACGCCGAGGATCGCGATGTAGGCGGTCGCTGCGATCCAAGGGCCGGTCGCCTCGAGCTGCGGGAAGAACGCCGTCATCGCGTAGCCGCCGCCGACGATCACCGCCCATGAGAGAACGACGGTGAGGACGCCGGGGAAGATGGTGTCGCCCGCGCCGCGCAACGCGCCGGTGTAGACGATGCCGATCGCGTCGAGCGTCTGGAAGATCGCAGCGCAGATGAAGATCTCGGCGCCGATGAGGCGGATCTGTGCGGCGAGGTCCGGCGGCGTGCCGTCGTCGACGAACACCGAGGTGAGTTCGTTGCGGAAGACGACGAAGACGACGGCGCACAGCGTCATCCAGACCACCGCGATGAAGACCGCGGCGTGCGCGGAGCGGCCGGCGCGCCCGAGGTCGCCTTCGCCGATGTGCTTGCCGACGAGGCTCGTCGCGGCGGTCGAGAGGCCGACCGCGGGCATGAAGGACATGTGCACGAAGCGCATCGCGGCCCAGCCCGCGGTCATGTGGGCGCTGCCGAAGCCGCCGGCGAGGACGGTCATGAAGATCGCCCAGCAGACCATCTCGTTTCCGAACTGGAGTCCCGCCGCCCAGCCGAGGCGGAGGATGTCGCGCATCGCGGCGAAGTCGGGGTGCCACGCGCGCCGGATCGCGTAGACCGAGTCGAGCCGGCGCGAGAGGAACACGACCAGTGGGATGAACGCTTCGGCTGCGGAGCCGATCGCGGTGCCGATCGCTGCGCCCACGACGCCGAACTCGGGCATTCCGGGGATACCAGGGAGTCCAAGTTCTGGCAGGCCGCGCTCGCCGTAGATGAAGACATAGTTGGCGACGATGTTGGTGATGTTGCCGGCGATCGCGGCGACCGTGACGATCTTCGGGCGCTGCAGGCCGAAGAAGAAGTTGGCGAGCGCCTTCGCGCCGACGGTGACGATGCCGGCGCAGAGGAGGATCTGCGCGTACCCGGTCTCCATGTCGACAAGACGCGGCTCGTGGCCCATCGCCGTGAACAACGGGCCGATGACGAGTGCGAATGGGATCAGGATGAAGAGCCAGTAGCCGCCTGCGAGCCAGAGACCAGCCCACCCGTAGCGGCCGATCTCGTCGAGGCGCCCCGCGCCGACACGCTGCGCGACGAGCGTGTTGACGAGCGAGAGGATGCCGAAGCCGAAGGAGATGGCGACCCAGCTCCATGAGCCGCCGTTGCCCTGCGCGGCGACCTCGAGGGGGCCGAGCACCGACACCATGAGGCTGTCGACGAACTGCATCAGCGTGTAGCTGAGCATCGTGATGACCGTGGGCCAGGCCTGGGACCAGACCTCACGGATGTCGGCGCGTTGTGGAAGCATGTTTGAGCGCGCGCCGCTGCGGCGGCTTGCTTTGGCGTGGAGAGTACGGGATCCAGACGCGTGCACGGCACGTGCCGTGCAGTGCCTGGCACTGCCTGGCACGTGCCTGGCACCGACGCGATGTCAGCGCAAGCACTTGTAGAGAATGGACTTACAGAGGCTAAGCTCCGTGCACGGCACGTGCCGTCCAGTGCCTGACACTGAGCGGCACGTGCCTGGCACCGTTCGAGTCGAGCAGAGCTGATCGCGGGCGCTCGAGCCTCGAGCGCTCAGATCTCGACCAGCACCATGTCGCTTTCGACCGTCGCCGACGACTCCGGCGCGTGGTGCGCGCTCGTCATCGACTCGAGGCCAGCGATCTTCGCCATCTCGGCGCGGGTCGCGGCGGCGTCGTAGTGGGCAGCGGGCTTGCCGGCATGCGCGCCCGCAAGGTCGAGCGCGATCTGCGCCTCGCTCTTCGCGAACTCGACCGGATCGATCGCCTGCTCGAAGCCCTGGAGTCGGTTGGTCGCGTTCTCGAACGAGCCAGCCTTCTCGACCCACACGGCGCCCGGAAGCACAACGGTCGCCATCGCGGTGACGGCGTTGGGGAGCGTGTCGATCGCGACGACGGTGCCGACGCCCTTCAGCGCCGACGCCATCGACGGCGTGACCCAGTTGCTCGGATAGTTGCCCGTGACGAGCGCAGCGCCGTACTTGCCGCTCGCAAGCGCCTGCTCGAAGCCCTGCGCGTTCGCGACAGGCTTGCCGCCCGCGAGCGCCTCGAGCACACGGCGCACGCCGCGCGCGTTCGGCGCCTTCTCGGCGCGGATCGTGAAGCCACCGGGGAAGGTCTTGTCCTGGCCGTTGACCGGCACCGGGCCGACCGCGAGCAGCGCATCGGGGTCGATCGACAACGCGTAGCGCGCGAGATGGAACGCATCTTCGCAGGAGAGCATTGGGCTCACGAGGAGCGCGAGGTTCTTCTTCGCCACGGTGCGCAGCGAGGTCATCGCGCTGTCGACGGCGGCGATCGCGGCCTGCCAGGCCTCCATCGGCTTGAGCGGGTCAAACGGGTCGCGGCCCTTGACCGCGGGCATCGTCAGGCGCTCGTCCGAGTGGACGAACTTCCAGCCGTAGCGCACCTCGTCGGTGATCCACCACTTGTTGACGGCCTCGTTCGCACGCGGCTTCACGCGGTAGACCTTGCCATCGTTGTGCTCGACGGAGATGTTGTCGCCCGACGAGGTCAGGCCATCGATCGACGGGGTCTTCTTCAGGAACCACACGCGCTGCTGGAAGAGGAAGTCCTTATCGAGGAGCGCGCCGACCGGGCAGAGGTCGACGACATTGCCCGAAAGCTCGTTGTCGAGCGCCATGCCGGGGAAGACATCGATCTGCTCGGTCGAGCCGCGGCCGTCGACCATCAGCTCGTTCGTGCCGGTCACCTCGCGGGTGAAACGCACGCAGCGCGTGCACATGATGCAGCGGTCGCTGTAGAGGAGGACATGCGGGCCGACATCCTTCTTCGGCTGCTTGTTCTTCGCCTCGGTGAAGCGGCTCTGCCCACGGCCGTACTGGTAGGAGTAGTCCTGCAGGTGGCACTCGCCGGCCTGGTCGCACACCGGGCAGTCGACCGGGTGGTTGATGAGCAGGAACTCCATGACCGCCTTCTGGTTGGCGACGGCCTTGGGGCTATCGGTGTAGACGACCATGCCTTCGGTCGCCGCCTGCTGGCAGGTGGGGACAAGCTTCGGGAACGGCTCGAGCTTGCCCGACTTCGGGTTCGGAGCCCAGACCTCGCCGAGGCAGATGCGGCAGTTGGCCACCACGGTGAGACCGGGGTGGTAGCAGTAGTGCGGGATCTCGACCTCGTGGTCGAGGGCTGCCTGCAGAATGGTCTGGCCGGGCTTGAAGGAGTGCTTCTTGCCGTTGATCGTGAGCTCTGGCATGGAAGGCGCAATGTAGCGGAAGCCCCCGCGGCGGTGGCGCGGCCCGCTCAGCCTCCCGATGCACCCGCGGGAAGCGTGGCGAAGCGGATCTTGATGCGCCCGTCCTCGCAGGAGATCGCCCGAACTTCGATGAACCGACCGTCCCCGAGGCGGAATCGCCGGTCGGGGTACCGAGCCTCGAGTCGCGCGAGTTCGTCCCGGACCTTGTCCGTGGCGTCGAAGCCAGCCCCGCTGACGGGGATAGGGAGCAGGCCGATCCGCGATTGACCGACATCGACGCGAAGGGCTCCGTCGCTCTCATCGAGCTCGAGCGGCATCCGAATGGTGCCCACCAGGCCGAGCGCACGCGGGCCAATCGGAGCTTCGACGATCACAGCGCCATCCGCTGCACCGAGGCGCATCTCGGTGGCGGTTTCGAACGGCGCCAACTCTGGGTCATGGGCGACCCATTGCGGCAAACGGGTCGCGAGCCATGCGTTGATGTCGGCCGGGTCGATGGCGACAGCCCACGCCTCCCCCGCCGGGTCGCGCACCTTCGTGACGGCCGCCACGAGCGCCTGCTCCAGCGCCTCGCCGCGGACCGCGGCGTTCGGCGGGAGCGTTGGCCGACCGGATGGGGGAATCACCGCGAGCACCACGGCCGCGAGCGTCAGCCCGCCGAGAGCAGCAAGCGCCACGCGAAGCACGCGAGGCTTGTGCGGCGGGCGGGGCTGGAAGTCCGCATTCACGGTACGGAGCGTACGCGAACGGGCGAGAGAGGTGCACGGCACGTGCCATGCAGTGCCAGGCACTGCGCGGCACGTGCCG
>JBEAUK010000092.1:0-47001 GCA_041161465.1 Planctomycetota bacterium | reverse complement strand
GCGGCGTCGCAGCGACTTCGGTGACGGTCGTCAACGCGACGACGATGACGGCGGTGACGCCCGCAGGCACCGCTGGCGCGAAGACCGTGTCTGTGACGACGCCGGGCGGGACCACCAGCCTGACGAACGGGTTCACCTACTTCGCTGCGCCGACGGTGACGGCGGTGTCGCCAGCCGCGGGCCCGCTGACTGGCGGAACGACGATCACCATCACGGGCACGAACCTCTACAACGGGACGACGCCCGCGACCGTTTCGATCGGCGGCGTCGCGGCAACCAGCGTGAATGTGGTCAACTCGACGACGATCACTGCGGTGACACCGGCGGGTACCGCCGGCGCCAAGACAGTGTCCGTGACGACGCCGAGCGGGACCCTCGACCTGCCCAGTGCGTTCACCTACTTCTCCGCAACCACCGTGACGGCCGTGTCGCCAGCTGCGGGGCCGCTCGGCGGCGGCACGACGATCACGATCACGGGCACGAACTTCTACAACGGCGCGACCAACGCGACCGTCTCGGTCGGAGGCGTCGCCGCGACATCGGTGACGGTGGTCAGCCCGACGACAATCACGGCCGTGACTCCCGCGGGCACGGCTGGCGCGAAGACGGTGTCGGTGACAACGCCGGGTGGATCTGCCAGCCTGTCCAACGCATTCACCTACATCGCAGCCCCGACGGTGACATCGGTCTCGCCATCAGGCGGACCATTGGCAGGCGGCACGACGATCACGATCACGGGTACGAACTTCATCAATGAGCCGGTACCGTTGACCGTGAGGATAAGTGGTGTTCTCGCCACGGACGTCGTAGTGCAAAATCCGAGCACGATCACAGCGGTTACGCCTGCGGCTTCTGGCGGAAGCAGCGAGGTGCGGGTGACGACTGCCGGAGGACTCGCCTCTTCGCCAGGTGGATTCACCTACTTCGCTGCGCCGACGGTGACGGCGGTGTCGCCTGCCGCGGGCCCTCTGACTGGCGGCACGACGATCACGATCACGGGCACGAGCTTCTACAACGGGGCGACGCCCACGACCGTGTCGATCGGCGGCGTGCCCGCGACCTCACAGACTGTCGTGAGCGCGACGTCCATGACGGCGGTGGTTCCGGCTGGAGCGGAGGGTTCGCAGACGGTGTCCGTGACGACGCCGAGTGGCACGGCGATTCTCGCCAACGGGTTCAACTACGTAGGCCTGCCGACCTTGGCAGCGGTCTCTCCGGCCGCTGGGCCGCTGGCGGGCGGTACGACGATCACAATCACGGGTACGAACTTCCATCTCGGCACGCCCAGCTCGACGGTGTCCGTAGGCGGAGTCGCAGCGACATCAGTCACGGTCGTCAACGCGACAACGATGACGGCGGTGACCTCCACGGGCACGGCTGGCGCGAAGACGGTGTCGGTGACGACGCCAGGTGGAACCGCCAGCCTTTCGAATGGCTACACGTATGTCGGTGTTCCGACGGTGACATCGGTCTCGCCATCGGGTGGACCCCTGGACGGCGGCACGACGATCACGATCACGGGCACGAACTTCCATGTCGACACACCGAACTCGACGGTGTCGGTGGGCGGCGTCGCAGCGACTTCGGTGACGGTCGTCAGCCCGACGACAATGACGGCGGTGACACCGGCAGGCACCGGTGGCGCGAAGACCGTGTCGGTGACGACGCCGGGCGGGACCGCGAGCCTTACGAACGCGTTCACCTACGTCGCGGTGCCGACGATCTCGTCAGTGCTTCCGAGCGGTGGTCCGCTCGCGGGCGGAACCACGATCACCATCACGGGCACGAACCTGACGGGCACGAGTTCGGTCACGATCGGCGGCGTGGCCGCGACCTCGGTGAGCGTGGCGAGTGCTACGACGATGACCGCGATCACTCCTGCGGGAACAGCCGGCGCTAAGGCCGTGTCGGTCACGACCCTGGGCGGCACGGCGGACCTCTCGAACGGATTCACCTACACGAGCGTCTGGTACAACGTCCTCGAGCAGAACCCCGACCCTGCGATCGTGACGAGCGCGACGCTGCGCAACGCGATCACGGCGACGGGCTATCCGTGGCGCGTTCGTGACAACGGCACGAACATCGAGTTGGTGCTGATCCCGCCGGGGACCTTCGACATGGGATGCTCGGGGTCGGCTGGAGGCTCGTGCGAGGCCGACGAGAGCCCTGTTCACCCGGTGACGCTGACTCAACCGATCTATCTCGGCCGTTACGAGGTGACCCAGGCGCAGTGGACGGCGAGGATGGGCTCGAACCCGTCCTTCTTCCAGAGCGCGAGCGCGCAGGTGCCCGCAGCGCAGGTGCCGAACCGCCCGGTCGAGCAGGTGTCGTGGAACATGATCCAAGGCTTCCTCTCAGCCACGGGGCTCCGGCTGCCGACTGAGGCGGAGTGGGAGTACGCGTATCGCGCCGGCACGACGACGGCGTTCCACTCGATGCCTGGGTTCCCGAACGGGACGAACGATGACACGCAGGTCGGGAACATCGCGTGGTTCATCTCGAACTCCGCAAGCCAGACCCGCCCCGTCGGCGGAAAGGCCGCGAACGCGCTCGGCCTGCACGACATGGCGGGCAACGTGTATGAGTGGGTGAACGACTGGTACTCGAGCAGCTACTACGCGTCGAGCCCATCGACGAACCCGCCGGGGCCTGCGAGCGGTGTGTCTCGCGTGCTGCGCGGCGGCGGGTGGGGCGGCGGGGCGAGCGACGCGCGCTCCTCCAACCGCGCTGGCAACCCGCCTGGCGTCTCGGACAACAACGTTTTCGGTTTCCGTGTCGCGAGGAACCCGTGAGCGTTGTAGAACAGATTCATCACCCGGCGTATCGCGAAACTTGTCGGTCCCTCAGTGCTTCTCTGAAAACATCGCGACGGTTTCCCACACGCGCGCGTGGCTCTCGACCCTGAGTACATCGCAGCCCATTGCCTCGAGTAGACGCGACTTCGTGGCGTTCAAGTCGCGCGCGGTGATGTAGATGTTGCGCGCGGCGTCATGTTTCGCGGAGTTGCGGGCTTTGCTTGCGAGGAGCCACCACAAAGTCCATTCCGCCTCGTGAAGGCCGCAGCCGGCGAACACGAGCGGGGACTCCAATACGTCGTGCATGAAACTCCGATCGCCCGCGGTGCGCTCGCGGCGCGCCTTCTGATAGTTCTCGCGCAGACACTCGAGTTGCGAGATCGTGCGCGAGTATCCCCTCACTCCGAGTCGAATGGTCGTTGGCGAGCGCTCGTTGCCATGTGGGCACCAGACGCGCTTCCCGCTCGGTGTCTCAATACACGGAACTTCTTCGCCGAAGAGGGTGCCTTCACCGTCTCGAACGAACGGCGCGGCCGTGTAGTTCAAGGTGACGATGGACCGGCATCTGATTGAGTCCACGAGATTGCGAAGAGCAGGGCACTCGATCCGTGAAGCTGCTGCGCGAACGACCTCCGCAGTGTGCTGGCGAGCAGCTTCCTCGCGCTTATGTGCGGCGTCACCATTCCTTTGGACTGCTCTCACCAGCAAGCTCTCAAACAGAAGCGTTGGGTGGCACGCTGCCAGTTCCGAGTCAAAGTCCACACGGAGGTGGCTCGCGATCTCATGCATGAGCGTGGCCCAGTCGGCGAAGGGACCGAACCGACAGTGCTTCAGAAGCCCGCTGCCAAAGACGAAGACGGCTGTTCGCCCCTGTTCATGGCTCCGTTGAAGGGACTCGCTGGCCTCTGCAATAGAAAGATGCGGCATCTGTTGCTCCTGAGCGGGGTTGCACTTCTTGAACGCCAGCAGGCGCCAGCGAAAGCGCTTGCGCTTGCGCCAGTCTGCCTGAGCTTGACGGCAAGCAAACATCGCGTCTCAATGGGCCCGGTGGGAATCGAACCCACACGCCTTGCGGCCGCAGATTTTAAGTCCGCTGCGTCTGCCAGTTTCGCCACAGGCCCGGTTGGTGGTTGAATGCTACCCCGATCGGATCGGTCAGGCGCGCGTCGGGGGGTCTTCCTGCCGTGCTGCGTGCGCGACCTCGATGCCGACGAGCCGCGCCACGATCGCGGCGAGGTACAGCTGTGCGATCAGCGCCTCGAGCGCGGCCAGCGCCCGCGACTCCGCGGTCTTCGGCATGATGTCGCCGTAGCCGACGGTCGTCAGCGTGATCATCGAGAAGTACCGCAGCTGCGTCTCGGGCACCCCGAGCGTCGGGTCGAGGTTGAACGCATGCGGCTGCGCACGGAAGACCAGGAGGAAGATGAATCCGAACAGCACGCCGACGAGGACGTAGACGCAGATCGCGGCGAGCAGCGTGTTCTGGGTCACCCGCGGCGCGCGCACGACATAGTTGAGAAGGAGCACGAGCACGAGCAGCGTGAACGCAGCCGAGATGATGTCCGCCGCGTGGGTGAGCCAGGTCGCGTCGTCGTAGCGGTCGGCCAGCCGCGCCACGAGGGCGAGCAGAAGAAGCGAGACGGAGCCCCAGAAGACAGGAGCCGACTGCACGAGCCTGCGCAGCACGCCGAGCAGGATCAACGAGAAGACTGCGTCGAGTGCGATGACGATGGGATGCGACTCGATCCCGGGACGCACGGCGAACACCACGAGCATCATCCAGAGGAGCAGCCGCAGCGGATGCTCCTTGATGGCGTCGAAGGTGGTGCGCAGGGCCGTCATGGGATCGGGCTAGTGCTTGCCCTTCTCGAGATGTCCGCCGAAGGCGAAGCGCTGCGCGCTCATCACCTTGTTCATGAAGTCGCCGTTGCCGCGCGAGCTGAAGCGGCCGAAGAGCGCGGCGGCCAGCACCGGAGCAGGCACGCCTTCGTCGTTCGCGGCGGCGAGCGTCCAGCGGCCTTCGCCCGAATCGCTCACGCGCCCGCCGAACTGGGCGAGGGACTGGTCCTTCGCCATCGCCTGCGCGGTGAGGTCGAGAAGCCACGAGCCGACCACGCTGCCGCGTCGCCAAAGCTCGGTGACCGCGGCGAGGTCGAAGTCGTACTGGTAGTGCTCGGGGTGACGGAGCGGCGTCGTCTCCGCGTCCTTCTCGTAGGCGTGCTTGCCGATGTCGGCGTGCTTGAGGATGTTGAGGCCTTCCGCGTACGCGGCCATCAGGCCGTATTCGATTCCGTTGTGGACCATCTTGACGAAGTGGCCGGCGCCCGACGGGCCGCAGTGGAGGTAGCCCTTCTCGGCGGTGCCGAGGCCCGCCGCATCCGGGTTGCGCGCGATCGTGCCGACGCCCGGTGCAAGCGTCGCGAACACGGTGTCGAGCCGCGCGACCGCCGCGGCGTCGCCGCCGATCATCTGGCAGTAGCCGCGCTCGAGGCCCCACACGCCTCCCGACACGCCGACATCGACATAGTGGATGCCGTGCGCCGCCAGCGCCTTCGCGCGGCGGATGTCGTCGATGTAGTGGGTGTTGCCGCCATCGATGAGGCAGTCGTCCTTGCCGAGATGCTTCACGACCTCGTCGATCGTGCCGTCGACGAACGCGACGGGCAGCATCAGCCACACATGCCGCGGTCCGGAAAGCTTCGCGCAAAGATCGGCGAGGCTCGTCGCCGGCACCGCGCCCTCCTTCGCGAGGTCCGCGACCGCCTGCTGGTTGACATCGAACGCGACGACGGTGTGCCCGCCGCGCACGAGCCTGCGAACCATGTTTGCGCCCATGCGCCCGAGTCCGACCATTCCGATCTGCATGGGCGGAATGTAGCGGAGCGCGGCAAGGCGCGTTACCCGCGCATCGCGAGGACTTCTGCCGCAAGCCATCGGGCAAACTCGACCTTGGCGATGCGACTTCCCGGGGGCGCAGCGCGACGCGTGGTTCCGTCGCGCATGTACACCGTGGCGTCGATGTCGGGCGCGTCCATCGTCTCGAGCGGGTTCGCGACGATCGCCGCGAGGTCCTTGCGCTCGAGCTTGCCGCGCGCCGAGCGCTCGAGTTCGTCGCGTGGCTCGAGGGCGAAGCCGACGATGCACGCCCCGTGCTTGCGGGCCTCGCGGGTGGCCGAGAGGAGATCCTCGACGGGCTCAAGTTGGAGCGCGCGCGCCTCGCCGCGACGCATCTTGCCGGCCTCGCGCGCGGCCGGACGGAAGTCGGCGACGGCCGCCGCCATCACGGTGATGTCCGCGGCTGGCAACTCGCGGGTCATGATGGCACGAAGGTCCGAGGCGGTGCGGAAGCGCTCGACGCGGACGCGTCCAGAGCCGTCGAAGCCCGCCGGCAGGGGCGTCCGTACAGGCCCGAGCGCGAGCACAACCTCGGTGCCCGAGTCCGCGAACGCGCATGCGACCGCAACGCCCAGCTGCCCCGACGATCGGTTCCCGATGAACCGCACCTCATCGATCGGCTCCTCGGTCGGCCCTGCGGTCACGAGGACCCGCAGGGGCGCGTGGGTCGCCGTTGGTTTCTGCTGCCTTTCAGATGGCTGTTCAGGTCGCTGCATCGGGGCGAGGGGCCGAATTCGGGCTGCGTGGGGCGGTTCCGCTGGGCGCTGGAAGTCGGGAATCGGAAGACTCGGCTCCGTCGATGGTTGCGGCGGAGCGGCTGAACGGCGATACTACGAGACTCCGCCCCGTGCGGAGCCCCGTTCGGTTCGGATTTGTTTTCGGAGAGTCGATTTTGGCCAAGCGAAGCAAGAAGAAAATCGGCGAGATCCTGCTCGAGCAAGGTTCCGTCGAGCAGGCCACCCTGGTCGCCGCCATCAACGAGGCCAAGGCCTCGGGAAAGCGCGTCGGCGAGGTGCTGATCGAGCAGGGGCACTGCGACGAGCGCAAGATCGCGAGGGCCCTCGCGGAGCAGTTCGGGGTCGAGTTCATCGACCTTGAGAAGCCCGAGGCGCTCACGAAGATCGACCGTTCGCTGCTCAAGGAAGACCTCCAGCGGAAGTACTCGGTGCTCCCCATGCGCAAGGAGCGCGGCGGGCTCCTCCTCTGCGTGCATGACCCTCTCGAGATCGAGGCGTTCGACCTGATCGGCATGGTGTCTGGCGGCCGCGCCGATGTCGGCGGCATCGCGACGCGCACCCAGATCACGACCTTCATCTCCGGCGAGTCGAGCGGCCCCGACCTTTCGAAGTCGCGGCTCATGACTTCCTCGATGGACTCGACCGTCGACAAGTCGATGGATCGCTCGCAGGACCGCTCGCAGGACCGCTCGATGGACCGTTCCATCGACGGCGACGCGAACGAGTCGGGCATCGTCCGTCTCGTCGAGCGCATGATCGTCGAGGCCGTCACCGGCCGCGCGAGCGACATTCACATCGAGCCGCGCAAGGACAACGTCCTGTTGCGCTACCGCATCGACGGCGTGTGCATCGAGCGCGACATCATCCCGAAGTCGATGCAGAACCAGCTGCTCGCGCGCGTCAAGCTGATGGCGGGCGTGAACATCTCCGAGCGCCGCATCCCGCAGGACGGCCGCATCAAGCAGACGATCGACGGCAAGGTCGTCGACTTCCGCGTGTCGGCGTGCCCCGCCGTCCACGGTGAGAGCGTCGTCCTCCGTATTCTCCGCCCCGACAGCGCGCGCATCGGCCTCAAGGGCCTCGGCTTCGAGGAAGACAATCTCGACGCCTTCAACAGGATCATCCGCCGCCCGAACGGCATCTTCCTCGTCACCGGCCCGACCGGCTCGGGTAAGACGACCACGCTCTACTCGGCGCTCAACGACCTCAACACGCCCGATCGCAAGATCATCACTGCGGAGGACCCCGTCGAGTACGCGTTCAAGGGCATCAACCAGGTGCAGGTGCGCGAGCACATCGGCCTGACCTTCTCGGCCATCCTGAAGTCGATGCTGCGTCAGGCGCCGAACATCATCCTCGTCGGCGAAATCCGCGATCGCGAAGTCGCCGACATCGCGATCCAGGCTGCGCTCACCGGCCACATGGTGTTCTCGACGCTGCACACCAACGACGCGCCGAGCGCAATCACGCGTCTCATCGACATGGGCGTCAAGCCGTTCCTTGTCGCAAGCTCGATCCAGGCGGTCATGGGCCAGCGCCTCGTCCGCATCCTGTGCGAGAAGTGCAAGGCGCCGGACGACAACCCGGACCGCAAGGTGCTTCGCCTGATCGGCATGACCGACGAGGAGATCAGCCGCGGAACGATGATGAAGGCCGTCGGCTGCCAGGCCTGCGGCGGGACCGGCTACCGCGGTCGTCGCGCCATCTTCGAGCTCATGACCATGAACTCCGAGATCCGCGATCTCGCGTTCAATCGGTCGAGCGTCGGCAAGCTCCGCTCCGCGGCGGTGCGCGGCGGCATGCGCAGCCTCGTGGAGGACGGCAAGATCAAGATCCTCCGCGGCATGACCACGGCCGCCGAAATCGCAAACTTCGCGCAGATCGAAGGCTTCAGCCCGACCGAGGTTCACGCCACCTGAGCCGCGCAGGCTCACGATCGCCAAACGAATCGCCAGCAGTTGTTCTTGAGATTCGCCGCCGCGCGCGGCCGACAGTTCACCCAAAGCCAGTTCCTCCCGACCGAGACACGCCATGTCAACCATGCAGATCGACCGTCTTCTCGACAGCATCGTCACCCTCGGTGCGTCGGACCTTCACATCTCGACGGGCCGCCCGCCGACCATCCGTCTGCACGGCAGCCTGAAGAGCCTGGCGACGAAGACCGTCGAGGCGGACGACGCGACCGCGCTGATGAAGTCGATCACGCCTGAGAAGAACCAGGCCGAGCTCGCCGAGATGGGCGGCACCGACTTCGGTTTCAGCTTCCAGGGGCGCGCACGCTTCCGCGTGTCGGTGTTCCGCCAGCGCCAGCAGATCTCGATGGTGCTCCGACTCATCCCGAACAAGCTGCTCAGCTTCCAGGAGATCGGTCTGCCGGCGATCGTCGAGGAACTCTGCCGCCGTCCGCGCGGCATGTTCCTCGTCACCGGTCCGACCGGCTCGGGCAAGTCCACCACGCTCGCGTCGATGGTCAACTGGATCAACGAGTTCTACGACCGTCACATCGTGACGATCGAGGACCCGATCGAGTACTACCACTACCACAAGAAGTCGGTCGTCAACCAGCGCGAGGTCGGCCAGGATGTCCCGTCCTTCGCCGAGGCGCTCCGCCGCGTGCTCCGCTCCGACCCCGATGTGATCCTCGTCGGCGAAATGCGAGACCTCGAGACGATCGAGTCCGCGATCCGCGCTGCAGAAACGGGCCACCTCGTGTTCGGCACCCTGCACACCTCGGGCGCCGCGAGCACCATCAACCGCGTCATCGACGCGTTCCCAGTGACCCAGCAGGAGCAGGTCCGCGTCCAGCTGTCGACCTCTCTTATCGCGGTGCTCTCCCAGCAGCTCTGCGCGCGATCCGATAAGCCCGGACGCTGCGCCGCCTACGAGTTCCTCGTCGTCACCCCGGCGATCTCGAACCTCATCCGCGAGAACAAGACCTTCCGCATCGACTCGGCCATCCAGACCGGCCGCAAGTTCGGCATGCAGCTCCTCGACGACCACCTCTGGAAGCTCTACTCCGAGGGCAAGGTGTCGGCCGAGGAGATCATCGATAAGTGCAAGAACCCGGGCGACATGAAGGACAAGATCCACCGCGCAGGCGGGGTGATTGGCCGCACGGAGCTCGATTCCGACCACGAGGCGGGTTGATCGCTGGGCTGGACGGGGTGGTCGAGCGCCGCGGATGGCTGTTTGCCGTCCGCGACCCGAAACCGCGTTTCTCCGCTTCCAGCCGTACGCATCAATCCAAGTGTCCTGACCCAAACCCCCGTCTCGCCGCGCGGCGGGGGGGTGGGGCGTGCCGTATAGCACGCATAAGGAGCCAGTCATCCGCAACGGGCGGGCGTCGGGCTCCATCGTTCCTTCGCGGCTAGACCGGACGGTCCAGTGCCCCCCATGTCGTCCATCATCTCGCCAGAGCAAGAGCAACTCGTCTCCATCCTGAAGGGCTCCCGTATCGGTCGAGCCCTTCGGAAGCTTGGCTACATCACGCGCGAGCAGGCCGAGGAGGCCGCCGCGATGCAGCTCGAGGGCCGCAAGGGCGAGCTGCTCGGGCAGATCCTCATCAGTCTCGGTCGTTGCGACCAGAAGGCGGTCGATCGTGCGCTCGCGTACACGAAGGGCCTCGCCTACTTCGACCTCGACACGACCGAGATCTCCCAGGACGCGATCAACGCCGTCGATGGGCGTCTCGTGCGCATGGGTCAGTTCGTGCCGCTCGATGTCGACCTTGCCTCGCGCAAGATCGTGATCGCCGTCAAGGATGTGAACAACTTCGGCGCCGCCGACAACCTCAAGCAGATGGGCAACTGGCGCCGGGTCACCGTCGGCCTCGCGCCCGCCGACCAGGTCGATCGCGTCATCGCCGAGAAGTACCCCGAGCGCGGTGGCGCCGATGCGCGCTCCGCGCTCGAAGGCCTTGGAACGGGTGGCGCTGCCGTGTCCGCGCTCGAGGGGCGCGGCGATTCGGTCGACCTCGCCGCGCTCGAGATGGCCGCGAACGACAACGCGGTCGTCCAGCTCGTGCAGAAACTGCTGCTGGTCGCGATCGAGGACAAGGCGAGCGACATCCACCTCGAGCCGTTCGAGGACGAGTTCAAGGTGCGCTACCGCATCGACGGCGTGCTCTACGACATGCACGCGCCCGCGAAGAGCCTCGCCACGGCGCTCGTCTCGCGCGTCAAGGTCATGTCGAAGCTCGACATCGCCGAGCGCCGACTTCCGCAGGACGGCCGCATCGAGTTCATGCTGCCGCAGGGCCCGATCGACCTCCGCGTCGCAGTGCTGCCGACGATGTTCGGCGAGTCGGTGGTGCTCCGTATCCTCGACCGCTCGAATGTCCAGCTCTCGCTCGACAAGGTCGGCCTGCCGCCGGACGACCTCGAGAAGTTCCGCACCCTCATCAACAAGCCCAACGGCATCGTCGTCGTCACCGGCCCGACCGGCTCGGGTAAGACGACCACGCTGTACGCGGCGCTCAACGAGCTGAACGACCCGGGCGTCAAGATCCTCACCGCGGAAGACCCGGTCGAGTACGACGTGCAGGGCCTCATCCAGTGCCAGGTGAACCTCGACCAGGAGCTCACCTTCGCGAAGCTGCTGCGAAGCTTCCTCCGTCAGGATCCCGACATCATCCTCGTCGGCGAAATCCGCGACCTCGAGACGGCGCAGATCGCGATCCAGGCATCGCTCACCGGCCACCTCGTGCTCACCACCCTCCACACCAACGACGCGCCGAGCACCGTGCTCCGACTCGTCGACCTCGGCGTCGAGACCTTCCTTCTCACCGCCACCATCGAGGCGATCGTGGCGCAGCGCCTCGTGCGCCGCGTGTGCGTGAAGTGCAAGGAGGCGTACACGCCGAACGAGGAGCAGCTCATGGAGCTTGCGCTCCGTCCGCGCGATGTCGAGGGCAAGCAGTTCTTCCGCGGCCGCGGCAAGGGCTGCGACACCTGCCGCCGCTCGGGCTACAAGGGCCGAAAGGGTCTCTTCGAGATCCTCGTGATGGACGACGACATCCGCGAGCTCGTCATGAAGCAGGCCTCGACCTCGATCCTCCGCCAGGAGGCGCGCAAGCGCGGCATGCGCACGCTGCGCGAGTCGGGCCTCATGGCGATCTACAACGGCGAGACCACGATCGACGAGGTCGTGCGCGAGACGATGACCGACGAATGACGGGCAGATAGAGACCGACGACCGACCGAACACCCCTGAACTTTCCCGCGGCGGAGCCGCGATCAAGACGACAGCCGAAAGAGACCGGAGCCACCTATGCCAACCTACGCCTACGACGCGATCAACAACGCAGGCAAGAAGACCTCTGGCACCATCGAGGCGACCACCGCCGACGAGGCGCTGAAGAAGATCCGCGCGCAGGGGCTCTTTCCGAGCGGCGTGAAGGAGCAGAAGGTCGCCGGCGGCACCGGCGGCGGCGGCGCGAAGGCGGTTCGCGACGTCAAGAAGAAGAAGAAGGGTCTCAACATCTCGATCGGCGGCGTGAGCACCAAGAAGCTCACCCTCTTCACCCGCCAGCTGTCGACGCTGCAGGACGCAGGTCTTCCGCTTCTCCGTTCGCTCCAGATCCTCGAGAGCCAGCAGAAGCCGGGCGCGCTCAAGAACGTGCTCCAGGGCGTCTGCGAGGAAGTCGAGTCGGGCACCAGCCTCTCCGAGGCGATGGCCAAGTTCCCGCGCGCCTTCGACCGGCTCTACACCAAGATGGTGGCGGCAGGCGAGGTCGGCGGCGTGCTCGATGTCATCCTCCAGCGCCTCGCGGACTTCATGGAAAAGGGCCAGCGCCTCAAGCGGCGCATCATCGGCGCACTCATCTACCCGGCGGTCGTCATCTTCATCGCCGTCCTCATCGTGACGGGCATCATGTACTTCGTCATCCCGAAGTTCCAGGAGATCTTCGAGGACTTCGATGTCAAGCTGCCCGACCTCACGATCTTCATGATCAACGCCTCGAAGTGGGTCGCGGGTACATCGTCGGCAAACCAAGTGGTGCCTGGCGTCGTCTGGATCCTGTGCTCGCCGATCCTCATCTTCCTGTTCTTCAAGCTGATCAGGAAGACAAACCCGGGACGGGCGATCACTGACATCATCGTGCTGAGGGTCCCCGTGCTCGGGACGATGCTCAGAAAGACCGCGATCGCGCGCTTCACGCGAACGCTCGGCACCCTCATCAGCGCAGGCGTGCCGATTCTCGAGGCGATCCTCATCACGCGCGACACATCGGGCAACTATGTCTTCGAGCGCGCGCTCACGAAGGTGCATGACTCGATCCGCGAGGGCGAGACCTTCGCGGTGCCGCTGCGCGAGGCGAAGGTCTGCGACGCGATCGTCGTCAACATGATCGACGTCGGCGAGGAGACGGGCGACCTCGACGTGATGCTCATGAAGATCGCCGACAACTACGACGAAGAGGTCGATGTCGCGGTCGCCAGCCTCCTGTCGCTGCTCGAGCCGTTCATGGTCGTCATCCTCGGCGGCATCGTGCTCATCATCGTTCTCGCGCTGTTCCTCCCGCTCGTCTCGATGATCGAGAGCGTGTCGAACACCACCAAGAAGTAATGCCGTACACCCAACGGACGCACTCCATGTCGAACCACCCGACTTCCATCGACACCCGTGCGAACGCCCGTGGGCGTTCGGGAGGCTTCACGCTCACCGAACTCCTCGTGGTGGTCGCGATCATCGTGCTGCTGATCGGCACGCTGATCGTGGCGGTCTCCGCGGGCGCGAAGCGGGCGCAGGCTGCGAACACCCAGACCCTGATGAGCTCGATCTCGACGGGTCTCGGCCAGTTCCAGACCGATTTCGGGTACCTGCCGCCGGTGCTTGGAAGCCGCAACCCGTCGCCCAACGCAAGCAATCTTGCGCGCGATGTGGTCCGGCTCGGCCAGGCCGCCGGCGCGAACGACATCGAGCGCCAGCAGAACTGGGTGAGCTACACCACGCTCGCCGAGTACCTCATCGGCTACGGGCACCGCGGCGAAGACGGCTACGGCAATGTCATCGGAGGACCGACGGGCTCCGGCAACCGCGAGGCGCCTCCGTTCGGCATCCGCTCGCCGGGTTCCGACGGCTGCTGGGGCGCGATCGACGCGCCGAATCCGTTCTACGGCGCGAATCCTCCCGCAGCCGTGCTTGGTCTCGCCCCCGCCCGCAATCCGAACCGCGGCACCGTGAGCATTGCCCCGACCTCTCCCGGCACATGGAACACGCAGCCCTTCGAGGGCAAGGTCTACGGGCCTTACATCGAGCTGAAGGACGAGCGCCTCATCGCAGGCATCTCGAGCCTTCAGCCGAATGGCCGGCCGAACCTGGTGTTCGCCGATCAGGGTGTCGCGAACTTCGACCAGCTTCCGAAGGTGATCGTCGACTACTGGGGCGAGCCCATCGCCTACTACCGCACGCCGTACACCGGCAATGATCTCCGCAGCACCGTCGCCGACGCCAACGGCAACCTCGCGAACCTCGGCGACATCTACATGATCCGCCCGTGGGAGATCGCGCCGAGCGACCAGTCGGTTGGCGCGGCCGATGCCGGCGCCGACAACTCGTCGAGCACGCAGCTGAAGAGCGCCGCGTACGCGCTCGTGTCGATGGGCGCCGATCGCTCGTTCGACCGCTCGCGTCGCCGCGATCTCGGCGAGTTCAACAAGGACAACATCGTGGTGACGGGCAAGTGATGCACGGAATGCACCACCGAGGAAACCCCATGCAGCGAACGAACCACAACCCATTCCCGCGCCCGACCGCACGGCGGGGGGGCTTCACGCTCATCGAGCTCCTCGTCGTCATCGGCATCATCGTGCTGCTCGTGAGCCTTGTGCTCGCGGTGAGCGGCAGCGTGATCCGCGCGAGCGAGGAGCGCGCGACGCGCAACACCCTCGAGGTGCTCAACGCCGCGACCGAGGAGTACGAGCGCGTGCTCGATCGCCGCATCAGCTACCAGAGCGGCGTGGTTCCGTCCGGCATCGCCGCCGATCCAGCGCCGAGCGCGACCGCGGTGTACGACTTGGTCAGCCAGCCGGCCGCCATTCCGCCGGGATCCTCGGGCAACGGCGTCACCGGCTGGACCCAACTCCAGCAGCCATACTCCACGCTTCCGCCGAACGGACTGCCCGGCTACTCGCTGCAGCCTTTCCGCCGGTCCGCCTCGTTGCTCTGGATCATGAGCCAGTCGCAGTCGGTCGCACCGATCCTTCAGAAGCTCCCCGAGAGCGTCTTCCGCAGCATCAACATCGGAACGGGCCAGCAGACGAGCCTGCTCCGCCACTGCGTCGACAGCTGGGGCACGCCGATCATCGCCATCTTCCCGGGTCGCGAGGCGACCCAGGCCGAGCTTGACGCCAACAACGCGAATGTCATCGATCGCGACGGCACCGTGAAGTCCGACAGCGAGTGGCAGTCCGCCGCGAACGGCGGGCTTCGCGTCTCGTGCAAGGACCGCCGCATCCTCTGGGTGTCGGCGGGCAACGACACGCGCTTCAGCGACCTTCCCGTGAGCGGCGTGTCGAATCCAAGCGCCGACAATCTCTACAGCTACGAACCGTGAGGCCCTGCATGCGCGCAGATCGCTCCGACAACATCCTCACGAACAGCTGCGGCTCGCAGACGCGCGCACGCGCGTTCACGATCATCGAGCTGCTGATCGTCATCGGCATCATCGCCATCCTGTCGGTGCTCACCACCCTCGGGGCTCGGCGCCTCACCGCGAGTTCCCGTCTTGCCGCGGGCACCAACGCCGTCACCAACGCGCTCGGCGTCGCACGCGCCGCAGCCATTCGCGATTCGCAGCCGACCGCGCTCATCTTCCGCCCGATCTGGGATCCCGCGCGTCCCTTCATCCCGCAGCGCGTCGAGATGGTCGTCGCGCGCTCGACTGGCGAGCGCACCTTCTTCGCTGGTTCTCCCGGCGGCGTCGCAGAGCGATTCCTTCCCGTCGCGAACGTTCCCGCGATCCAGCTCCCCGAGGGCATCAAGGTCGCGGGTCCGATGTACGACCCCCCGGGCAGCTTCGGCAGCATCCCCGCCGAACAGGTCTTCGCGACGCAGGTCGAGCTCCCCATCGCCGCCAACTGCGGCGAGACCATCGAGTTCAACCGCACGATCGCCGTGCTCTTCGGGCCGCAAGGCGAGTTCCTCACTCGTCCGCCGAACTCGTCGATCACGCTCGACATGAAGTGCTATGTCGACTGGAACCGGAACGGCTCGAGCCCCACGCCGCCGGCGGATCCGCAGGATGTCGTGCTCGGCAACTGCGCCTCGGGCAACTTCGAGCGCTTCTGGCTGCAGGATCACCCCGATGACGAGTGCAACCTGATGTTCGTGCCGTTCCTTGTCGTCTACGACGACAAGGCCGCGCGCGAGATCAAGGGTCTCGCGTGGAACAACGACACCAATGTCATCAACGAGCTCACTGGGCCCAACGGCTACATCCTGCAGTTCGGCGACCGGATCACCTTCAATCGATTCAGCGGCATCCCTGAAAGGAAGGTGCAGTGATGCAAGTCACTGATCCTCGATACGTGTTCGCATCAGATCGGAGGGGCTTCACGCTCGCCGAGATGCTGCTCGCCGTGTTCATCCTCGGCATCGGCGTGATCTCGATCGCCGCGTTGTTCCCTGCGGGCATCGCGCTCCAGCGCCAGGCCGCCGACGACACCATCGGCCCGATCGTCGCGAAGAACGCCTTTGCCACGATCCGCGCGAAGCTCTCGCAAGAGGACTTCGGTTCGTTCCAGGATTTCGGCGTTCCACCGCAGTATGTGTCGGGGCAGGGACCGGTCGGCACCATCCGTCCCGTCGGCGCGACCGCGGACATTCCGCAGGTTTCGGGCGACTGGGGCTGGATGCGTCCGTCGTTCTACACCAACGCAACCACGGCTGGTGACGCCAACCTCGGAACCATCGACATCTTCTCCGCCAACACCACGCGCACCTCGGGATTCGGCCTTCCCGCGCGCGTGACTCCGCCTGGCCCGTGGGCAACCGAGATGCCGAGCGGCGTCGATGTGGGCGGCACCACGATCCCGCTGTACGGCATCCCGTACAACCGTGCCAAGTACCCGCTCTACGACATCGCTGCGGCCGACCCGACCGCGGTGCCCGGCAACACCGACCTGCAGGCGCTCATCGAGCCGAACTTCACCTTCACCCAGGCCGAGCGTTCGTACCCCCAGGGACTCAGCGTCTCGGGCACGGCGCCCGTCTACCACTGGGACTGCATGTTCCGCCGCAGCGGCGGGCGCATCCAGGTCGCGGTGTTCGTCTATCGCGTCGCTGCTCCCGGCGGCGAGACCCGGCCGTACAAGACCGCCGGCCTGAACGCAGCGCTCATCAGTGGCGCGCCGACCCCGCCTGCCGGCACCTTCGACGCCACGACGCTCACGCCGCCGATTCCCGCGCTCTACCTCGCGCCGGCGCCGTCGGCGAGCTCGATCCCGTGGCCGAACCGCGGCGCTGCCACTGGCGCGTACACCGCGGCCAATGGCTACTCGATCCCGCCGCAGACCGATGAAATCTTCGGCACCCACCGTGGCACTCCATTCGCCCCCGAGAAGATCTGGGACGACTGGCAGTTGCCCAACTCGTGGTTGGTCGACAACCACGGCAGCGTGCACAAGGTGCTCGTGGGCCGTACGCGGCAGGGACCAACCTCGGCGACCGCCACAAGCGAGCCAGGCCAGGGACCGGTCAAGCTGCAGCGGCCGATTCCGATTCTGCCCGCCGCGCCAGTCCACGGCGTCATCCCGGGCGTCAACTATCCGAACGGTTCACCCAACGCGTTCATCTCTGGCGTGTGGTATGTGCCGCAGCGCGATGCGCGCGGCAACATCCTCACGCCCATCTTCGCAGCGGTGGAGGAACTCTGATGCACACCGTTCCAAACGCAGCTCGATCTGCCAAGCGCCTCCGCGCGCTTGCAGCCTTCACGCTCACCGAGATGCTCGTCGCGGTCGGCGTGCTCGTGGTGGTCGTGGTGGCAGCGGCGAAGATCTTCGGCGCGGCATCGAAGGTCTCGTCGGTCGCCGAAGCGAACGCCGATCTGCTGCAGACCGCAGCCGCGATCGAGTCGCAGGTTCGCGCCGACTTCGCCAATCTCCCGCCGAACGGCTTCCTCGTCCTCCAGCAGGTCGAGGTGAACCGCCTCGGTCAACTGCAGACGCTTGACCCGACGCTCGGCCCGGCTGAGATCCGCGCAGACCAGATCGCCTTCTTCACGCGCGGCGTGCGTCCGACGCAGCAGTATGTGGGCAGCCAGGAATTCCCCGTCACCGGCGGGGCATCGCCTGTCGCGGCAGGCTGGGTCGCCGAGTCCGCCGTTGCGCGCGTCTACTACGGCCATGGCATCACGGCGCCGACGCTTCCCGTCAACTTCGGCCCGCTCAGCTATCAGGGCACGAACGCCCCGGTTGTGCCGTGGAAGGGTGGCCCGGTCGAGACCATCAACTGGACGAGCGGCGCTGCGGGAGCGGCTGGCCGCATTCCCGCCGTGAAGCCCGCCAACTGGCCGCTCGTGCGCATGGCCACCCTGATGGGAACCGACGGCGCGCCGACCGCGCAGTTCGCGAGCATTGGCGGCGTCAACGCGACGCAGCGCCTCTTCACGCGATCGGGCTCGCTTCAGGTTCACCCGGGTCCTCTCACCACCGGCACCCCGTCGGCCGGGATCGTCGATCCCTACTGGACCTCTGGTCGCGTCGACATCTGCAAGTGGCAGATGGATGACCTGCTGACGCAGATGTGCTACCAGTACAACTCGGCCTACACCGGCGTGCAGTCGCTGCCATTCACGCGCGACAGCGACTTCTTCGGGGCGCCGTCGACGCGGCTGCGCATGCTTCAGACACTGGCGCCGTGGGCCGTCCGCGCCACGCAGGCTGCGCCTGCCGATGGTTCGAGCCCGACCACCAATCACTTCGTCGCGTATCCGCGCGTCGAGAAGGCAGCGCTTGGTCCTGCGCGCAGCGAGCAGATGCTTGCTGCACCGATCCTCGCCGCGAACTGCTCGAGCTTCAAGGTCGAATGGACCTGGGAGAACGGACTCGGCCGCGAGTGGACGGGTCCGGCTGGTTTCGGTCCGAGCGGGGCGATCACCGGCGCAGAGCCGATCGGCATGTATGTGAAGCCGAATGTCACCCAGCCGTGGTTCGGTCTTGATCAATCGACCGACCCGAGCGTGCGGCCGATCTCCGACGGACTTGTGTTCACCAACGGCGGTGCCCAGAAGCCGTGGGGCGCCATCGGGCTGCCGCTGGTCGTCGGAGATGGTTCGGGCACGATCGTCTGCTCGGTCGAGGGACCGCGCGGCACGGGTGGACTTCCCATCTGGACGACCAGTTCCACGCAGGACTCGAAGCGCGTCTATCAGGCGGTCTTCGGTCTGAACCAGGAAGACCCGAGCGCCGTGGCGTTCAACACGACCGCACGCGGCCCGTACACGCCGCTTCCGAGCGCACTCCGCATCACCCTGCGCCTCCACGATCCGCTTGGCCGGATCGAGGGCGGCCGCGATTTCCAGTTCATCGTCGAGCTTCCGAAGCGCTGAGTGGAAGCCGATCCGCGCGCATGACGCGCGCCGTCAGGAGTCACGAACATGAAGCAACCCATGCCTTCCAGCCTTGCGAACGCCCGCGCGCGCCGTGGCAACACCATCGTGCTCGTGACGGCGATCCTCGTGCTCCTCGTGATCATCGCGACGGCCTTTGTCGGCCGCACGCGAGCCGTGCGTCAGATCTCCGCCGCGCAGCAGTCGGCCGCCGGTCGCGATGGTCGCGCCGAGTCGATCGGCGTGAATGTCGCGCAGGAGATCTCCGGCGCGCTCTTCGCGAAGCCGGTCGACACCGCCGATCCGTTCGCGCGCACCGACAACTCGGTCAACCCGCCGATCACCGTTGCAAGCGCCTCGTGGCCGCGCCTCGCGCCCGCGCTCGACGCGCAGCGTTACTCGATCGACCGCGATGTGCTCCCGCTGTCGAGCGGCGCGAATCCGTTCGCGGGCGATGGCATCCCCGACTTTGGCTACAACATCGCGCCGTACGAGACGAAGCCGTGGACGAACTGGCCCGACCAGTTTGGCGGCGGCAGCCCGTGGCCGTTCGGACCGGGCGCACCGGGTGGAATCATCACCGCCGACAGCAATCCCTACGGCAGCCCGGGCATGGGCGACTCGCGTTGGCTGCGCTCATCCGAGCCCGTGCGCGTTGGAATCGACGAGAACGGCGACGGCACGCAGGATCTGTTCACCTTCTCGCACTGGCAGCATCTGTCGTGGCTTCCGACGGCGAACAACGGTTGGCGCGTGGTGCCCGACATCTCGAACATCGCTGCAAACACGCTCGAGAACCTGAACGAGAATGTGACGGCGCAGCCGTTCGCCGTCGCGATCCCATACGAGCAGTGGCTGCCGAACGTGTTCCCTGCGCCCGTCACGAATGCGACGCAGTTCAACACCCGGCGCGCCGCGTGGTTCGGCGCGTTCAGCAGCGCAAACAACTACTCGGCCGTCTACACGAACCCGAACCTTGCGCTCCCGAACTTCTTCCGCCTGAAGGATCTCGGTCGGCCGACCGATGAGTTCAAGGCCGGAACCTTCCGCAACGCCGTCTCGCGCACCTTCAACGACTCCGACGGCGATGGATTCACCGACAGCTTCTGGTTCCTTGCGCCCGTCAGCATCGACCGCGGCGTTCGCACGATCGTCGGTGTGTCGATCGTCGACAACTCCGCCCAGCTGAACGCGAATGTGGCGACGAAGTTCTCGTTCGGCTACGACGCGGACTCGGCGTCCGGCCTCACGGCGTCGATCCCGGGAACCTTCGGCCAGACGCCCGCCGACCTCGCGCTTGTTTCGAGCAACGCCGAGTTCTCGTTCGGGCCAAGTTTCGGGCAGGGAAACACCGTCGGCTTCCTCGATGGACCGGTGAACCAGGTCTCGACGAATGTCGAGGGTGGCTTCCCGATTCCAACCTACTGGTCTGGAAGCTCCAACATCAACTTCGTCAGCGGCGCGATGCGTTTCGACCGCACCCGCTTCGGCGATCGCATCAACGCGGCCGGGCAGCCCGTGAACGAACCCGCCTCGTTCCTGCAGGCGATCGGCATGCGCACGGCGAATGGCTTCGCCGACTCCGGCAACCCCGGCGCCGGGTTCCCGCTCATCGACGCGAACCTTCAGCCCAACCTTCGCGGCTCCTTCGAGAGTCCGCGCGAGCGCCTCGCCTACTTCAAGGTCGTCGGTCTTGACCCCGAGAAGCCGCTCTTCGGCCTCACGCCGTTCGACGCGGCCGACGAGTTCGAGCTCCGCGCCTACCACGGCAACAACATGCCGTCGACGCTCTCACGCTTCGAGCAGGCGCTCAGCCTCTACAGCCCGACCCTGCAGGGCGACGGCGCCAACGATTTCCAGATCCTCCGCGCCTCGCCGATGCGCGAGGAGTCCGACGAGTACCTCGACCAGCTCGACGCGCGCCAGCTCCTCGTCGACAACCGCCGCAAGCTGACGATGTTCAACGGCGCGCGCAACGAGACGATGCCGCCGGCCTTGTGGCTGAGCCCGTACTACGAGGAGACCTTCAACTACATGAACATCGGCGGAGCCGTGCCTCTGCCGACCGCTGCCGACTGGGGCGCGTTCCAGGTCGCGAACCGCGCCGAGTACGAGCGTCAGAAGTTGAAGATCGACCTGCGCGCGCCGATGTTCGTCACCGACGCGGGCCAGCCGATCCTGACCCGCAATCCGTTCAAGGCGCTTCAGTGGCGCCGCGACCTCGGCCGCGTGCTCGAGAACTCGCTCGCGCGCAAGATCTCCGATGGCGCGGGCGGCTTCGCGTACCAGACCTACTTCGGCACCCGCGAGGCCGACTACCGCCGCACGCAGTCGATGATCGCGAGCTACATCGCGAACCTCGACACCGCGAGCGACGAGGCGTCGACCCTCGGCACCTCGGGCGTCGCGATCGATCGCCCGCTCTACCCGAGCACCCCGATCCTCGATCCGAGCGGCTACTTCCCCGCGATCACCGATGTCGTGATCGATCCGAACGACGCCGACCGCTTCTATGTCGGCATGGAGAAGCAGCCCTTCATCACCGAGGTCTTCATGGGCCTCGTGTATCCGAAGAGCAACTTCAACGAGTCGGAGTGGACCACCGCCGGCGGCACGCCGCCGCCCGCGGGGCAGGAAGAGCTTCCGCCCGATGTGAACGACGGCGGCGAGAACTTCGTCGACGACACGAGCAAGCCAAGCCTCGTCGTCGCCGTGCAGGTGGCGAACCCCTACGACACGCCCGTGTCGCTCGGCGACTACCGTGTCCAGCTCTTCGGCCAGAACTTCAGCTTCGCCGCGGGCGCCGTGGCTGCGGGATACCCGCTGAATGAGCTTGTGCTTCCGCCGGCGACTCTTGGTCGCCCGAGCACGGCGATCGTCTATGCGGTGGTCAGTGGTCAGTTCGGTGGCTATCCAGCCACTGGAGCGACCTTCAAGCAGGCGGTGCTCGACTTCTTCGATCTCGAGCGCGGCGAGATGCAGGGCACGAACTTCCAGGCGAACACCGACACCGACGCCGATGGCGTGATCGAGTACGCCACGCTGTACGACACTCGCGGCGTCGAGCCCGATGTCGACGAGCAGGATCGCACGATGGTGTTCGACGCCACGGGCACATGGAAGGTCGATCTCTCGGGCAGCCTCGCGCCTTACGACAACGCATCGGCGCAGCCCGTGCAGCTCATCCGCAATGTGGTTCCGCCGGCGGGCGTGCCAGGTGGCCCGATCAGCCTCGTCGTCGACCGCTTCGAGAACAGCGCGACCGGCCCCGAGGTCAAGTTCAACGAGGCGTTCCAGCGGCTCATCAACGATCCGCAGTTCGTCCCGCCGCAGAAGCGCTACTTCTGGGATCCCGACGCGAACCGCCGTTATGTCGCAGGCATCCGACTGAAGGACAACGACTTCTTCATGACCTGGTGCCGCGCGAGCCGCATCTGGGCGTTCGATGTCGACACCTGGAACGACAACACGGTGACGCTCGACCAGAAGCGCATCGACGCGTTCGAGCGCTCGCCGCGCTATGTCTTCAGCATGGCGACCGAGCCGGTGCGCGCAACGCGCCAGATCGAGGGTGTCGACAACAACGGCGCCTCGCAGACGGGCGCCAACGCCTACAAGGGCGAGATGTGGAAGGTCGGCGACGATCCGGACGGCGATGTCAGCGGCCAGAACCGCTGGGCGAACATGACCTGGGTCGACATGTTTGGCCGCACCATGCGCTCGAAGCCCGTGTTCTTCACGAACCTCACCGTGATCCGCGCGGGAGGCTCGACCGAGGTGATCGCGAATCCCGGCAGCGGACCTATGCCGTTCCTGCCGGCGCTCGGGCTCCCCGACGCAACCGCCGACATCTACTTCCAGGATTGCCATGGCGCCGTCGAGTACCAGGGCAACGCCTATGAGTGGATGATCGGCAACAAGGGTTGCAGCGCGGCGGATTGGCAGCGCTTCAGCCAGATCCCCGTCGCGACCATCCCGTTCCAGATGACGCAGAAGGACAGCGACTTCGAGCAGATCGGCGAGATCCTCGATGTCTTCCTCTGGGGCCATGTCTTCGAGGGCTGGGGCTCACCGAATGCGGTGCGCACCTTCTCCGAGATCATGCTCGAGGATGATCCTGACGACGAGTTCTATCCAGGTGCGGGCCTCTTCGTGAATCGCCTGCAGATCCGTTTGCCGCAGGAACTCGGGACCGACGATCCGGGCTCGATCGTGCTTGGCTCGCGCTTCGACGCTGCATCGACGACCGTGCCGCCGACGCCGCTCTCGTTCAACGGGTTCGTGCCGTGGCAGCCTGCGCTGCCTGCGGGCGTGGCGGTGTTCGACGCGCTGACGATCGACGGTCCGGGCCGAAATAGCTTCGACCGCAACGGCAACAGCAAGCTCTCGCCGGGACTCACCTCTGATCCTGCGCTTCTCGAGGCCGCTGGGCCGAACCAGTTCTACGACGCGCAGGTCGCCGAGGAGCGGCAGTTCCGCCTCTCGCACGGCTTCCTTGGGCGCAAGACCTCTGGTCTCATCAACCTCAACACGGCCATGCCTGAAGTCATGCAGGCGCTGCCGATGATGACGCGTCTGCCGAAGGTCAACGACCTCTCTCCATACAGCCACTTCGTCGACATGATCCGCTCGTACCGTGATGGCGCGCTCACGGGCGCTCCGTCGCCCGTCGTGAACGCTTCCGTGCCGGGCTACGGCGACCGAGGCCTCACGCCTGCGCAGCTCGGAACGACCAACCCGACCTTCTTCGCGGGCATGCGCCGCGAGAACGGGTTCGCGTCGATCGGCGAGCTCACGCTCCTCCAGCGCATTCCGCCCGACACGGTCGCGCCGCACCTGCGCGCCGCCTACAGCGCGCGCTGGATGGGTCTCGACCCGTACGCGGGCCTCGTCGGCAACTTCAACGAGTTCGATGTCGGCTACTCGTGGGCGACCGACCGCACCAATCCTCGGCCGCGCCAGCTGCCGGCGGATGTGCTGTTCGGCATCGGCGCGAACACGAATGTGCCGACCAAGCCGCACGACGAGCCGCTCTCCGACGCAGAGGACATGAACCTCGTGTTCAAGGGCATCTCGAACCTGGTCACGACGCGCAGCGATGTGTTCACCGTGTACCTGCGCGTGCGTCAGGTTCGCCAGAACCCGACCACGGGCATCTGGGACGGCACGAACCCCGACCTGATCGTCGACGACTCGCGCTATGTGATGTGCGTCGACCGCAGCGAGGTCAACTCGCCAAGCGACCAGCCGCGCATCGTGTACTTCCAGAAGTGCCCGAATTGAGAGCGGCGGCTGCTTGCGGCAGCCGCCTTTGGCGATACGGGCGCGAGGCTGTTTCTCTGGCTGCTTGCGGCAGCCGCCTTTGGCGATGCGGGCGCGAGGCTGAAGGCATGGGTGCCAGCAGACTTTAGTCTGCTGAACCACGGACGCAGGAGTCGAGAGCCGCAGATCCTCAGCCCCGTAGCTTCAGCCGCGCGTACGCAAGGACCAGCCGATCAACGATCGCGGGGTGTCCGGCCAGTACGCCACGGTTGGCGCTCAGCTCGCGCCCACGACCAAAGTCGAGCGGGAACCCCTCGACATCGACCACCTTCGCGCCAGCCTCGCTGGCGACAAGCGCGCCCGCCGCGTGATCCCAGATCTTCTCGCGGTAGTCGGCCTTCACCGGGAGGCGCAGGTACGCGTCCGCACCGCCGCGCGCGACCACGACATACTTGCACTGGCTGTCGAGCCGCGCGGGGGTCCCAGCCGCGCCGAGGAGACCAAGCATCTCGGCGGAGAGGTCCTGCTTCGAGTGCGCGGCCTCGACCGACTCGCAGGCGCGCACGGGCGCCCCTGGCTTCCAGTCGCGCACATGCAGTTGCTGCGGCTCGCCATGGTCGCGCTCCATCCACGCGCCACCATCCTTGATCGCGAACGCGAGGCACCCGATCGGATCGGCACGGTCGTAGTCGCCGCCCTCTGCGGGCAGGTTCGGGCATCCCACGACGCCATAGGTCGGGACGCCACCCTCGATCAGCGCCAGCGAGATCGCATACTGCTGGCGGCGGAGAAAGCCCTTCGTCCCGTCGACCGGATCAAGCGTGAAGAACGCCTTGGCGTTGGGCGCACCGCGACCGGCGTCGATCGCCGCCAGGCACTCCTGTCGCTTCACGGGGCGCCCAAGCGCGCGGGAGGCAGCGTCCACGACCTGCGCGAGCAGCGGGGCGCTCTCGGGGGCGCGCAGCGCCGAAGCCTCCTCCTCGCCGACGAGCGGTGTGTTGGCGAGCACGGGACCGAGTTCGAGCGCCACGACCGCCTGGCTTGCCCAGTCTGCGATGGTGACGGGAGAGCGGTCGTCCTTGGCAAGGCTGTCGAGCCTGGCCGACGCCTGCACGATGCGCGTCGCCTGCATCGCGCGGCGTACCGCACGCAGCATGAAGAGGAGATCGATGCCGTGCTCCTCGGACATCAGCGCCGACTCGCCTCGCGGGCATCGGCGGTGCGCGGCGCGGGCGCAGGTGCAAGTTCCTGCACGATGCGGCGCACCATCGATTCCTGCAGCGCGCGTGCGCGAGAGATCTGGTCGCCCTGCGCAAGGTTGTTGCCGAGGATGCTGAACGAGAGCAGGCGGCCATCGGGTGCGATCGCGAGCCCCGAGAGCGTGCTCACGCCGCGGATGTACCCGGTCTTGCAGCGAACCTCGACCGGGCTCGACTCGAGGTCGTCGAAGCGCTTGCGCACCGTGCCGGTCTTGCCGGCGATGGCGAAGCTGCCGAAGTAGATCGGGGCGAGGCGGTTGTCTCGGGCAAACGCGGCGTGCCATCGGGCGAGCCCCGAGGCGGTCACGCGGTTCTCCTGCGAGAGGCCACTGCCATCGTCGATCGTCCAGCCCGAGAGCGTGTCCGACCCGAGCACCGCCGCAATCGACTGGCGCAGCGCCGCGCGCCCGTTCGTCCAGGTTCCCGCCGTGAAGCCGGCAGGCGGCGCGAACTTGGCGTCCTTCGCCTCCGCGACGGCGAGCGCTGCGCCAAGACGCTTGATGAGCGCCTCTGCATAGAGGTTCTCGCTGTCGGTGTTGGCGCGCTCGAGCACGGTCGCGATCGGGGTCGCGTGGATCGGCGGAACGATCGTGCCTGTCGCGCGCGGATCTGTGTCGGTCGCGAGCCGAGCGCGGGTGACCTCGATACCCCGCGCGGCGAAGGCGCGCTGGAGCAGCACCGCCGTGAGCGAGGGCGTATCGTGCACGGTCAGCCCGAGCGGCGTGTCGGGTCGCTTCTGCGCGTTGCCGCGGAGCGTCAGGCTGTTCGATCCAAAGGAACGCGAGGCGGAGAAGGTGAACTTCGCCTTCGCATTGTTGGTCGCGTTGTTTCGCTCGACCGCGATGTCGAATGCAGGAGTGAAGACGACGGTCGGCTTGCCGCTCGATTGCGGAACAGGCGTGATGCCGACGACATTCCGCGCGAGGTTGAGTCCCCACACCTCCGCGCAGTAGGCATTCGGATACTGCTCCCTCGGCCACGATGGGTGGTAGAACTCGCGGTCGAAGACGCGGGCATCGACGACAAGCTCATCGACGCGCGTGACGCCGGCCTTCTTCAGCTCCTCCGACCAAAGGCCGACGAGGGCGTCGAATCCGTGGGGATCGCGGTCGCGGAGATCGGGGTCATCGAGCGCAGGGTCGCCGCTCCCGACGAGGGTGAGGCGCGCAGTGCCGTTCTGCCGGTCGAGCCAGAGCGTCGTGTTGAAGGTGAAGTCTGGACCGAGCACCGAGAGCGCAGCGCCGGTCGTGAGCACCTTCATGTTCGAGGCAGGCGCCATCGGGGCGTCGCCGTTCTGCACGGCGAGCACGCGGTCGCCGCGGACATCGTGCACGACGAATGCGAGGCGCTGCGGTGCGATCCCCGACTTCCGTGCGATCTCGGCAAGGTCCGCTGCGAGGTCTCCGGCGAGGGCGGCGTGCGCCATGGCGAAGACCGCGAGGAGCGGCAGCAGGAGGCGAATCGGGCGAACGACGCGGTGCATGGCCAGGCGCAACGGCATGAGGTCGAATATCGGCAAACGCGCATGAATTGCGCGAGTCGTATGGGCTCAGGATAGCGGTGGACGAGACCCAGTCCATCCAACAAAAGACCCGCCCCGGAAATCGGGGCGGGTCAAATCTCGATCCACGCCAGAGGGAGCCGCCGCAGCGGCGACCGCTCAAAAGAAGAACCGCCCCGCAAAGCGGGGCGGTTCGAACTGCTCTTCACGCCAGAGGGAGCCGCCGCAGCGGCGACCGCTCAAACTCAGTCCTGTCCGAGGCGCACGCGCACGAACTTCACGAGCTTGACGCCCTTCGGCACGACCTGGCCGACCTGCATCTTGTCGTCGCGGACATACGGCTGGCCGAGGAGGGTGACCTCCTCGAAGAACTTGCGGAGCTTGCCTTCCGCCATCTTCTCGGCGATCTGGGCCGGCTTGCCCGAGGCCTGCGCCTCGGCGACGGCTTCGGCGCGCTTGGCGGCGACGACGGCCGGGTCGAGGCCCGACGAATCGATCGCCGACGGCGTGGGGACGATCGCAGCGATGTGCTGGCAGATGCCCGTGCCGATGTCGGCCGGCATCTCGCCACCCTCATACTGGAGGATCACGCCGAGCTTGCCGTCGTGGTGGACATAGCTCGCGAACGAGCCGCCCGAGAGCACCTCGCCGCGCGAGAACGAGATGTTCTCGCCGGTCTTGAGCCGCACCACATCGACGCGGTCGATGATCGCCTTGTCGGCGGTCACCGCACCGGCGTTGTGGCCGAGCGCCATCTTGGCGACATCGGCCGCCATGGCGCGGAACTCATCGTTGCGGGCCGTGAAGTCGGTCTCCGAGCGGATCTCGACGATCGCGGCCTTGCCGCCAGCGATCGCGATCGACACGCAACCCTCGCCAGCGGCGCGGTCGGTGCGGGCATCCATCTTGCCCTTCATCTTCTCACGGATGAGCTTCTCAGCGGCATCCATGTCGCCCTTCGCCTCGACGAGGGCGTTCTTGCAGTCACCCATGCCGAGACCGGTGCGGTCGCGGAGCTTCATGACATCCTTCGGGCTGATATTGATCGTGCTCATGGGAATCTCTTTCTAATCGCCCGCGCGCGCGGCGCGGCGTTCAATGGTTGGCTCTTGACTCAAATCCGATCCGGACGACGCTCACGCGCCTTCGGTCGGCTCGGAGGTCGCGACGGGGGCGCCATCGTCGGCACGGAACTTGGCGCGCGACGAGCGGCGACGCGCGGGAGAGGGAGCGCCCTCGCCACGGCCTTCGCCACGACCGCCTTCGCGGCCCTCGCCGACGGGGCTCTCGCCCGCCGAGGTCGCGCGACCTTCCTTGCCCTTCTTCACCGCATCGCAGAGCTCGCGGATGACGATGTCGATGGTGCGCATCGAGTCGTCGTTGCCCGGGATCGGGATGTCGACGAGATCGGGGTCGCCGTCGGTATCGACGAGGCACACCGTCGGGATGCCGAGCGAGCGCGCCTCGAGGAGCGCGTTCTTCTCGCGGTTGGTGTCGACGACGATGAGCGCAGCGGGAAGCTTGGTCATCGTGCGGACGCCGCCGAGGTTGCGCTGGATCTTCTTGCGCTCACGCATCAGCTGCGATTCCATCTTCTTCGAGTAGTTCTTCATCTCGCCGGTCTCGACGAGACGGTCGAGCTCATCGAGGCGCTTGAGACGCTCGCGGATGGTGCGGAAGTTGGTGAGCGTGCCACCGAGCCAACGCTCGGTCACGAACGGCATGCCGACTTCGGCGGCGTACTGCTCGATGGGACCGCGCGACTGGCGCTTGGTGCCGACGAAGCAGACATCCTTGCCTTCGCCGACGGTCTTCTCGATGAAGCGCTTGGCGAGGAGCAGGCCCTTGATCGACTCGCGCACATCCACGATGTGGATCTGGTTGCGAATGCCGTGGATGTACGGCGCCATCTTCGGGTTCCAGTTGCTGCGACGCTGCCCGAAGTGAATGCCTGCCTCGATGAGTTCCTGAACAAGAGAAGCCATGTTTGCTCTCCAGCGACACCGACGCAGCGGGGTGGCGACCCGCCCGTCCTAGGGCGCTTGTGGGGTGCGATCGGGAGATCCCGAGTCGCGTCTCAGAGAAGGTCGGCGCTGCCACGGTCGCCGCCCGTTTCCGCCGGCGAACGCTCGCCGCGCGGGATCCCTCGCCGCCGAGGCGTCGAGGATCGAAGAGTGTACCGAAATCGGCGGCCGATTTGGAGGGCTCCAGCCCGCCTCGCCACCATGGGGCAAATCTGAACAGGACGGAAGGATCCTGCAAGCGCGACCGCCCCTGCGTCCGATAGAAAACACCCCATGCTCGCCAAAGTCTTCAAGGCCTACGACATCCGCGCCACCTATCCGAAGCCCCTCGACGAGGGGATCGCCTGGCAGGTCGGATACGCCACCGCCCAGTACCTCCTCAAGGATGCGGCCGATGCGGGCGCGGTCGACCCGATGTCGCGGACGATCTGCGTCGGCCGGGACATGCGCAAGAGCTCTCCGAGCCTCTCGAAGGAACTTCGTCAGGGCATGCGCGACGCCGGCGCGAGCGTGATCGACCTCGGTCTCGTGGACACGCCGTTCGTGTACTTCGCGATCAACCATCTCGGTTGCGCGGGCGGCGTGCAGGTGACGGCGTCGCACAACCCGGCGAACTACAACGGCTTCAAGATCTCGAAGCGCCACGCAAAGCCGGTCGGACAGGACACCGGCCTCGCCGAGATCCAGCGACTCGCCGCGATGGTCGAGCGCGAGAAGGTCAAGCCGCTTGGCGGTCATGAGGAGCCGCGCGATCTCTGGAGCGCGTACCGCGAGCACCTGCGTTCGTTCATCGATCCGCGGGTCCTGTCGGGCGAGCGCACGCTCAAGATCGCAATCGACGCGTCAAACGGCATGGCGGGAACGATGGTTCCCAAGGTGTTCGACGGCATCAAGGGCCTCGCGATCGAGCCGCTCTACTTCGACAACTCGAAGGGCGAGTTCGTGCACGAACCGAATCCACTCGTCGCCGCCAACCTGCGCGACCTGCAGGCCGTGATGGCGAAGGGCGGTTTCGATGCCGGCTTCTGCTTCGATGGCGACGCCGACCGTTGCATCGTGCTCGATGAGAAGGGCCAGCCGATCGGCTGCGACCTGTTGCTCGGATGGCTTGTCGCCGACGCGCTCGAGCGCGCGCCCGGTTCCGCGGTGGTGTTCGACCTGCGCAGTTCGCGCAGCGTCGCGGAGATCATCCGCGAGAACGGCGGCGTCCCCGTCGAGAGCAAGGTCGGCCATGTCTTCATGAAGGCGAAGCTCGCGGAATCGCGCGGCTCGATCGGCGGCGAGCTGTCGGGGCACTTCTACTTCGCCGACATGTGGAACACCGACTCGGGAGCGCGCGCGTTTGCAGCGGTCGTCAGTGCGCTCGCGGGCGCGCGGCAGCCGCTTTCAAAGCTGATCGCGCCATGCAGGCGCTATGTCCAGTCGGGCGAGATCAACTTCGAGAACGAGGACAAGCTCGGCGCGCTGAAGCGGCTCAAGGCGGCGTTTCCGCGTGCGAAGACCTACGAGCTCGACGGCCTGTCGATCGACGCCGGCGAATGGTGGGCGAACATCCGCATGTCCAACACCGAGCCGTTGCTGCGGCTCAACCTCGAGGCACGCGACGAGGCGACGGTGGCCGCGAAGGTCGCGGAGGTGTCGGAATACCTGGGGCATCGCGTGGAGCATTGAGTTGGAGCGGTCGCGGCTGCGGCCGCTCCCTCTGGTGCTGCGGGCGCGTCGTGAAGTCCGGGTCGCGGCTGCGGCCGCTCCCTCTGGTGCTGCGGGCGCGTCGTGAAGTCCGGGTCGCGGCTGCGGCCGCTCCGTTCAGCGCTTGTTCACGCTCGCGCAGCCAGTTCGCGCGCCTTCGATTCGCACGCGGCCAGCGTGGCTTCGGTGCGCGCCGAGATCGCCGTGCGCGCCGACTCGTCGGCGACCGATGGAAGGTTGATGCGCACGTTCTCCTGCGCGGCGCGCGCGCCGACGGAGGCGAGATCGATCGCGATGCGAAGGTCGCTTGCAAGCGAGGCGCTCGTGGTCCCGACGAGGAGTTCGAGCGCGTCGAGCGTCGACTTCGCGAGCGCGAGGCTCTCCTCGGGTGCGCGGATCGCCTCGAGCACGGCGGCGTCGAATCCGGCGCGCAGCGGATCGCCCTTCGGAAGCTTCCAGAGACGATTCAGGTGCTCGTATGCCTTCGCGTCTTCGACCGCCAGTTCGAGCGCTGTGCGGCGATTCCGTTCGAAGGTCTCGTGCGCGGCGCGGTGCACGGCGTCATGCGCCGCGAACTTCGGCTTCCCGATCGCGTAGCCGACCACCATCGAGCCAAGTGCGTTCGCCTGCGCGAGCGTGACGCCTGCAACGGCGCCGCCGCCCGGAACGGGCTGCGCGGCTGCGAGTGCGTCGAGGTATCCGCCGAGGGGCATCGAGGCAAGATCGATGCTCACGAGCGCACCTCTGCGCCGAGCGCCTCGCGCAGATGCCGGATCGCGCGATCCACCGACGCGTCGGCCGCCTCGCTCGTCATCGTGCCGTCATGCTTGCGGAAGACGAGGCGCAGCGACACGCTCTTCTTGCCTTCGCCGATCTGCTTGCCGCGGAAGGTCGTCACGAACGCGATCTGCTCGAGGTTCGCGAGCTTGAGCGATCGGATCTCGCGCTCGATGTCGCCGTAGCGCACCGTCTCCGCAACGATCGCGGAGATGTCGCGATCCGCGGCGGGGAACGCAGGCAGATCGACCGCCGCATTCTGCGGAGGAAACGCAGACAGGAGTCCGCGGAGCTCGAGTTCCGCCGCGGCGGTGGGGCGCTCGATGCCTTGGGACTTCGCGACGCGCGCGTCGACGATGCCGACGCAGCCGACATCCACATGGTTCACGATCACGCGCGCGCCGACGGACAGCCACGGGGCGCCGCCTGAGGCTTGCGGCGCGAACTCCACCGGAGCGCTGCGCGGGGCGACGAGCTGCAGCACGCGCTCGACCACGCCGCGCATCAGCCGGTAGGCGCCCTGTGCGTCGCGCGCCTCCGCCGGCGCGTCGGCGAGCAGGGCGATGGTCGGACGCTCGATGTGTCCGTGCGCACCGAAGTGGAAGGCGCTTGCGCACTCGAAGAGCCGCAACTGCGCGGCACCTTGATCCTCGTTGTGGCGCCGCACGCGAAGGAGGCTCGTGACCACGCTCGGTCGAAGCGCTGGCTCGCCGCCCGCGCGCTCGTCCTCGACCTTCAGCAGCGTCGCGCCTTGCGGCAGAAACGCCGCGCCCGCCTTCTCCGCGACGAGCGAGTGGGTGACGGTCTCGACGAATCCCATGCCGACGAGCAGGTCCTTGACTGCGCGCGTGCCGCGTTCGACCGGGTTCTGGCGCGCGACCCGAATCGGAAGCGAGTCGGCCACGGGAACTGCGTCGAGCCCGTTGAGCCGACAGATCTCCTCGATGAGGTCGATCTCGCGCTCGACATCGACGCGTCGCGCGGGCGCCGTCGTGTGGATCACTTCGCCCGCGCCCGAGCCCTCGACGCGTGGAGAGAATCCGAGCGTGGAGAGCAGCTCGACCATGCGCGCGGTCGGGATGTCGAATCCGAGGATCTGGCGCGCACGCGCCGGACGCAGCGCGATCGCGCGTGGCGCAGGAATCGGCGCGCCATCGGCGACGACGCCCTCAAGCAGCGTTCCGCCTGCGATCTCGAGGATGAGCGCTGCAAGGCGATCTGCAGCGGGGTCGATCTCGGCAGGGTGCACCACGCGCTCGAAGCGATACGACGAGTCCGACGCAATGCCGTGCCTGCGGCTCGTGTTGCGCACGCTGACCGGATCGAAGGTCGCTGCCTCAAGCACGAGGTCCGTGGTTGCCTCGGTGACGCTTGCGAGCGCGCCGCCCTTCACGCCCGCGAGCGCGACGGGGCGATCGCGGTCCGCGATGACGAGGTCGCCGGCGACCAGCTTGAATTCCTTGGCGCCGGAGCCGAGCGGCAGGAACGCCTCGCCGTCCTTCGCGCGGCGGATGTGGATCTCGCCGCCTGCGAGCGTCGCGAGGTCGAACACATGGGTCGGCTGGCCGAGCTCGAACAGGACGAAGTTCGTCGCGTCGACGACATTGTTGCGCGGCACCTGGCCGATCGCGATCAGGCGGCGCTGCAACCACTCCGGGCTTGGTCCGACCTTGACGCCAGTGATGACACGCGCCGTGTAGCGGGGGCAGAGCGCGCGCTCGTGGTTGCTGACGCGGATGCGGTCCTCGGCGCGACCGCCACCCGACTTGGGCGACGCGGGCGGCAATCTCAGGTTGCGTCCGGTGACGGCCGCGACCTCGCGCGCCATGCCGACATGGCACAGGCAGTCGCCACGGTTCGAGGTCGTCTCGATCTCCTGCCACGCCTCGCCGTTCTCGGCGGCGTCGCCGCCATCGAACGGGAGCCCAGCCGAGGTCAGCGCTGCGGCCTGTTCGGCGGCATCCGCGGGGCGGTCGAGATAGTCGTTCAGCCAGAGCACGCTCGTGCGCATAGAGCCGCAGGGTAGCGGCTCAAGGCGGCTTTGTTCGGGTACCTTCCCCGCATGAATTCGACGCGTCGCAAGGGTTCCAAGGGCTCGCTCGCCGTCGTCGCCGCCGCGATCGCCGTCGCGACGCTCGTACCCGTCGGACTGACGGGCTGCGCATCGCCCGCGCGCACGACGGGCGCTGAAGACCCGATCGGCCGCGTCCCCGCCGATCTCTGGGTCGAGGTCGATGTCTCTCCCGGGCGCACGGTCAGCGACCGTGCCAAGGTCGAGGAGCGCCGCGCGCGCTTTGTGCTGCTGCCAGATGGCTCGCTTCACGGAGAGACCGATCGCGTGCCGGAGGACCGGCTGCGTCCGGCGCGCGTGCGCAAGCTGTCGCGCGAGCAGATGGCGGATCTGTGGGGCATCCTCGCGAGCTCGGGCTTCACCGATCCCACGCTCGCCGATACCCGGACCAATGTGAAGTTGCTCGAGCCGACGGCGGGCGAGATCCTCGCCACGCTCGAGGTCCATGCCGACGGCGAGCGCTTTGCGTTCGTGCGCCGCTACACGCCGGGCGGCGAGGATCAGCCAGCGCTCCGCCGTGCGATCCGTGCGATCGCCTCGCTCGGTTGGGCAAGCGACGAAGCGCTCGCCGAGACTGCGGAGCTTCCGCTGCGCTACGACCTCGGTGCCGACCCCTACGCGCGGTTCGCGCCGGCGTCGGAGCCTGCGAAGGAGCCTTCCAAGTGACGCGCGCGTGGCGCATCGTGCTCTGCGCGATCGCGTGCATCGTCGCCGCGATGCAGGTCGGCTGCGGTCCGGAGGCCGTCAAGATCGATCGCACGAGCGGTCTCGAGCTTGAGTACATGTGGAGCGAGGCATCCGAGCAGCGCACCGCGTACTACCGCGTGACGCGCGAGGGGGACTTCCGTTCATCGGGTGGTCTCAAGGCACGCGATCGCGAGACGACCTTTCGCGCACCGCTCAGCGATGCCGACGTCGCGCGGTTCGTCGAACTCGTGCGCGCGACCGGGTACGCGTCGCGTCCCGACGAGTCGGGCGCGGGCGAGCCGCGATCTGAGCTCACGGTGCGCGAGGGACGCACGCGCTGGAGCTTCACCGTCCTCGGCGGCGATGCGTCGGTCGATGCGTTGCGCGCGTGGCTGGCCGAGCTCTCGATGCGCCAGTTCCGAGATGTCATCGAGGCGCAGCCCGAGGCCGGGCCGCGCACACGCTGATCCTGCGGACGAAGAATCGCCGAACAGGGAAAGTTCACGCTTGCTCGAAAGGGACGGCGCGTGTTGCGGGTTTTCCTGTTGCGCCGCGCAAGGAAGCGCGCGTCCGGATCGCATGGAACGCGGTCCGATCAAACAACCCAGATCGCTGCGCGCCGCTTCTGCGGTGAACAGCGGTGGATGACAGGACGCTGCGCGATGGATTGCGCGGCGGGGCGATGTCTCGCGGAGCAAGGATGCGTCTGCGCGGCAGCGACCATGGACGAGAGCTCCCGACCGGCCGGTCGGGAGTCTCGTCGTTTCCGAGCGATTCGGCCGCTCCCAACATCGAAACTCTCCGAGTGCCCGCGCGTTGCCTCTGCGCGGGTGCTTTCTTCTGGTGGTCTGAGGGCGCAGGAACTGCGCGAGGCAGCCGAAGCACGGGAAAATCGGAAACCGGCCGAAAGCGGGGGCGCGTGGCCTAGGTTCCTCAAGGCACGGCGGGTGGATGCCGTGGATGGCGTGAGTGGATGGATCGAGTGGATGGAAGTCCGAGAATGGCGGCGCGACGGCGGGGGCTGTTGCTGCGCGAGTCGCCTCGGAACTGCTTGAAGGAGTCGGTTCATGCAACCGGAGATGCGTACAGCCCAGGCGCGAAGGTCGCTTCCGCCTGCCCCAATGGCGTGGATGACCCCGCAGGATGCGCGAAACCTGCGCACTCGAACCGCGATTCCCGATCCGGGCGCGGATTCGCGATCAAGTTCACGGGGCGCCCGCGTAGAGTGGCCGCCCGTGGACGAGCATGGAACCGCTCACCATCTGCGCGACCGGACCAGCCTCCCCGAGGGGTCCGACGCGCCAGCCGACCCCTTTGTCGCAGACGAGGCGGCGCGCGCCTGCATCGTGGGCGAGCTCTACAAGTCGTACTACCACAGGGTGTTCTGCTTCAGCCGGCGATTCGTCCGCGACGAAGAGGCCGAGGAAGTTGCCCATGAGGCATTTGTTCGTCTCTTCCGTGTCAAAAATCTCGAAAGGATGACGATCTCAGTCGCTTATCTCCTGCGGATCGCTGAGAACCTTCTCAAGCGGCGGCATGAACGAGCACTGAGGTACAGGCGCGTCCTCGAGCAATCCGGAATCGTCTCCGGGCTGCACGGAATGGGCGAGCGACGAGGCGAGAGTTCAGAGAGGTCGGTCACGGGCGAACAGGCTCGGACCGACCTTCCGATCGATTCGGCGCAGTTGGCGGCAGTGCTTGGGCAGTTGACGCGAGAGGAGCAGGCAGCGGTCCGCCTGATCGTGTGCGAAGGCCTCGACTATCAAGCCGCGGCCCGATCGCTTGGTGTGCCCGTGTCGACCATCAACAACTGGAAGCACCGTGGACTCTCGAAACTCAAGCAGCTCATCGGACGCTCACGAGCCCGCACATCCGACGACGGACCGCTCGCCGCCGGCTGACATCGCGGACGAGGCCCCGTCGATCGTGCACCTCGCCGAGGCGATCGAGAGCAAGCATCGGGTACGAGAGCGGCTGGTTCGGTCGCTTGCGCGCGTCCAGGCTCCCGCGGGTGCCGCGGATGGCCGGGCGTTCGATCCGGCCAGCGAGGAGATTGCCGTCCCGGAGACCGATCTCGGTCTCAATCCGCTCGGCGAGTACCTGCTGACCTGCGAGCTCAACAACCGATCGTTCACGATTTGAGCGCTATCGGAACCGACGGGCGTCTCCGAGGCGCCGGCACGCCCTCTCAAGCGCGTCGGTGCAGGAAGTCGCCCGCTTTCGCCCATTCACCCACAACCTTCGGCGGAAGAGCTGCGAACTCTCCGTACGATGGGCGCCATGGATCTTGATCGGACCACGACCGCGCTTCTCGCGGCACTTCACGACAGCTCGAACTCGGCTGCGTGGGAGGCGTTCGATCGGCGGTACCGCCCCATCCTGATCGGATTCGCCCGAAGCTGCGGCCTCTCAGACCATGATTCCGCGGAGATTGCGCAGGCGACCATCGTCCGCTTCATCGAGCAGTACCGCGAGGGCAAGTACGACCGCGATCGCGGTCGGCTGGGTGCTTGGCTCGTGACGATCGCGAAGTACCGGCTGCTCGACATGCGGCGCAAGAAGAGCCCGATGCAGATCGCCCAAGGGGAGAGCGCCATCGTCGACCTCGATGACGATCGTTCGGTGGGCGATGCCTACGACACGCAGCGGCGCCTCGCCATCCTGCGCGAGGCGCTTCAGGAGCTTCGCGACAAGACGAAGACCGATCCGAAGACGATCCGCGCGTTCGAGCTGCTGTACTACCACGGCATGAGCGTGCAGGCAGTCGCGGCCGACCTTGGCATGCAGCCGCAGGAGGTCTACCTCGCCAAGAGCCGTGTCGCGGCGCGGATCCGCGAGATCGTCTCGCGGATCGAGCAGGAGTACGAGGAAGCACCCGATGAGTGGGAGTCGTCGCCCAATCGGCCTTCGGCGGCCTTTGGCGGTTGAGGAGCATCGGCGTGCCGCAGAGCATCGACACCGATTCGATGGAAGAAGCAGATGGCCCGCCGATCGGTTGCGGCCGACTGCCCCGCGAGCATCTTGAGCTCGCTGCGATCGCGCGCACGGACCGCTCGGTCGAGCTCGACGAGCGCACCTCAACCCACCTCGTGATCTGCAGGACATGCCTCGACGCCGTCGGGCAGCTGGCGCAGGAACACACGCTGCTCACCGAGCTCGCGCAGGCTGCTCGACCCGAGCCGATGGCGCGCGCACAGGCCTCCGGCGCCGCGGCCGAGGAGATCCCGGGCTACCGCCTCAAGCGGGAGATCCATCGCGGAGGCCAGGGCGCTGTCTATCTCGCCGAGCAGCTTGCCACGCGCCGCACCTGCGCCGTCAAGATGCTCCTCGGTGGGCGTTTCGCAACCCCAGCGCAACGCATGCGCTTTGAGCGCGAGGTCGAGGTGGTGGCGGGTCTTCGGGACCCGGGCATCGTCACCCTGTATGAGAGCGGTCTGTCGCGCGATGGTGAGCCTTGGTTCGCCATGGAGTTCGTCGAGGGCGAGCGCCTCGACGACTTCGTTCGTCGCACGAACTCGGACCAACGCGCGATCGCCGACATCATGCGGCGCCTGGCGGACACGGTCGCCTACGCGCATCGGCGAGGCGTGATCCACCGCGACCTGAAGCCCGGCAACATCCTCATCGACCAGGATGGAGCGCCGCGCATCCTCGACTTCGGCCTTGCGCGCAGCGCGACTGGCGCCGAGGCGAACGATCCGCGCTCCGGATCAACGCTTGCGGGCGAGTTCGTCGGCACCTTCGCGTACGCGGCGCCCGAGCAGTTGGCGGGCGATCCTTCGCTCATCGACTCGCGGTGCGATCTCTACGCGCTCGGCGTGCTCTTCTTCGAGCTGCTTGCGGGGCAGCGTCCCTTCGAGGGCGCGAAGTCGATCGCGGAGCTCGTCGCGCAGAAGACAACGGGCGCGACTCGCCGCCCGAGCGTGCTGGCGGCATCGCGCGGTCGTGCGGTCGACGGCGACCTCGATGTCATCGTCCTGCGCCTTCTCGCGCCCGATCCCTCGCGGCGATACGCGACGGCGGCCGCGCTTGCGGAGGATCTCGAGCGCTACCTCGATGGCCGGCCGATCCTCGCCCGCGAGGACAGCCTCGCCTATGTCGTCACCAAGACCGTGCGTCGCCACTGGTTCGCCTCGGGTGCGGCGGCTGTGTTTCTGCTGACGGTGGTCGGGGCAAGCGTGGCGCTGGCGTTTGCGCTCGCGCGCGCGGAGCGTGAGCAGGAACGCGTGAAGCGGGCCTACTCGACCTTCGGCGCGGCGCTCGCCTCCGCGAATCCCGAGGAGGGGCAGGGCTCGAGCGCGATGAATGTGCGCGACTTCCTCGCGCTCGTCGAGACGGAAGTGCGTGCAGAGCTCTCTGACGAGCCCGAGGTTCTTGCGGAGATGCTGAAGACGCTCGGCGTCATCCAGCTCGGGTTTGACGACCCGGATCGTTCGCGCGCTGCCATCCTGTCTTCGTACGAGTACTTCTCGCACTCCTACGACAGCGGTCGGATTGGTGCCGGAAGCATGGCCGAGGCAGAGCTCGCGCTCGCGCGACAGCTCTTCCTCGATCAAGACTTCGTGGGATCAGAGAATGCGTATCGCCGCGCGATCGGGCTTCGGCAGGCTGCATTCGGAACAACCGCGGTCGAGACGGTCGAGCTCGAGCGGCAACTCGCGAGCGTGCTTCGTCGGCAGGGACGCACGGACGAGGCCTACGACCTGCTGGAGGAGGCGCTTGCGCGGGCGAGTTCGTTTCCCCCGACGAAGGACGCCGTGCGCGTGAAGGCGGGCATCCTGAACGGGCAGGCGGTGCTCTCGTCCGAGTCGGGCGACCATCGTCGCGCGATCGAGGCGTTCGGAATCATCCTCGACGAGCTCAGCGAGATCCTGCCGGACAACGACTATCGACGCGGTCGAACGCTCTCGAGCCTCGCGCAGTCGGAGGCGGCGGTCGGAATGCTCGACTCCGCCGAGCGCCACGCCGCGGAGGCGGTCTCGATTCTGACGGAGCGGAAGGGCGCCGATGCGCAGTGGACACGCGAGGCGTCGGAAATCCTCGCGAGAATCCGCGCGGCCAGGTCCGCGGCGAGCCCGCGATAGTTCATGGAAATCAGCTCTTGATCAGCGACGGCGGCGGCGCGAGGTCGCCGCGCCAAGTCCGAGCAGCGCAAGCGCGCCAGGGCTCGGCAGCGCACCGCCCGAGGCGATCTGCAGCCGGATCGAGTACTCGCCGACCTCGCCGCTTCCCGACCAATCCTGGAGGAAGCGCTCGTTGCCGTTGATGGTCTGCCCAGGCTGTCCAAGGTCGGGCCAGATCAGCGCGCCATCGTCGGCGAAGGCTTCGGTTCCGACGCCGCTGACAGCGAGGTAGTAGAAGCCGGGCGTAAGCAGCACGGCGTTGCTGTTTGGATCGGGGCCTTCACCAAGTCGCGATCCGTTGTTTCCTGGTGCGGCGTCGTTGTTGCCCTTCAGCGCGACGGCGCGAGCGTTGTTCCCGTTGCCGCCCTTGCGCCGGAAGAGGAAGAGCTGCGTATCGAAATCCGCGCCGCCACCGAGGGCGCCGCCAGCGGTCGAGATCGAGACCCAAGTCTGGCTCGTGATCTGGACTTGGTACATGTCGACGAAGTCGCTGTTCATGAAGCCGCTGCCGGTGAGTCGGCCGCTGACCACGATGATCGGCGCGAGTTGACTGGTGATCGTCTGCGCGCTTTCGGCGGTCTGACCTGCGTCTTCGAGGTAGTCCTTGTCCCAGCTCGGGCCGGCGTACGCGGTGGAAAGAAGCGAGAACGCAGCCGCGACAGCGACAGGATTGAGACCCGCGTGGAAAACGGACGGGCGAGCGGACGACTGCTTCATGGCCAGACCTTCATTTCTCGTGATGTGGTTGCCGACAACCGTGAGCGGGAACTCAGCCGCGCGGTGGTAGGTGACTCCGAATCGTGCGCGGGTCGGCTCCGACTGCCGAGTCCGCGTGGGGTCGCTGGCACCCCGGACGGGACGAAAGTACGCCCGCCTGCTGATCTTCGCCGCAGGGGAACCCTTTCTAGCAGGCACTTTGCCGTTTCTGGAGCATTCACCCCACGAAAATCCCCTTCAAACTCGCCTCTTCACCGCCGCGGGCGCTCCAGTTCCCCGGGGGAATAGCGGTCGGCGCGATGTCGTACCATCCGCGACCCTCATGCCCGAGTCAGCCCCCAGCGCCCAGCACCAGCGCAAGCCCGTCGCGCCCGACCCGATCGTCGGGATCGATCTCGGGACCACGAATTCGCTGGTGGCGTACTGCTCCGACGCCGGCCCGCGGGTGCTCGGAGGCGGCGCCGAGGGCCGAATCGTGCCTTCCGTGGTTCGGTACGGAGCCGACGGGACCGTGGTGGTTGGTGAGGCGGCCCGGAGCGGGCGCGCCGAGCACGCTGCGCGCACCGTGACCAGTTCCAAGCGCCTCATGGGGCGCTCGGCGCGCGAGACAGCCGCATTTGCCGCCGGAGGCTCAGCCGCGCTCGTGGAGGGGCCGCGCGGGCTTGCTGCGCTCGAGGTGGGTGGTCGGGTGGTCCTGCCGCAGGAGGTCGCCGCGGAGATTCTGCGCGAGCTGCGCAGGGTCGCGGAGGCGGATCTCGGGACGGCCGTGCACCGCGCGGTCATCACCGTGCCCGCCTACTTCGACGATGCCCAGCGCCAGGCGACCCGTGACGCGGCGCGCCTCGCCGGTCTCGAGGCCGTGCGGATCGTGAACGAGCCGACCGCCGCCAGCCTCGCCTACGGACTCGGGCAGTCCAACCGCGGCGAGCGGATCGCGGTGTATGACCTTGGTGGCGGAACCTTCGATGTCACCGTGCTCGACATCGTGCCAAGCGCCGAGGGCGGATCGGGCGCCGACTGCTTCCAAGTGCTCGCCACGGCCGGCGACACGGCGCTTGGCGGCGACGACATCGATCGCGCGATCGCGGCGCACTGGATGGAGCGCGACGGCTTCGCGGCCGATGGCCTCGACCGGGCGCTTGTGGTGGAGGCCGCGGAGCGCGCCAAGGTTCTGCTCGGTGATGCGGCCTCGGCATCGGTCGAGGTGGCGCTTCAGGGTGGCGCCCGCGCCTGCGCGCTGACGCGCGAGGAACTCGATCGGATCGCGGAGCCCTTCGTGACACGCACGCTGGCCGCGTGCACGCGCGCGATGCGCGATGCGCAGACGACCGCGGCCGAGATCGACCGTGTGGTGCTCGTGGGCGGCTCGACGCGGCTTGCGGCTGTCCGCGCGGCGGTCTCGCGTCACTTCGGCCGCGAGCCCTATCTCGCGCTCGACCCCGATCGCGTCGTCGCGCTGGGCGCGAGCGTGCAGGCCGCGATCGTCGCAGGCGGCCGCCGCGATCTGCTGCTCCTCGATGTCATTCCGCTTTCGCTTGGAATCGAGACGGTTGGCGGCGCGGTTGCGAAGCTCGTGATGCGCAACAGCCCGATCCCCGCGAAGGCGCACGAGCACTTCTCGACCTCGAAAGATGGACAGACGAGCGTGCGGATCCATGTCGTGCAGGGCGAGCGCGAGCTTGCGGAACATTGCCGGTCGCTCGGCACCTTCGATCTGCGCGGCATCCCTCCGATGCCTGCGGGAATCCCGCAGATCGATGTCAGCTTCCTCGTCGACCAGAACGGCGTGCTTGCCGTCAAGGCGCTCGAGAAGCGCAGCGGGCGCGAGGCATCGATCCAAGTCGTGCCGAGCTACGGCCTCACCAATGACGAGGTCGATCGGATCGAGCGGGAGAGCGTCGAGCATGCGCGTGCCGACATGACGCTGCATCGGGTCATCGACCTGCGCGTCCACTCCGAGCTCGACCTCAAGTGGATCGGAGAGGCGCTCGCGCGGGTGCGCACGCGCCTCGAACCTGGATATGTCGCCGAACTCGAGGACGCGATGGCTGGGGTGCGCGGCTTCTGCGAGCGTGCGGTGAACGACCCTCGCTCCGTCGACGCCGACGCGTTCCACCGCGCGAAACAGGCGCTCGATGTCCTCTCGATGCGGGTGCATGAGACCGCGATCGCCGAGAGCCTCCGCGGAACGGGCGCCTCGGGCTGACTCGGGGCGGGTGGATCGCCTTGGTAGGATGCGCCCATGGATCTTGACCGCACGACGACGGCGCTCCTGACAGGGCTTCTCGATCCGGCCAACGCAGCCGCGTGGGAGTCGTTTGACCGCCGCTATCGGCCGATTCTCGTCGGCTTCGCCCGCAACTGCGGGCTGAAGGACAACGACGCCGCCGAGATCGCGCAGGCGACGATCGTGCGATTCGTCGAGGAGTACCGCGAGGGGCGGTACGACCGCACGCGCGGCCGTCTCGGCGCGTGGCTCGTGACGATCGCGCGGTACCGCATGCTCGACATGCGCCGGCGCGCCGGCACCGCACGGGTCGAGCGCGGCGAGAGCGCGATGGTCGACCTCGACGACGAGAAGTCTGTGAGCGAGGTCTACGAGGCGGAGCGCCGGCGTGCCGTGCTTGCGGCGGCGCTCGATGAACTCAAGACGCGCTCGCGCACCGATCCGAAGACCGTGCAGGCGTTCGAGATGCTCGTCTACCACGGGCTGTCGGTCGCGGTGGTGGCGCAGGAACTCGGGATGAGCGCGCACGATGTGTATCTCGCGAAGAGTCGCGTGGCCGCGAAGCTGCGCGAGATCGTGCTGCGCCTCGAGCAGGAGTACGAGGAGGCGCCCGGCGACTGGGAGTCGACGGGCAAGCGGCCATCGGCGGGGCTCGGGGCTTGAGCGGACTTTCGGACGAGACGCAGGCGATGGAGCTGCCCGCAGGCTGCGGGAAGTTCTCGCGCGAGGCGCTCGAGCTCGCTGCGATCGCGAGGAGCGATCGCAGTGTCCCGGTCGACGAGCGGCTGGCGCCGCATCTGGTGATCTGCCGCCGCTGCAGCGAGGCGGTCGAGCGTTTCGCGGCAGACAACGCGTTTCTCGGAGAGTTCGCCAAGGTGCCGGCGCGGAGCGATCGTTCGGCGTCGGGCGGATCGACCGCGCAGCTCTCGGCGGAATCCGCCGCGGGTGGCGTCGCCGCGGGCGACATGATCCCCGGCTATCGAATCGGAGAGGAGATCCACCGCGGCGGACAGGGCGCCGTCTTCAAGGCCGAGCAGTTGGCGACCCGACGCGCCTGTGCGGTCAAGATGCTCCTTGGCGGGCGATTTGCGTCGGCGAACCAGCGCGTGCGCTTCGAGCGCGAGGTCGAGGTCGTGGCGGCGCTTCGGCATCCCTCCATCGTGACGCTGTACGAGAGCGGGATCTCGCGACATGGCGAGCCATGGTTCGCGATGGAACTCGTCGACGGCGAGCGGCTTGACGAGTATGTCCGGCGGCTGGCACTCGATGCGCGCGCCATCGCGGCGCTCTTGCAGCGCGTCGCGGACGCGATCGCCTACGCGCATCGGCGCGGGGTGATCCACCGCGACCTCAAGCCCGGCAACATCCTCGTCGACCGCGACGGGGTGCCGCGCGTCCTCGACTTCGGGCTTGCGCGGGCGGAGGTGCCTGGAGAGCAGTCGGATCTGGGCTCGGGGACGACGCTCGCGGGTGAGTTCCTCGGGACTTTCGCGTACGCCGCGCCTGAACAGCTCGCGGGCGACCCGACCGCGATCGACTCGCGCTGCGACCTTTATGCGCTGGGCGTCGTGTTCTACGAGTGCCTCACCGGCAGGCGGCCGTTCGACGGCGCCAAGTCGATCGGTGAACTGGTCATGCAGAAGACGATGCGGACGCCCGAGCGGCCAAGCGCGGTCGTGCCCGGCATCGACCGCGACTTCGATGTGATCGCGCTGCGATTGCTCGCGAGCGACCCCGCGCAACGGTACGAGACGGCCGACGCGTTGGCCGAGGACCTCGCGCGTGCGCTCGACGGTCGGCCGATCCTCGCGCGCGAGGACAGCGTGACCTATGTCGTTCGGCGCAACCTCCGTCGACACTGGATCGCGACCACCGCGGGCGCTGTCGTGCTTGCGACGATCGTTGTCTCCGGCATCGCGCTTGCGGTGCTGTACGCCAACGCGGAATCCGCGCGTGCGCGGGCGGAGAACCAGCTCGGCGCGGTGCTGTCGGCGCTCGAGCAGTCGAATCCGGAGACGGGGCGCGGCACGAGCGACATGCTCGCGACCGAGTTCATCGGATATGTCGAGGATTCGCTCGAGCAGGCGCTCGTCGACGACCCGACCGATCTCGCGCGTCTTCTGCGAACGATGGGGCTGATCCACCTTGGCTTCGAGAAGATCGATCAGGCGGCCGCGCCTATCGAGCGCTCCTACCTGCTCTACAAGGAGGCGTTCGCGCGGGGCGAGATCGATGCGCTGCGCATGGCCGACGCGGCGTACGCGCTGGCTCGCCTGCGCTTCATCCAGCCGGTCGGCGAGTCGAAGGCCGCGGACTTCGCCGCGTCCGAGGCCGCGTACCGCGAGGCGATCGCGTTGCGCGAGTCCGTCACGGGGCGCGACGACCTCGTCACCGTCGACCTGATCCGTCAGCTGTCGATCGTGATTCGGAGACAGAAGCGGCTCGAGGAGGCGCGGGAGATGCTCGACGAGGCGATCCTCCGCGCGTCACGGTTGCCGGTGACGCGGCAGCGCGAGGAGTTCGACGCCGCTGCGCTGAGCGCGCGCGGCTTCATCACCGCGGAGCTTGGAGACCACGAGCAAGCCCTCGCGGAGTTCATCGCCGCGAACGCTGCGATCTCGCGGGTCGTCGAGCCGAACGATTTCCGCGTCGGAATCAGCCTGCGAAACATCGCCCGCGCGAAGCTCAGCCTCGGACGCGCGGAGTCTGCGCGCGTGGACGCGGAGCGATCGGTCGAGATCCTCCGTGAGCGCAAGGGCGCCGACGCGCCGGCGACGAGAGCGGCCGAGGCGCTGCTTGAAGAAATCAACAGCGCGCTTGCGAGGAGCGAGCGTGCGGTTGAGTCTGCCGGTGCGCGTTGAACTCAGCGGCGACGACGGGGGCGAAGTCCGGCGAGACCGAGCAGCGCGAGTGCACCCGGAGCCGGCACGCCCGTGATGCCTTCGACGCGGATCTCGTAGTCGCCGGCCCCGCCGGCCGGATCGCCCGCCCAGTTCGCGAAATTCTGGAAGTTGCCGAAGCTGCTGACGCCCGGCTGGTTGAGCGCCGGCCAGATCGGTCCGCCGTTTGCGTTTCGGGCGTTGATGCCGCTCGTCGTGATCGCGAGGAAGTAGAGCCCGGGCTGTCCGAGCACGAACTGCGATCCGTCGTTCGCGGCGTTCGTGAGAAGCGAGCCGCTGTTCTCGCCCGAGATGTCGTTGTTGGCGAGGAGGCCCCGCGCCACAAACTGCCCCTGCGAGTTCTGCACCGCTTGGAAGAGGAACAGCTGGCTGTTGAAGGCCGCACCGCCGCCGAACTGCCCGCCTGCGGTCGAGATCCTCAGGGCCGCCGGAGTGGAGATGTTGAGGAGGTACATGTCGATGTAGTCGACATTCCCCATCAGCGAGGAGCCCGTGAGGCGGCCCTTGATGAGCGCGACCGAGCCCTCGGTCGTGATGACCTGCGCGTCATCCGGGTTCTGCTTCGCGTCGCTCTCGGTGTCGCCCTCCCAGATCGGTCCTGCGATCGCGGCGGATCCGATGGCAAGCGAGGCGAGGGACGAAGCGACGGCAACCGACCGTAGGGCGCGGAACATTTGGGACTCCGAAAACGTTGGAACAGGGACTCTGACGGGACTCTCTCTCGCCCCGAGTATGACTCCGAAGGCGGGCGGGGGAAGGAAAAAGTGGTTGAGAATTCTTCCTTCCGACACGCTGATTCCCACGGGGAAAGCCCTATAGTGTCGATTCTGCCCGCGCACGGATCGAGTCCGGCGCGGGTTCGCCTCCGACAGGCCCGCGTTCGCGGGTCATGTGCCTTCCGTGAAAGGACGGTCTCCGACTTCAATGTCACAGGTTTCCCCTTCGCCCGCGTCCGCGTCGACCCCCGGGTCGGCTCCCGCATCCGCCTACGCCCGCGTGCGGGCTGGCATCGATCCCTGGACCGTCGATGACGCCGCGGATCTCTACAACCTCCGCGGTTGGGGCAAGGGCTTCTTCGAGATCTCGAAGAACGGCCAGGTGATCGTGCGCCCGACGCGCACGCCGGGCCGCGAGGTGAACCTCTACGAAGTCGTGAAGGGTCTGCGCGAGCGCGGCCTCCGAACCCCGGTCCTGCTGCACTTCAGCGATCTCCTGCATCGCCGCCTGAAGGATCTTCACGAGGCCTTCGATGTCGCGATCAAGGAGAACGGCTACAAGGGCAAGTACAACGCCGTCTACCCGATCAAGGTGAACCAGCAGCGCCGCGTCGTGCAGGAGATCCGCGAGTATGGCGAGCAGTACGGCTTCGGCCTCGAGGTCGGCTCCAAGCCCGAGCTTCTCGCGGTGATGGGCCTCACGAGCGACACGCCCGACCGCCTCATCATCTGCAACGGCTTCAAGGAAGACCGCTACATCGAGTTCGTCACGCTGGCCGCGAAGCTCGGCCGCACGATCATCCCCGTGATCGAGAACCTCGCCGAGCTGCGGCTGATCGTGAAGTACGCCGACAAGTACCAGATCCGCCCGAAGATCGGCGTGCGCGTGAACCTCGCGACGCCGGGCGCGGGCCGTTGGCGCCACAGCTCGGGCGTGAAGGCCAAGTTCGGCCTTTCGCTCACCGAGGTGATCGAGGTGCTCGAGTACCTGAAGAGCCGCGGCATGGAGGACTGCCTCCAGCTGCTGCACTGCCACATGGGCTCGCAGATCCACGACATCCGCCAGGT